>JBALWM010000141.1:0-3644 GCA_036960905.1 Porticoccus sp.
TCCATCAGCTACGCGAGCTATTGGGCGATAAAGTCGACAAGATTAAAATCATTTCTAAAATTGAAGACCAGGAAGGCGTTAAAAATCTCAGTGAGATTGTTGATGTATCCGATGGCGTCATGGTGGCACGAGGTGATCTCGGCGTAGAAATTGCCATCGAAAAACTCCCCAGAGTTCAGCGCCGAATTATTCGCCTCTGCGCCCAGCGAGGTAAACGGGTGATTGTCGCCACTCACATGCTGGAATCCATGATTGAAAACCCGATTCCTACTCGAGCAGAAGTAACGGATGTAGCTAATGCCGTGTACGAAGAAGCCGATGCCATTATGCTGTCCGGTGAAACAACCATTGGCAAATATCCCGTCAAGTGTGTTGAGATACTGGCCCGTATTGCCGGCTCCATCGAGCACAGTCCCGGCCTGCAATTTACCAAGGACCTGGTGCTGAAAAATGATAAGGAAGAAATTGCTGCCGCTGCAGTAAAGCTGGCCGAATCGATTAATGCAAAAGCCATTATTGTTCCGACCCGACGTGGCCGAATGGCCAACTACGTCACCAATTGTCACCCCCAGGCACCGATTATTTGTGCCTTCACCAATGACAGCCGAACCCGTCGCCAACTGGTACTCAACCGCAACGTATTGAGCTTCCGTATCAACTTTAGTGAAGATCCGGAAAAAACACTCGCCACCGCAGCCAGAATTATGATCGAACGACCTGAGTTTTCTCCGGAAGATCGACTGGTAGTGATTTCTGATGCATTGGCTGGCTCAGGTATCGATGCCATTCAAATTCGTCAGTTGGGTGACCTGCTTAACATCGGTAAAGAATAAAACCAGGACGCTTTCCGGCATGGCAGGGATAACCAACTATTTACGTGTTGCCAACCTTGCTAGCAGGAAAGCGTTCGCTGTTTTAGCGGCCATCTTTCTGCTCCTGCCCACCGTATTCAGCCATGCGGCTCAGGACGAACATCCCTCTAGAATTACCTCTTCCACCAACGTCATTTTGTTTATTGGCGATGGTATGGATGAACACCAAATTACCATGGCGCGAAATTATCTCTACGGCGCTGATGGGGCATTTGCTATGGAGCAGATGCCCGTTCGGAGTTCTGTCCGAGTGCACACCCTGCGTGAAGATAACCCCAACCAATTTCGCTATGTGGCCGATAGTGCCAATACCGCCAGCACATTGGCCACGGGCCTGCTTACCAGCAAAGGACGAATTGCTACCAGTGCCACCAAGGATATTGACCAGAAAACTATTCTAGAGGCTGCCCAGAAAAAGGGGTATCGAACAGGGCTGGTTTCTACATCCAGCCTGACCGATGCAACACCCGCTGCCTTTGCTGCCCATATCTCACATCGAAACTGCCAAAGCACAAAAAGCATGTCTGTGATCAACCACGCTGTGGGTAAAACCCAGCAGTGTGCGCCTGACCTAAAAGCGCATGGCGGTCCAGGCTCTATTGCTGAGCAACTCGCTACCGCAAATATTGATGTGTTACTGGGTGGAGGCATGGCCTTTTTCAACCAACCGGTGGAGGGTAGTGCTCGTGACCTCCCTTCCATTCTGGATATGGCCCTGAATCACGGTCATCTTATGGTAAAAAATGCAGCAGAATTAAATGCAGAGAAATTACAGGTAGCCTCCCAAACGTCCAAGTTACTGGGGCTGTTTGCCCCCATTCACCTTCCCGTCGAATGGCAAGGAGAACAGCATAGGCGCGCTGAGCTAATTACTACAAATAAACACAGCGAGGCTATTTTCCCCACCCCTTTCGGCTGTGAGAAAAACCCTCATCACAAAGACACACCCACACTGGCCAACATGACGAAGCGTGCGCTACAGGTGCTACACCAAAATAATGACCAAGGTTTTTTTCTGATGGTGGAAGGTGCCTCCATCGATAAACAAGCACACATACGAAATCCCTGTGGCCAAATTGGAGAGCTTCGTGCCTTTGACCAAGCCGTCGCCATCGGCAGACAATTTGTCCAACAGCAGCCCAACACGTTAATCATTGTCACTGCGGATCATGGGCAGGCGGGGCAGATAGTCCCCTTACCGGAAAGTTATCAAGCAGCGAGCAAGGCGGTGCACATGGCCCAATACCCCACTGGCCACTACGCTGTACTGAAGACATTATCTGGTGAGTTAATGGCGGTAAATTACTCCACCAATTCATCTCCCCAAGGACTGTGGGAAATGCATACGGGCACCAATGTACCCGCTTATATGGAAGGCCCCGGACTGGATGAGATTCCAGCACTGATAGACCAACGGGATATCAATCAACTTATGCGCCGCCACCTGAAACTACATTAGCTATCCGCCAGCTGAGCTTTTTACCCTAAAACTACGCCTACCCTAACACTAGCCCCACTCCCACAAGTACCGGGGTTATCAGTACCAATAGAACATTCTTGCCCAGAGCGGGAACCAGCTCGTCTGGATACTCGGTACTGCGTAGCACACCCCGCCAAATCAGCAGCCCCAGAGGAAAAGTAACCAATGCAATCAGGGTCGTTGCCGGCAAAGCGGCTAGCCACGCTCCGATAATCAGGCTGCCATAGGCACCCACCAACAGCAGTAGATAAATCCATGCGGTTGGACGCGCCCCCAACAAAATAGGCAAGTGCCGTCGCCCAACAGCCTTGTCTGCCTCAATATCGGGAATCTGATTTAACAGCAGCAGTCCATTGCAGAGAAAAAACACAATCCAGCTAATATATTGTGCGGCGACAGAGAAGCCACCCGTCATCAGAAAAACTGTGCCATTAACCATCAGCAAGCCAAAACCAATGCCCGGAGCAACAAGACAAGCCAGCGGCATACGATTAATCCACCGGGTATAGGCGAGAATAATCAGGCCACCGAGAATACCTAGTGGCAATATCTGGCGACCAACTCGCCAACTGAGGTAACCACCGATAACCACCATCACCAGAAAGGTGATAGCAAACAAGCCCTTTGCCGATGACGCGAGCCAGGGTTTAACAGGTAGCGTTCCACTCCCACCGCTAAAGGGTGTTCGGTTGGTGGTTTCATCCAGGCCGCTGTTGAAATCCTGATATTCATTGAGCGCATTGGCAGCGATATGAGCAGCCAACGCAGCAAGAAAAATCAACACGAATAGATCTACAGCCAGCTGCCCGGTTAACTGATAACTCAGAACCATGGCCGGAAACAACACCGCAGGAATCAGTGCCAAAAAAGGTGCACGGGAAATAGCGAGCAAATCCTTGATGGTCCAGGATGGAGTCATTCACCCAGCTCTCAGTAATAGAAAACGCAGTAGTAGAACACGCAGTAATAGAAAACCAACTAGCTCAGAAATACCTGATAGGCAGGATTGTCTGTCTCTTCTGACCAGGTATAACCAAGGTCATTGAGGAACTTCGCCACCTGCT
Organism: Porticoccus sp.; assembly: GCA_036960905.1. Lineage (GTDB taxonomy): Bacteria > Pseudomonadota > Gammaproteobacteria > Pseudomonadales > Porticoccaceae > Porticoccus. Next base: position 3,417 of record JBALWM010000141.1, read on the forward strand.
TTCGCTCTCCAGTGGGCACCTGCAAACCGGCCAACACACGACCATAGGCTGCACCGTGATTGCGATAATGGAACATGGAGATATTCCAGCGCCCACCTAGCTTGTTCAGGAAACTCATCAGCGCACCCGGACGCTCGGGAAACTCAAAGCGATAAACCGCCTCATCAGTCGCCTCAACAGCACGACCACCCACCATATGGCGGATATGCAATTTGGCGATTTCGTTGT
>JBALWM010000142.1:0-3610 GCA_036960905.1 Porticoccus sp.
GGCGCCACAATTGCGGACAGCGGCTGAATTCGGTATTCCACCGGTAACCGCACGTACTGTAAGTGCTTCCAGTAACCCTGCGCAGGGTTACACAGCACCTCAATCTGTCGTTCAAGTCAGTAATGTTGTTCCAGACCAAGTAACTCGTGAGCAGGTTCAGGCCTATCTTAATGAACTGATGTTACAACACACTGAGCATGCAGCAATGAATACCAACCAAGGTATGCTGCCCTTTGCTCGTATGCCAACTGATCAGGATTAGTGAAAACCACGTTATTAAAATCTAAATTATTGACGTTTATCCCAAGGTTATGTGCTGCGGTTTGCCTGTTGGCGACTGCGGCCTCACCGTCTTTTGCTCTTGATGATATCGACTCTGTTACAAATTTATTAAAACGTATGGCTGAGGCCAATCGGCAGGTCAGCTATCAGGGCATTTTTTCTTATGAACATGGCGGTGCCTTAAAAACAGTTAAGGTGTTACACGCAGTGCGTGATGGTCAAGAGTTTGAGCGGATAATCCATCTTAGCGGTCCCAAGAGAGAAGTTGTCCGGAGAGGGAATGATTTAAACTGCCAACGCCTTGGCGATGCGATGCTGAGGGGGGCTGCTTTAGATATCGCCAATATTTCTCGTGGTCATCTAGAGAATTACTACGAGCTTTATATTAAAGGTGATGAGCGAGTTGCTGGACGTGATGTGACCATTGTTCATGTTGTACCTAAAGATGACTTTCGTTATGGGTATGTGTTGGGCATTGACAAAGAAACTGGGCTCTTACTGCAATCCATGTTGATTGGTAACAAAAAGCGAGTATTGGAACGATTTCAGTTCGTGGATATCTCCATTGGTGTCCTGATTGATGATATGGCACTGGAGCCAACAGATGCAGAGTATCATCTGGCTTCGTTAGATGCGTCCCCTTGCCTTGACCCGATGGCATCAAGCTCTTCGACAAAGAATGTTAGACAGTGGAAAGCCTCATGGCTGCCACCAGGATTTGCCATGGCAGGGTCTCATCGATCAACTGAAACGCACCGCGAAACACTGATTTATACCGATGGTCTTACTGTGTTTTCTGTATTTATTGATGAAGGTGAGGCCGCTAATTTGCCAAGAATACAGGCTCAGAGAGGGGCAACAGTAGCCTTCCTCATTCGTATGGATATTGAGAATAACAACTACGCCATCTGTGTTGTTGGTGAAATCCCCATCAAAACAGCCAAACAAGTGGCTGAGTCTATAACCAGATTACAGTAATCCCCGTTTAGAGTTGTATATATTTATGGGCGCTCTCTAACGTTGGTGTTAAAGACCGATTACAATTGTCAGACTAGTTTGATTTAACAGAAGGCTATTCAGTGATACGGGAAACGGGTCGAGTGGTTGCTATAGAAGATGATAGCGTATGGATTGAAACCATACAGCAGTCTGCCTGCCAGTCCTGTGTAGCCGAAAAAGGCTGTGGCCAGAGTTTGATCGCTAAAATGACGGGTAAAACTACAGCGATTAGAGTCTTGCCTGGTCAATGTGATATTAGTCATATTGGGATGGACGATAGTGTTGTTATTGGTATTCCTGAGCATGTGGTGGTCAGCGGCACGTTGTTGATCTATTTGCTGCCATTACTGACGATGATTACCGGTATTCTACTGACCGACTCTCTGGCAACGACGAATTCAACAAGTGATCTTTATACAGTGTTAGGCGGCTTATTTGGGTTGGTGACAGGAAGCCTCATTGTCAGGGTTCACTCGTATCTCAATCGAAACAATCTTGATGTGCACCCAGTACTCATAGAATAGCTCCCTTCATAGAGCAGCACTGTTCATAAAACAACACTCTTTGTAAAACCATTCCCCGTGAACAACCAAGTCTAACCTTTCTCAATTTTGATTGTCTGATAGAGCGACATGTTAAACATTGATGGGAGAGTATTATGCTGAAGCAGTTCATCGCATATTTTCTGTTGGCCAACCTTTTTTTCTGTGAGGTCGGCTATGGTCATGGTTTACCAAGCTTTACGGAGTTGATTGATAAGGCTTCACCTGCGGTGGTAAAAATAGAGACTGTTCAATCAGAGCAGAGTCGAAGTGACCCTCAGCAGCCTCTTCATGAAATTCCTGAAATCTTTAAAGATTTATTTGAGCATCGACGTGGACTCCCAAAAGATGGGCGCTCTATGGGGTCGGGTTTTATTATTTCCCATGACGGATATATTCTTACTAACCATCATGTTGTAGATGGTGCAGATGAAATTGTTATTCGATTGCTGGACCGCCGTGAGTTCAATGCAAGAATCATTGGCTTTGATCAACGTTCTGATCTTGCATTACTTAAAATTGATTCGGATAACTTGCCAGCACTGAAATTTGCAAAACCCGATAAGCTTAAAGTGGGTGAGTGGGTGTTAGCCATTGGCTCTCCATTTGACCTGGACTATTCAGCGAGCGCGGGGATTATCAGTGGCATTGGTCGGAGTATCCCCACAGAGAAAGGTGATAACTACGTTCCTTTTGTGCAGAGCGATGTTGCCATTAATCCGGGCAACTCAGGTGGGCCGCTCCTCAATCTTGATGGGGAGGTCGTCGGGATTAATTCGCAGATATTTACTCGATCAGGTGGCTCTATTGGCGTCTCATTTTCTATCCCTGTGAGTGTCGCCATTGAGGTGGTTAATCAATTAAAGTCGAAAGGGCATGTGGATAGGGGCTGGCTTGGTGTTTATATACAGGATGTGGATAAAGATTTAGCGAGATCACTGGGACTAAGAAGCCCCCACGGGGCATTGATTGCTCAAGTTCAGCTTAATAGCCCTGCTGCCAAAGCAGGTGTCCTGGCCGGGGATGTTATTGTCAGCCTTGATGGCCAGAATATTGTTGAATCAAGCGACCTTCCACATGTGGTTGGCCTTATTGCCCCGGGTAAAAAGGTTGAGGCTGAGCTAATTCGTGAGGGGAAGGCTAAGGTTCTGGATATTGTCATCGGTTCACTGCCTGGCGCTGATTCAGTCGTTAAAACAATCGATCATCCTGATAAACTTGGTCTGATTATTACTGCTGTGGAGGATGATGTGAGTCGATGGCGGAGGGGTGTCATGGTCATGCTGGTTGTCCCCGAGTCTCCGGCCCATCATGCAGGGCTTCGTCCCGGGGACATTATTGTACAAATAGGTTATAGCAGTATTGATAGTCCCGATCAGTATTATGATGGATTAGAAAAACTACCTCAGGATCAGCCTGTAACAATCCGGTTTATTCGCCAAGGTCGATCAATTTTTAGCAGCATACAAATCGAGGAATGATCGATTTGATTGTCTGTCATAAGTTGTAGTTCAGATTGAGACTGAATCGTTTCCACATATAAGGCAATTCGTGGCTTCAATGTGCCAAATAGGCTAGACTGCACGCCCAAAATTAACCCACATGCCATTACTGGCAGCTAACCTAAACTGAAGCGCTGTGTCTGACCTAAGTCATATCCGAAACTTTTCCATTATTGCTCACATCGACCATGGAAAATCTACTATAGCTGATCGTTTTATCCAGGAGTGTGGCGGCCTTTCCGAGCGTGAAATGGCTGAACAAGTTCTCGATTCCATGGATATTGA
>JBALWM010000143.1:0-3581 GCA_036960905.1 Porticoccus sp.
ATAGTCTGTACCCTCACGGGCAATAAAATCCTCAATAATTGCATTGAGAATATCGCCTGAAATTCGAGCTAAGGGGATTTCAATCATGGGCTATTCCGGCTTCCTAAATTTCAGTGTCATCCTGTCGCTTTCACCAATAGCCAGATACTTGTCACGATCCTGCTCTTTTAATCGCAGGGTTGGCGGCAACGTCCAAACACCCTTTGGGTGGTTCTTAGTGTCTTTCGGATTACTGTTAATCTCTGACTTTTCTTCCAGCACGAATCCGGCCTTTTCAGCAAGATTAATGACATATTCCTCGGTCATATAGCCACTGGTTTTCATGGTGTCCCAATCTGTACCCACCAATGCACGATGCTCCACAACCCCCAGTACACCACCCGGCTTCAAAGCCTTATAAAACAACTCAAAGGCTGTAATCTCGCTCTCTGAGCGAAGCCAGTTGTGAACATTGCGAAATGTCAGGACCTGATCGGCACTGCCTTCTGGCACCGTTAACTGATGACGTTTTGGGTCAAAAGAAGCCATCTTAACGCGGCTGTAAACATTGGGGTGGGCAGTAAGTTTATTGACAAATAACTTGCGATTCTTGTCATAAAAATCCACACCTACACCGGTAGGAAAGTGCGCTGCGTAAAAATCACCATCTCCAACGTAAGGTACCAGTACTTCCGTATACCAGCCCTTCCCTGGCCAGATTTCCACCACAGTCATTCCTGGCTCCACACTAAAAAATGCCAAGGTTTCCAGTGGGTGACGGTATTGATCTCGCAGCACAAATTCCGGGGTTCGGTGAGAACTCTTAAGGACTCCCTCTTGAAGGATGCTCTCTTGCGCACACACTGATGAGCCAAACCCCATACAAATCAGCATCACTACCAACATCAATCGTATCTTCATCATGGATATCCTACGCTTTTAGCTGTCTCTCATTGGATACTCGATCTATCCCAACGTTCCCAGGCCATAACTGATACGGCATAATATCTGGATACACCACTATCAAACCAACTATCAGGAATATCCAGCCATGAACCATTATCTTGCCCTCACGATTATCGCAGATGACCGCCCAGGCATTATTGAAAAAGTGGCCGATGTAGTCACCACAAACGGTGGCAATTGGCTGGAAAGTAATATGTCTCGCCTGGCAGGAAAGTTCGCTGGTATTTTATTGGTCGATATTGCCGAGGAAAAGCAATCAACCCTCTTGTCTGCATTGGAAAAACTCAATAATCAGGGTATTCGGGTCAGCGGTGAAGCCAGTACAGGTACTGAGCAAAACGTAGGTGAACACCTTATATTAACAGTGGTGGGCAATGACCGGCCCGGCATTGTTGGTGAGCTATCTTCCCTTCTGGCTCGTCTGCATGTGAATGTGGAAGAACTCAGTACTAATTGTGAAGATGCACCCATGAGCTCAGAAATATTATTCAGAGCCACAGCAAAAGTAAGCCTTCCAAACTCTGACCTTAATAAGGACCACCTTCAGGATGAACTGGAATCACTCTCAGATGATTTAATGGTGGAAATGGAAAATATCTGATACTGATAGAGGTCTATGTTTCGGTCAACAACCTAACTAACCAAACCTTTTAGCAGCATACCAATCCCATAGGCCATACTAGCGGCAATACCACCTACAGCCACCGTCTCCAAGCCAGACAGCAGCCAATAATGGGACACAAACTTGCCTTTTACTGCGCCTACCCAAAAGAATGCCACTCCAGTTAAGCCTATGGACCAACCGAAGGGGTTAGCGACAAAGCCAGGCCAGATCCAGTTAGTCACATAAGTACCCAGAGGCACAAAACCGACCAGACAAAATGCAGAAAACGTCGCAAAGCCACCCTTCAAAGCATTATGTTCCTGAAGGGTCATACCATGTTCTTCCTGCAACATCGTATCTACCCATTTTTCATTATCAGAGGTGATCACCGCCACAGCATCTTCCAGTAATTGCCCTTCAAATCCTTTCATGGCAAAGATTTGGCGAACTTCCTCTCTCTCTCCCTCGGGGAAATGTTCAATCTCCTCCAGCTCCATCTGACGAACATTGAGCCGATGCTGATTCTCTGCACGTATACTGAGAAAATTACCGACCGCCATACTGAAGCCATCGGCCAACAAATTGGCAAAACCAAGAATAATAATCACACCAGCAGACATACCTGCACCCGCCACACCGGCAACAATGGCGAATGTGGTAATAGCACCATCGACAGCACCATAGATAAACTCTTTGAGATAAATCGATTCCGGCCCATCAGCCAAACGCTTGGCAATCAAATGGGGGTGGTGATGAGCCTTGACGTGCTCAATATTATTTTCTATCTCAGGGTCTGCCATTCATACTCCTAACTATTGCGTCACTTAGCCATTAAAATAAGAACATACTGACCAGCTCTAGCCATTTGCGCTCTCTGTACTGGCCATTTAGCCAAGCAAACTGCATCATACCGCAGAGAAAGTTATATGCACTTATCAATGAAGTCAGCCCCATGCTAAATATCGTTCTGTTTGAACCCGAAATCCCTCCCAATACTGGCAATATTATCCGACTCTGCGCCAACACCGGGTTTGCTCTGCATTTGATAGAACCTCTCGGTTTCGAGCTGGATGATAAGCGACTACGACGTGCAGGCCTCGATTACAGGGAATGGCAAGATGCCAAGGTACACCTGAACTGGGAAACCTTTGTGGCAAGCGAACAACCCAGTCGAGTATTTGCCATCAGTACCAAAGGACACACCCGCTATACCGACATTGCCTTCAAATCAGGGGATACGTTGGTTTTTGGTCCAGAAACCCGCGGCCTCACAGAAGAATTCCGAAGTGCCCTGCCACCAGAGCAGGTACTGCGCGTCCCTATGCAGGCGGAAAGTCGCAGTCTGAACCTGTCCAACACCGTTGCACTCATCGTCTATGAAGCGTGGCGTCAATTGGACTTTGAGGGTGCTGTCTAGATGTGTCCTACATCCAACATCCAACATGCACCCATTGGACTATTCTATGGTTCATCCACTTGCTATACAGAAATGGTGGCAGAGAAAATTGTGGAGGAGCTCGGCGAAACACTCGTCGACATTCACAATGTGGCGGATGAGCCTGTTGTCACGATGCAAGATTACAACTATCTGATTCTGGGCATTCCCACTTGGGATTATGGCGAGCTACAGGAAGACTGGGAGAATATCTGGGACGATATCGACACACTCAATCTCACCGGTAAAACAGTCGCATTATTCGGGCTGGGCGACCAGGATGGCTATCCTGAATGGTTTCTCGATGCCATGGGTTATCTCTGGGCCAAAGTCTGCAACCAGGGAGCCAAAACTGTGGGGTACTGGCCTGTGGACGGATTTGAGTTTAAGGAATCAAAAGCACTAACCCCGGATCAACAACATTTTGTTGGACTGGCCATTGATGATGAAAACCAATTCGATCTCACCGATGAGCGAATCAAACAGTGGTGCCAACAGCTACTTAGAGAGTTTGATCTGGAGACAAACTCAGACTCAGTCCCACATTAAATACCGCATTACTGTCACCAAGGCACTCCATGTCAAAACATACACCGT
>JBALWM010000144.1:0-3567 GCA_036960905.1 Porticoccus sp.
AAGAGCGAGCAGAAACGGCTTCTGTGTTATATCAAAAAATGATGGTGGCAGCAGACGTTGAACCCGGTGACAAACTGAGCATGGCGCAAGAAGCTTCAGTGACAGAACTCGCAGGAAATTTGAGGGATGAATATACCAATACTCAATACGCGCGTTATGGTGCATTACTACTTGCCAAAATTGCCGTAGAAAAAAATGATCTGGATGCCGCTGCAGAGCAATTGCAGTGGGTGGCGGATGGAGCAGATGAAGGGCTTGAGTTAATCGCTAGGTTACGTCTGGCTCGGGTGGAGGCTGCGCGCGGAAATTTAGATTTGGCGATCTCAATGCTAAACATTGAAGCGAAAACATTGGCTTCTGCCTACGCTGAAGCACGTGGTGACCTTTATTTGTTAAAAGGCGATAAAAGTGCAGCTTATGAGTCCTATCAACAGGCATTACAGCAAGTTGCTGACAATCGGACTCGCTCTCTTCTGGAGCTAAAACTGAATCAGGTGGCGCCAATTATGGAACCTGCCCAAGAAGAACAAGATGACTCTGAGGAGGGTGCCTGATGAAGAGGCTGTCTTGGCTCTTGGTGCCGTTGCTTTTAACGGGTTGTGGAGTGATGGAGGACATGGTTTCTTCGGTGACTGACTCTGGCCCAGAGTTCAAGCCTACGGTTTTGGTTGATTTTGAGCATGAAGTTCAAGCACTCAAGCTCTGGTCGACCAATGCCGTTGGTGATTATCGCTCAGAGAGTAGCGGCCTCAGGCCGGGCCTTGGTGAAGGCGCAGTTTTTGTTGCTGACAGTAAAGGCGGCGTGGCCGCGATTGATACCAGCACTGGAAAAATCACCTGGAAGGTTGAGCTGAATAGCTCTTTAGGTGGCGGTGTTGGTATTGGTGAAGACCTAGTTATGGTCGGTAGTATAAATGGTGATGTGTTCGCGCTAGAGGCTGCAACAGGTGAGCAGCGTTGGCATACCATGGTGTCGAGTGAAGTTTTGGCCGCACCTGTAGGTAACGGTGATGTCGTTGTTGTCCAGACTCAGGATGGTCGAGTGATAGGACTCAATGCTGCAGATGGTGAAAAACGTTGGCAGTTTAAGTTGGATGTACCGGTATTGACCCTACGCGGTACTAGCGCGCCTATTATCAAGGGAAACACTGTCGTTACCGGTTTTGCCAACGGTAAGGTTTATGCATTATCGGCAGATTCCGGGACTATGATTTGGGATAACCGTATTGCAATACCTCAGGGTCGTACTGAACTGGAACGACTGGTAGATATTGATGGTCAGCCGTTATTGGCAAACGATATTGTCTATGCTGTGAGTTATCAGGGGCGAGTTGGTGCTATGGCTAGGGGTACTGGTCGTGAACTATGGTATCAGGATAGCTCAAGCATACATGGTCTAGCCTATGGTCTGGAACAAGTCTATGTCGCTGAAACTGACGATACAGTCAAGGCCATGCGCGCGAGCAGTGGTCAAATACTCTGGACCAATGACCAGCTTAGTCATCGCCTGCTTAATCGCCCTTCTGTTTCAAGTGGATACGTGGCTGTAGCCGATGCTGAAGGTTATTTGCATATATTGTCTCAAACCGACGGACGTTTTGTCGGTCGTACCAGAGTACACAGTAGCGGTGTCAGCGCTCCGATGGTGAGTGATGGTGGTGTGCTCTATGTGTTGGATGATAGTGGCGGTGTCAGCGCATACAAATTTGAATAAAGTTTAGTCACTTTTCGTGTAGAATGCCGCCTCTATCAGTAGCAGGCGGCATTTTTGTTTCTGGTGCTCTTATTTATGGCCTCGTCCCGAGGGATGGCAGCACATAATGTGTAGTGTTTTTGAAAACAGACTGAGTGTAATCAATGATCCCGGTATTTGCCCTGGTGGGCCGTCCCAATGTGGGCAAGTCGACACTCTTTAATCGATTAACCAAATCAAGGGATGCCTTGGTGGCCAACTACCCTGGCCTCACCCGTGATCGTAAGTATGGTGAAGGTGAAATGCTAGGGCGGCGTTTCATGTTGATCGATACCGGTGGTATTACTGGTGAAGAAGAGGGCATTGATTCCGCTATGGCTGAGCAGTCGATGCTTGCCATTGATGAAGCTGACGCAGTATTGTTTATTGTGGACAGTCGTGATGGACTCACACCCATTGATCGGCAGTTGGCCGATTATCTTCGAGAGAAACAACGTAAAGTCTATCTTGTAGCAAACAAGATTGATGGAGTTAATCCTGATATTGCTACTGCCGAGTTTTTTGAACTGGGTCTTCAGAATGTCTATCCAACCACAGCCACTCATGGGCGAGGCGTTAAATTCCTTATGGAATCCGTACTGGAACCCTTTCCAGAAGTTGATCCTGAGGAATACGGTGGTGCCGGTGATCGTGGTATTAAAATCGCGGTAGTGGGTCGGCCCAATGTCGGCAAGTCTACCTTGGTTAACCGAATGCTGGGTGAGGATAGGGTGGTGGTGTTTGACCAGCCAGGTACTACCCGAGATAGTATCTATATCGACTACGAACGGGATGGTAAAAAATATACGCTGATTGATACAGCGGGCATTCGACGACGTAAAAATGTCACGCTCAGCATAGAGAAGTTTTCTATTGTAAAAACACTTCAATCAGTGGATGACGCTAACGTGGTGGTTCTACTAATCGATGCACAGGAAGGCCTGGTGGACCAGGATATGCACCTGATGGGCAGTGCTATTGACTCAGGCAGGGCTTTAGTTGTTGCTATCAACAAGTGGGATGGTCTTGACGTAGATCGTAAGGATTGGATTAAGGTGGAGTTGAAACGGCGTCTACGTTTTGTCGATTTTGCTGACATCCATTTTATTTCTGCGCTACACGGTACGGGTGTTGGCCATCTGTATGAGTCCATCGAGAATGCATATTCAGCAGCTACAGATAAGTTGGGTACTAATCGATTGACCAATATTCTTCAGGATGCGGTTATGGAACACCAGCCACCATTGGTGCGAGGGCGCAGGATTAAATTGCGTTATGCTCATGCTGGTGGACAGAATCCACCTTTGATAGTTATTCATGGCAACCAAACCGAAGAAATTCCTAACCACTACACTCGCTATTTGGAAAAAACATTTCGTAAAGTACTCGGGCTTCATGGGACACCGGTAAGAATTGAATACCGATCTGGCGAAAATCCTTTCGCCGGTAAAAAGAACAAGCTAACGTCACGTCAGATATCAAAGAAACGCCGGCTGATGAAGCACGTCAAAAAGAAGAAGTAGCCAGTTAACGGTCCTTTACTAGGTATACGTCATTTTTTCTATCGTGGTCAGGCAGCAACTTGATCTTGGCTTTGCTCTAGAACCAATAGCTGATAATTGGTCACAAAGTCAGTCACAGTCCCTTTAGATTTGGGATGGAAGTGGCGGTGCCAGAATTTCCCCAGTTCTACCAGGTTGTGTGCATCCGGCAGTGTTTGTTCAGCACGTCGGTAAATCATCCATGCTATTGCTGTGGCATATTTGAGGTTGGTGATCAGTTCACCATGGGGAGCCTTCAGAAAACTGTGTTGTCCCGCCATACCCCGAATTTCA
>JBALWM010000145.1:0-3475 GCA_036960905.1 Porticoccus sp.
AAAAATGCTATCGCCTAGCTAGACTTAACAAGCACTAGGAAAGAGAAGGTGGTTCAGTCTGATAGGCGAAGAGTTTATTATGCAAAGGACTTATTTAAACAAAGAGCTTACTTATACAAAGGTCGAGTAGATACTAGCCTTAATTTATATTAGTCTGAACAAAGTAATTTTTTAAAATAGAAAATAACACGATAAAAGGGAGGCTCATATGTCTCAAGTACAGGTTCACCCAGTTCCCGAGAGTTTTGCCCAAGATGCGCATATTAATGCAGACACCTATCAGGAGATGTACCGCCGCTCGATAGAAGATGCTGATAATTTTTGGTCAGAGCAAGCAGAAAAATTTATCGACTGGGAACAACCCTGGAGTAACGTTAGCAGCTTTGATTTTAATAGTGGTGACGCTAGCTGGTTCTCTGGTGGGAAGTTGAATGTTTCGGTCAACTGCATTGACAGGCACTTGGCAACTCGTGGTGAGCAAACCGCTATTATCTGGGAGGGCGATGATCCTGGTGACAGCAGTCATATCAGCTACAACCAGTTGAGCCAGCAGGTGAATAAGTTGGCCAATGTATTGAAAGCTCGCGGTGTCCAAAAGGGCGATAGAGTTTGTATCTATATGCCGATGATTCCCGAGGCTGCGTATGCCATGTTGGCCTGCGCACGGCTCGGCGCTGTTCACTCCGTGGTATTTGGTGGTTTTTCTCCTGATGCATTAATAAACCGGATTCTTGATTCAGATTGTCAGACCTTGATTACTGCCGACGAGGGTGTACGAGGTGGTAGAAGCATCCCACTAAAAGCCAATGCAGATAAGGCGTTGAAAAGTTGCTCCAATGTTCACACCTGTCTGGTGGTTGAGCATACCGGGGGCAACATTAGCTGGCAGGAAGGGCGCGATATCTGGTACCACGAGGCCCTGGCTGATGCTGCTGATTACTGTGAGCCGGAAATAATGGACGCAGAAGATCCCTTGTTTATTCTCTACACCTCCGGCTCCACCGGTACGCCTAAGGGGGTGCTACACACCACTGCTGGGTACCTGCTACAGACAGCCATGACCCACAAGTATGTGTTCGACTATAAAGAGGGGGAAGTCTTTTGGTGCACTGCCGATGTGGGCTGGGTAACCGGTCATAGCTACATAGTTTACGGCCCTCTTTGTAATGGGGCCATTACTGTAATGTTTGAAGGTATTCCCACCTATCCCGACGCCTCTCGATTTTGGCAGGTCATTGACAAGCATAAGGTGAATATTTTCTATACTGCACCCACAGCAATTCGGGCATTGATGGGGGTAGGTGATGACTTTGTGGCAAAAACCAGCCGCAGTTCACTGCGCTTGCTGGGCACTGTGGGTGAACCGATTAATCCCGAAGCTTGGGAGTGGTATTACCGGGTAGTGGGTGATTCACACTGCCCCATCGTCGATACTTGGTGGCAGACTGAAACGGGTGCTCTTATGCTGACACCTTTTCCCGGTGCTACTAACATGAAGCCGGGCTGTGTTACCGTGCCATTTTTTGGTGTGCAACCGGTACTGCTTGATGGCGATGGCCAGGAAATTGAAGGTCCCGGAGAGGGTTATCTTGCAATCAAATCCTCCTGGCCTGCACAGATTCGCGGTGTGTATGGCGATACCACCCGTTTTAAGGAGGCCTACTTTTCCGCTTACCCTGGCTATTACTTTACCGGTGATGGTGCCCGTCGAGATGTGGATGGTGACTACTGGATTACAGGGCGAGTGGACGACGTGCTGAATGTGTCTGGCCACCGTATGGGTACTGCCGAAATAGAAAGTGCACTGGTGCTTCACCCGAATGTAGCTGAGGCAGCCGTGGTGGGATGCCCCCACGATATTAAAGGGCAGGGGATCTACGCCTATGTGACACTGATGGCGGGTCAAGAACCATCAGAAGAGCTGCGCAAGGAATTGATAGATTTCTGTGTCAAAGAGATAGGCCCAATCGCAAAACCAGATTTGATTCACTGGGCACCAGGGTTACCTAAAACACGGTCAGGTAAAATTATGCGTCGTATTTTGCGTAAGATTGCCGCCAATGAAATAGAGAACCTTGGTGATACATCAACACTGGCTGACCCCTCGGTCGTCGATCAGCTCATTGAAACCCGCCTAAATCGACAATGATTGATACATGGTGATGATCCAATTGACCGATCTAAAAAAGCCCGCTAAGCGGGCTTTTTTTTATGTGAAAATATTCTGTTAACTATAGTGCTATGCAGTTTAACCCGCGAGGTAGGTAGTGCGGCTGCGCACTACTGGTCTTTTTCTCTGTGAGTATTAGACTGGTACTAGATCACTACGGAGCTTGTTATGCCCACCGATTATCAATGTGCCAAGCAGGATTCCAAGACAGCCTTTTCTGCTGAAAACACAGTGCTTATCAAATGCTTTCCAAATAATGAAGAGACTAGCCTTCGCTATGGTTGTTTGGAATCACCCTTTGGCAAAATGTGGATTTCCTGGACGGCTGAAAGTATCAACCACCTAATGTTTGAGGATGGGGAGGGCGGTGATCCAGTTCAAGACTGGGGTATAGATAATCAAGCTGTTGAGTGTCACCGAGATGATGCCGGTGCCGCAGAAGTTGCCCGAGAGATATTCCATAGAGAGCGTAAAAAACCACTGGCTTTACAGCCCATAGGTACGAGTTTTCAATGTGAAGTCTGGCAGGCACTTTTAAATATTCCAAGCGGCACTGTCACGACCTACAGTGATATAGCTAATGCTATTGGTCGGCCAAAGTCAGTTCGGGCTGTCGCTAATGCGGTGGGAGCAAATCCGATTGCCTGGTTAATTCCCTGTCACCGAGTAATTCGTCGAGATGGCTCTTTAGGTGGTTATCGTTGGGGAGTATCGCGTAAGCAAGCGATGTTGGATTGGGAAAACATTTGAAGTGAAGATAAAGAGGGCATAACAACGATTTATCAATGGTTGGCAGATGCGGTGGTTATTCTCCACCTATTACTGATTATTTATGGCTTGTTAGGTGGCTTACTCGCCCTGTGGCGGCGCTGGACCATGGTGTTGCACTTGCCGCTGGCCATCTGGGTCTCAGCTATTGGATTTGCAGGTTGGGTTTGCCCCCTCACACCACTGGAAAAATGGTTGCGTGAGTCAGGCGGGGTAGAGGTTTATTTCGGGGGCTTTGTGGAGTACTACCTGATTCCGATTATCTACCCACCCGGTTTAACCCCACAGATACAGATTATTCTGGGTTTGATAGCCTTGGGAACCAACCTGTTGGTATATGGATATGTGTTTTATCATTGGCGGGGTTTAGGCAGAAAACAATAGATAAAACAACGCCTCAGTATTACAAACAATCGGCAGGGCTAAGAACACCAAGTAGAATTAGCCATTAAGAAAATAGGAATTCCTGATAGCATTACAGACATAGACGAAGCTAACAATCCAATCCAGCGGACTCCTATCGTCGCCGCTGATTGA
>JBALWM010000146.1:0-3396 GCA_036960905.1 Porticoccus sp.
CAAGACAAACTGACCCAAACAGTGCCAAAGCCCAGTTCTTTATCAATGTAGTTCCAAACTGGAGTCTCAATGCCCGAAATGGTCAGCCGGGTTATACCGTATTTGGCAAGGTCATTCAGGGTGCAAACGTAGCGGACAAAATCTCACGCGTCTACACAAAAGCTGTCGGCCCCTTTGCCAACCTCCCGGAGACCTCTATCAGAATCATTAAAGCTGAAGTTGTTGACAGCAAGTAAACCCGTGAACGTTTCTCTAAGTGTCAATCTCAATAAAATTGCACTGATTCGCAATTCTCGTGAAGGCAACTATCCTGATGTGGTAGAGCACGCGAAAGTATGTCTCGCTAATGGGGCTGACGGTATAACTGTGCACCCTCGCCCCGACCAAAGGCACATACGGCCGAATGATGTACACCAACTCAGCAAACTGGTTTCTCCACTTGAGGGCATTGAATTCAATATTGAAGGAAATCCTTTCGCTGAATCCAAGGGCAGTTATCCGGGGTTAATTCAACTGGCAGAAGAAACCCTACCTGACCAATGCACACTGGTGCCAGATAGTGATAACCAGCTCACCTCCGACCATGGATTCAACCTCACTTTGGCGAGAGACAAACTGATCCCCATTATTGAGCGATTGAAGTCACTGGATATCAGAGTCAGCTTATTTATGGATCCTGACCCGACTCAAATCGAGCTGGCCAAGCAAGTGGGGGCTGACCGTATTGAGCTCTATACAGGCCCTTATGCTGCTGCTTGGGGCAACCCAGAAGAACTCAACACTATTTTTAAACAACACTACGATGCGGCCAAATTGGCCCTGGATATTGGCCTGGGTGTTAATGCCGGGCATGATTTGAATCTGATCAATCTAGCCAGATTTTCTACAATACCCGGCCTGGCTGAGGTCTCTATTGGCCACGCACTCACCGTAGATGCCATCGCCATGGGTCTGGGAAATGCCGTTCAAGCTTACAAGCGTGTTTTGCAGGCAACGTAGTGACAACCAATACATTACAAACTGAAATCTAACCCCAACATCCTTCTTTCATACTTCACTTTTCTCCTGACAAGCAACACACAAACTAGATTCTGGCCGCACTTCCAGGCGCCTGATGTCAATCAACTCACCACAACTTTCACACCAACCATAATCACCCTGACCCATAGCAGACAACGCGTGTTCAACCGCGAGCAATCGCTTCCTATACCCAGCCCGACAAGCGTTAGACATCTGCTGCTGTTGCAGGGCATCCATCCGCGATAACCGCCCCACCTTGGATTGATCCAACATAACTGTTTCACCCGACTCTTCAGATATATCTAACACTAGGTGAAGATCATCTCTTACCTTCATCAATGACTGACGAAAGCCACTTAACTGCTTATCGGTTAATTCTTTCATGAGCGTATAATAGCCCGTTCTTCATTCGGACTTAAGACCATGCCCCAAGCCACCGACAAGAGTGACCATCTACAGCGCAAACGTTTTTTTGATCGACTGCTCACGATCTATGGGCGAAAACCGGTTATAGAAGCGCTAGAGAATATGGATATCCCTTGCTACCGCATACACCTTGCAGACTCGAACAAACCCGGGGGCATTATCAAGCAAATAATCAACTTGGCTGAAAAGCGTGGGGTAGAGGTTGCTTATCACAGTCGCCAAGAACTCTCCCGGATATCACGCAACGGCAAACAGGATCAAGGTGTCGCAGCCGATCTTGAATGCCCAAACCATCAACTACTGGATGATTTTCTGGCAAACCCACCTCAGGAAAACTATAGCCTTATTGCTCTGGACGGGATAACCAACCCACAAAATCTGGGGATGATCATTCGCTCTGTCACCGCCAGCCCTTGCCATGGCATTCTGCTACCCAAACAAGGGACTGCCGCCATCTCGGCTTTGGTCATCAAAGCCAGTGCAGGGACGTTGTTTAAAAGTACTCTGATTCACTGCGATAGCTTGGAACAGGCATTACCACAACTAAAAAAACTGGGAGCCACATGCTGCACCCTGTCCTCTCACAGCAAACAATCGCTCAGCGAACTTCAGGTTTCATCACCGGTTGTCTATGTACTGGGCAATGAAACGGAAGGTGTCTCTCAAAAGATCAACGACCTCTGTACCGTACAAGTACGCATACCCATGAGCAACGGAGTTGAATCACTTAACGTGGCAGTAACAGCTGCACTGCTGGCGTTTCGACACCAGCTTTAATCGGAATACTTTATTTATAGGAATGCTTAGATCAATCTCTAAGGACAATGACAGAACAGTTCATTCTCAATCGCTGAGACCACTCGCCTATTTAATAGGTCGCCACAAATCACTAAAAGCCATCGCAATAATAGCCACCAGTATCGTTATCGCACCCAAGATACCAACTGCGGGCAAGACACCAATAGCAGTTATAGTCTGGCCACTGAGCCAAGCACCGATGGGTGCAGCCCCAAAGAGAGCCAGCTGATACACAGAAACAACTCTGGCCCGGTAAGCTTGAGGGGATGCCTCATGAGTCATAGACCGCCCCAACATCATAGCTATTCCAGAGGCGACACCCCAAAACAATACCAACACGAATAACAACCATGATGGCGGGTGCATAGCGATACCGACAAGGAGCCCACCACGAATCAGCAAGCTAATCAGTAATACACGCCCCGGCTGAGAGAAACGACCTACAAACCGAATAATAAATACATTGGAAATAATGACCCCGAACATAAAGCTAAACTGTATCCGGGCGAAAAATGCTGCACCCTGATGGTAAACCTCTCTGGTCAATATCGGCATGGCGACCAAATAAAGCCCAAATCCAAGAAATCCAGTGGCCGCAACTACCATCATTAGCTGGAGCAAACGAGTATCCTGCCTAACCAGCTTTAACCCTGAGACTATGTCCTTCCAAGTCGAGCTAGCTCCCCGCT
Organism: Porticoccus sp.; assembly: GCA_036960905.1. GTDB lineage: Bacteria > Pseudomonadota > Gammaproteobacteria > Pseudomonadales > Porticoccaceae > Porticoccus. Next base: position 2,934 of record JBALWM010000146.1, read on the forward strand.
TAGGTTCATCCGGCACAACCCCAAGACACTTTCTCAGCAAATAGCCTGAGGTTAGTAACAACAAAACCTGGAAAGCTATGAGGATCAACAAACCAATGTCTTCCAAATAACCGGCCAGAATAATACCGACACTTTGGGCTGAAAACTGGATGAATGATGCTTTGGCAACTGCTTTCTGAAGCTGGCTATCAGCAACACGAGATAAAAGCGCCTCCCTGGCTGGCTGAACAAAGGCTGTAATACAGCCGAAGCTGACACCAAATAACAGCATCAAGCCAAAAGATAACCACCCCTGCCAGACAGACACCAATAAAATGAGACAAGGGATACTGTACAACATGTATAAACGGAATAAGTACTGACCCAGTGGACGATTATCTGACACCGCACCACCGAGCAGAATGAAGAACAACTGTGGCAGCATCAATGCCATCTGAGCATAACCAACCCGCTCAGCAGACTC
>JBALWM010000147.1:0-3360 GCA_036960905.1 Porticoccus sp.
GAAACACACCATTGTAGCGAGTAGTAGTTTGGTGCCGGGTAATGACCCGACGCTGTTGTTTACCAATGCTGGAATGGTCCAGTTCAAGGATGTTTTTCTGGGTGGCGAAAAGCGTCACTACACGCGTGCTACATCTTCTCAGCGCTGTGTGCGTGCCGGTGGTAAGCATAATGATCTTGAAAATGTGGGGTACACCGCACGTCACCATACCTTCTTTGAAATGCTCGGGAACTTCAGCTTTGGTGATTATTTCAAGCGGGATGCTATTAAGTATGCCTGGCAGTTTCTTACAGAAGAACTTGGTCTTCCTGAAGAACGCCTCTGGGTCACTGTACATATCTCAGATGATGAAGCAGCGGACATTTGGTTGAAGGAGCTGGGTGTCAGCGCGGAGCGTTTTTCCCGGCTTGATGAAGATAACTTTTGGCAGATGGGCGATACCGGCCCCTGTGGTCCGTGTTCAGAAATTTTCTATGATCATGGTGAAGATGTTCCCGGTGGTCCACCCGGTAGTGAAAATGACGATCTAGATCGCTATATTGAGATTTGGAATCTGGTGTTTATGCAATATGAGCGTAGTGCTGACGGGACAATGGAACCATTACCGAAGCCTTCGATTGATACGGGTATGGGGCTCGAGCGTATCGCAGCCGTCATGCAGGGTGTGCATAGCAACTATGAAACTGACCTATTCCAGGCGCTGTTAAAAGCCGCGGCAAAGGCGACTGGAACCAGCGATCTTGAGAATAAATCGCTACGTGTTATTGCAGACCATATACGCTCTTGTAGTTTCTTGATTGTGGACGGTGTGTTGCCTTCCAATGAAGGCCGAGGTTATGTACTGCGGCGGATAATTCGTCGTGCTATTCGTCATGGGAATCAGCTGGGTCAAACCCAGGCATTTTTCCACACTTTGGTGTCTGCATTGGTGGCTGAAATGGGTGATGCATACCCCGAGTTGGCCAAGGTTCAGGCTCAAGTTGAAAAAGCATTACTTGCAGAAGAGCAGCAGTTTGAAAAAACCCTTGATAAGGGGATAACAGTTCTTGATTCAGCCTTGGCTGAGTTACAGGGTGATGTTATTCCTGGAGATGTGGTCTTTACCCTATACGATACTTATGGCTTTCCCGTCGATCTGACTAATGATATTGCTCGGGAGCGGGGGTTGTCTCTGGATATGCCTGGCTATGAAGAAGCCATGAACGCCCAGCGCCAGCGAGCTCGTGCGGCGGGGTCTTTCAAGGTGGACTACACCCAACAGCTTCAATTGGAAGGCAAGACAGGCTTTACTGGCTATGAAAGCACTTGTGGTGCAGGAACTGTCGTTGCTTTGGTGAAGGGTGGTGATGTTGTTGATGCCGTATCAGATGGTGATGAGGCGGTGGTGGTGTTAGATAAAACATCCTTCTATGCAGAATCAGGAGGTCAGGCGGGAGATAGTGGTTATCTGCGTGCGACCGAGGCCGAATTTGATGTACGTGACTGTCAAAAGCAGGGGAACCACTTTTTACATATCGGTGTAGTGACCTCTGGTGCAATTAGCGTGGGTCAGCAACTTGAGGCCGAAGTGAATGCTGAAGCCCGTCAGTCAACAGAACTCAATCACTCGGCGACCCATTTGTTGCATGCGGCATTAAGGGAAATTCTCGGTGATCACGTCACTCAGAAGGGTTCATTGGTAGACAGCAAACGCCTCAGATTTGATTTTAGCCATTCTGAAGCGGTAACTGCTGAACAGCTGAAATCTATTGAACAGCGAGTAAATGCAGAAATCCGTCATAACTCACCAGTGGAAACCGATGTTTGTGATATGGAGTCTGCTCAGAAGAAAGGTGCCATGGCGCTGTTCGGAGAGAAATATGGTGATGAGGTTCGAGTGCTGACCATGGGTGAGGGTTTCTCCGTAGAGCTTTGTGGCGGTACTCATGTCTCACGAACCGGTGATATTGGATTGATGAGAATCACCAGTGAGACAGGTATTGCCGCGGGTGTTCGACGAATTGAAGCTGTCACTGGTGACCAAGCGTTGACTTATTTGGATGGTCTCGAGCAGCAGCTGGATATTATTAGTCGGGCCCTCAAAGCCAATCGAGCTAATGTGGCACAGAAAGTGGCCGTGCTTTGTGCCGAATCAAAAGAGCTTGAAAAGCAAAATACTCAATTAAAAGGAAAACTGGCCAGTTCAACGGGAACTGATTTGGCGGCACAGGCCCGTGATGTTCATGGTGTGAAGGTTCTGGCCGCAAGTCTTGACAGTGTAGACCCTAAAGCACTGCGTGATACGGTAGACCAACTAAAGAATAAGTTGGGTTCTGCTGTGATATTGCTGGCTGTGCCGGGTGATGAAAAAGTTGCCTTGGTGGCTGGTGTCACCAGTGATACCACTGACAGAGTCAAGGCTGGTGAGCTGATGCAATTTGTCGCGGCAAAACTGGGCGGAAAAGGTGGTGGCCGCCCCGATATGGCTCAAGGTGGTGGAACAGATATTGCTGCATTACCCGGTGCTATTGATTCAGTGTTCGAATGGGTAGAGCAAAAGCTTGGCAGTTAATCGTTGAAGGAATCCTTGCTCCTTGTCTTCACCCTTAACTTTGAGCGTCATTTAGTGTTTAATTGCCGACCACTTTTCATCAGGTTGGCGTCAGGTTTTTTCAGGCTGAAAAGCTGGAAAATTACACTGTAATAATCTACTTGAGTCTAGAGAGTTCATGAGTTTAATCGTTCAAAAATATGGTGGCACTTCGGTTGGAACTATCGATCGAATCGAAGCAGTTGCTGAAAAAGTAGCTGGTTTCCGTCACCGTGGCGATGATGTGGTTGTGGTCGTTTCTGCCATGAGTGGTGAAACCAATCGATTGATCGGGCTGGCAGGTGAGATTCATGACGAGCCAAGTCCCCGAGAAATGGATGTATTGGTCTCCACTGGAGAGCAGGTAACCATTGCGTTGTTGAGCATGGCACTACAAAAGCGTGGCTGCGACGCTCGCTCTTATACCGGCGGCCAGGTTCGAATTCTCACCGATAACTCGCACTCCAAGGCTCGTATCCAGGATATTGATGCTCATCGTATGCAGGCAGATTTATCAGCAGGCAGAGTCGTCGTTGTTGCTGGTTTTCAAGGTGCTGATGAACAGGGCAATATCACCACATTGGGGCGCGGGGGTTCTGACACAACTGCCGTGGCACTGGCTGCTGCGTTAGAAGCGGATGAATGTCAGATATATACTGATGTAGACGGCGTTTACACCACAGATCCTCGGATGGTCTCCGGGGCTCGTCGTCTGGATCAAATTACCTTTGAGGAGATGCTGGAAATGGCCAGCCAAGGCTCCAAGGTGTTGCAAATTCGTGCCGTTGAGT
>JBALWM010000148.1:0-3332 GCA_036960905.1 Porticoccus sp.
GTCAATGCCCTCTGTGATCGATTAAAAGCACCCAACCGTTATCGGGAATTGGCCGTAGGGGTAACGCGTTATCATTTGCTGTCCCACAAAGCCCCTCATCTACGTCCCGTCACAATATTAAAATTACTGAAAGGTATTGGCGCCCTACGACAACCAGAAAAACTAGCTCAATTTATTCGGTGTTGTGAAGCTGATGCCAGAGGGAGACTTGGCTTTGAAGATACCGTCTATGATTCAGGGTTATGGCTCCAACAGGTATTTGAGGCCATTCAATCTATCGATAACAATGAGTTTATCCTGAAAGGGGTAACCGGGAAAAAACTGGGGGACGCCATTGATCAACGTCGCCAGGATATTATTAGCATGCTCAAGGAAAAGCACCCATGAGTGCACCGGTTGTACTTATCACAGGTGCTGCCCGTCGCATAGGCGCTGAAATAACTCATACCTTCCACCGCAAGGGATTTGATGTTGCCCTACACTACAACCATTCAGCACAAGATGCTGATACCCTGGCTCAAGAACTCAACGTCACCAGAAAAGATTCAGCCGCTACTTTTCAAGCAGATTTAACGGATATATCAGCTGTTAAATCGATGGCTACCCATGTTTTACAGTGGCGAAATACATTGAAGGTATTAATAAATAACGCATCCAGCTTTTATCCCACGCCATTGGACAGCGCCAACGAAGAACAATGGGATGCCTTAATTGGCAGCAATCTAAAAGGACCCTATTTTCTCTGCCAGTCTTTTGCCAAAAAACTGCAGGAAAGCCAAGGCAGCATTATCAACATCGCTGATATCTACGCTAAAAACCCGCTACAAGACTACAGTATTTACTGCATTGCCAAGGCCGGGAATGTCATGTTGACTAAGTCATTGGCGAAAGAATTAGCCCCTAAAGTGCGTGTCAATGGCATCGCCCCCGGTGTTATTTTATGGCCCAATACTGAGGAGCAAATGAGCGACACCACCAAACATAGCGTGATTAACAATGTGCCTCTTGGACGAACAGGCAGCCCTGCCGATATTGCTCAATTAGCCTTCTTTTTGGCCACCCGAGCTAGTTATACTACCGGCCAAATTATTGCTGTTGATGGCGGTAGTTCGCTCTGCCGTTAATTATAAAATTTACTGCGACTCTTTCCTATTGGGCAGTTCAACCAAACTTCTTCCCCCCCCTATTGATCTTGATCAATACTCCTTTTCAATTACGACTCAGTCTCCCTTGAAAAAGCACATATGCTGACCCATATTTAAAAACGTAGTGGTTAACAGGCCTTCTCTGTTGTTTGTTTTTTGACTGCAATGACTCACCCGACGGAGGTGTATTATGACTTTAATTCCAAGAGGTAGCTTTTTTGATATTGACCGATTTGCTGACGATTTTTGGGCACCTGTTCGCCGAGAAGATAGTCCGGTGGGCTCATTTTTTGCCCCTCATGTCGATATCGTAGAACATGACGATCATTACGACATAACGGCCGAGATGCCCGGCCTTAAAAAAGAGGATATCAAAATCACACTGGAGGATGGCTTGCTTCGATTGGAGGCAGAAACCCGCCAGGAGGAAAAAGAAGAGAAGGAAGGAAAAGTCATCCGACAAGAACGTCGCTATGGTAAATATATGCGCAGTTTTGACCTGGGAAACAGTGTCCATCAGGAAGATATCAAAGCATCTTTCGAAGATGGGATATTGAAACTAACTGCACCCAAAGTTGCCGAAGAGGCTCCACAGCAACGAAGAATTGATATCCAGTAATCCACCCACTTGTGGTGGGGCCTCAAGAAAGCCCTGCCATTATTTATCAGAGAATATTATGAGCTCAGAATTAGCCAACATCAAAAAAGAACTGGAAAAACGCCAGGATGTACTCATACAGCGAATTTCACGCGTAAAAACGGGGATGACTGCAGAACACTCGGCCGATTGGTCTGAGCAGGCACAGGAACGGCAAAACGATGAAGTACTGGAGGCTATTGGTAATGAGTCCCAGAGCGAACTAACCCAAATTAATCATGCACTCGAACGCATAGAAACGGGAGACTACACCAGCTGTAGTCATTGCGGTGAAGATATTGCGCTGAAACGACTTGATGCGGTGCCATACACACACCTTTGTATCAATTGTGCTGAATAGTCTCACTCGTCCACAATTAAAGAGTAACTGTGAAAACTGTAGTCGTTACCTTCTATCTCTGGTGTAGGCAGGCAGGAGTGACTTCAGGCAATTCACGACAGCCCATCAACTTCATGTCCAGCTCAATCTCCGTTCGCAGCAGGTGCAGTGCTCTGGCCACACCCTGCTGACCACCGGCAGCCAACCCATAGAGGTATGGCCTACCCACCATGCAGGCATCTGCACCCAAAGCAATTGCCTTCAGTACATGAGTACCCCGACGAATACCACCATCAAGGATAATCTCTATCTGGCCACCCACGGCATCGACAATATCTGGCAGTACATCAAAGGGAGCTGGGGAGCTATCTAGCTGACGACCACCATGATTAGAAATCACAATGGCAGAGGCACCAATCTCAACTGCCTTTTTAGCATCGTCCACGGACATAATTCCTTTGAGTACAAAGGGCCCACCCCATTCAGACATCATCCATTCCGCATCCTTCCAGGTCACGCTTGAGTCGAATTGGTTGGCGACATACTGCAACAGGTTCGACACCTCACCGGTACCCTCGGTAATTTTGTGCTCTACATTGGCCAATACAATGGGGTCATTGGTGAGATAACGGTAAACCCAGGCTGGGTGAATCAACACATCCAGAATACTTTTAAGTGTCAACTTCGGGGGCAAGGTCATGCCCGTACGTAGGTCTCTCTCCCGGTTTCCGTGAGCAGGCAAATCTACCGTTAAGCACAAGGCATCAAAGTTCGATGCCTTTGCTCGCTGTACAAACTCCCGGCTTAACTCTCGGTCTTTGTGAACATAAACTTGGAACATTTTTGGGCCATCAGTTTCGGCCCCTACATCCTCAATGCTCGTCGTAGACAATGTGGATAGTGAATAGAACGTCCCACTTTTAGCCGCTTCCCTCGCTACGGCTTTTTCACCCTGATAGTGAAACATTCGGGTCATCCCTGTGGGAGCACAAATCACTGGCCAATCTATTTTTTTGCCCAACACAGTGGTAGAAAGGTCTATTTGAGACACATCCACCAACGCCCGCTGTAGAAGATCATACCGATCAAAAGTCGCGGTATTCCGCTTTAATGTCTGCTCGTCATCCGAGCCACCATCAATATAAGCAAACAGTGATTCCGGCAAACGCCCCTTGGCCACCTTACGAAGATCATCAATATTAAAACATCG
>JBALWM010000149.1:0-3139 GCA_036960905.1 Porticoccus sp.
GATGCATGATTATCAATAACGTAAGTACCAAGAATAGAATTCCAGTCGCTGTGATCAATTCTGGAAAAGTTACGCTGACTACTCTTATCCCAGAAACCCCAATAATCCTGACTGGGGGCGGCTATCGCAGTATAGCTAACTAGCAGCAGTCCAAAAATGAGTGTATTTAGCTGTTTAATCAGTGTCATTTTACTCTCTGAATATTCACTTAATCTCACCAAGTACTTTGATACCACTATCCCTGCTGCCTTACAATGACAACTTTCTAGCCTGTGAATCCTATCCCGATGGAACACCTGACTACATCACAAATATCATACATTGATCAGCAACACATCTGGCACCCCTACTCTTCACTGACAACGCCGATTCCAGCCTATCATGTGGTCAGCGCCAGCGGTGTTCGGCTAAAATTGGCCGATGGTCGCGAGCTTATTGATGGTATGTCTTCCTGGTGGTCAGCCATTCATGGTTACAACCACCCTACATTAAATATAGCGCTAAAAAACCAAGTAGACATCATGTCACATGTGATGTTTGGTGGCATTATCCATGAACCTGCCGCTCAACTTTGCAAAACTCTGGTCGATATTACCCCAGTTGGCTTGGATAAGGTTTTTCTCTGCGATTCAGGTTCCGTCAGTGTAGAAGTCGCCTTAAAGATGGCTGTTCAGTACTGGTATTCTCAGGGACACGCTGAAAAATCACGCTTTCTAAGCCTTCGTAACGGTTACCACGGTGATACCTTTGGCGCCATGTCCGTGTGTGATCCTGTCACCGGCATGCATCAAATGTTTGACAACACGATCATCAAACAGCTGTTCTCTGAATCCCCTCGCTGCAAGTTTCACGACGACTGGGATGAAAGCTACATTACGGATATAAGTAGCTTATTAGAAAAGCACAGCCACGAATTGGCTGCCGTTATTCTTGAACCTATTTTGCAGGGTACTGGCGGCATGCACTTTTATTCACCCACTTATTTGAAACGAGTTCGTGAATTATGCGATAAGCACAATGTATTGCTCATTGCCGATGAAATTGCCACTGGCTTTGGGCGTACAGGCAAGCTATTTGGTTGTGAGTGGGCTGACATTACGCCGGACATTTTGTGTTTAGGCAAAGCGATGACCGGTGGCTACATGACGCTGGCAGCTACTTTGTGTACGACAAAAGTCAGCGATGGTATCTGTAATGGAGAGGCTGGAGTATTTATGCACGGCCCTACCTTTATGGGTAACCCCCTCGCCTGCTCTGTAGCCAATGCCAGCATTGAACTATTGCTCAGTACAAACTGGCAGGCTCGAATTATAGATATTGAGCGGCAACTTGAATTTGGGTTAGCGCCAGCAAGAGATTTTGATAATGTGGCTGATGTGCGGTGTCTCGGCGCCATAGGCGTAATCGAAACTAAGGAGCCTGTTGATGTAGCCAAGATTCAAAAACAGTTTGTGGCGGAAGGTATCTGGGTGAGACCCTTTGGTAACAGGGTTTATGTAATGCCACCCTATATTATCTCCAGAGGCGATCTGGATACCCTAATGGCAGGCATGCTTAAAGTTGTAAAAAACTACAAATAGGGTGTTTTAAAACTAGGTCAATGAATACAACCCCACGGCCTTGTTCAGTTTTTCCATAAACGGAACACTGTAGGATCGAGCCTTTTCCGCACCCTCACGCAATACTTTCTCGATATACGCGGGGTTTTCCATCAATTCATTGTAACGTTCTCTTGGCTCGCGGAGCTCTTCGTTAATGAGTTCGAATAATTGCTTTTTCGCTTCACCCCATGCGATGCCATTTTCAAATTCTTTACGCATATGGGCCGTTTGCTCTTCTGTAGCAAAAGCTCTCCATACCTGAAATACAGTGGAAGTATCTGGGTCTTTGGGCTCGCCAGGCTCTAACAGATTCGTTTTAATCTTATTGATATGTTTTTTCAGCTTCTTTTCAGGAAGAAACAGCGGAATAGTATTGCCGTAGCTTTTACTCATTTTGCGGCCATCGAGACCCTGCAACACAGCAACATGGTCGTCTACTACCGCTTCAGGTAAAGCGAAATGTTGCCCATAAATATGATTAAAGCGCTGGGCAATATCTCTGGCCATTTCAATATGCTGAATCTGATCTCTGCCCACAGGGACTCTAGTACCGTTAAACATCAGAATGTCGGCAGCCATTAACACCGGGTAAGAAAACAGCCCCATGGTAATGCCAAAGTCAGTATCCTCCCCTGCCTCCAAGTTCTTTTGTACGGAATCTTTGTAGGCGTGCGCCCTATTCATAAGCCCTTTTGCCGCGACACAATTAAGGAACCAAGTGAGTTGAGGGATTTGAGGGATGTCAGATTGACGATAGAACACCACATTATCAGTGTTTAACCCCAAGGCTAGCCAAGTCGCTGCAATCTCTCGCGTTGACTCATGTACCTTCGCTGGATCCTGGCATTTGATCAATGCATGGAAGTCTGCCAAAAAGTAGTACGCATCGACATTAGTATCCTGGCTAGCAGCAATCGCAGGCCGAATGGCTCCCACGTAGTTACCCAAATGGGGGGTTCCTGTGGTGGTGATACCGGTAAGGACTGTATCGTTTGTTGGTGCTATGGAGACATCATTGCTCATGGGTCTTTTTGCTCTTGGACAGGTTAATCTCGTGCTGACTAAGCATGCACCGTTATGTATGAATAGCGTTAAGTATCAATAGTGGCGCCCATCATACGGATTTAATCTCAGTAATAAAGTAGCAACTCAGTGACAATTCAGGCTCAGTTGATAATCAGTCCGCCTTGGTAGTTGTAGAAGCCCTGTAACACCCGATACAGATTATAGGCATCCTCCGTACCGGCCATCTCACGAATAGAATGCATGGCAAAGGTGGGCACACCTACATCAAGTGTCTGAACACCGATGCTTGCCGCCGTAATGGGGCCAATGGTACTGCCACACCCCAAATCAGTACGATTGACAAACGACTGCACAGGAACATCCTGTTGCTCGCACAGGTGGCGAAATATAGAAGAGGTGATGCTGCTAGTAGCATAACGCTGATTGGCATTAATCTTAATTACAGGCCCATCATTAAGAATAGGGCCGTGATGGCTATCATGCTTATCGCTGTAATTGGGGTGAATACCATG
>JBALWM010000150.1:0-3114 GCA_036960905.1 Porticoccus sp.
CTTCATTCTGCTTATTTAACTTGGCAAAGCAGACCTCCAGTTTATCCAGCTCAAGTTTTTCTAACACTAGACGAGTGATAACTTGTTGTGCCGGCTCAGATTCAGTATCTGGCTCAGAGGATGGAGACTCATCATCAGCCAGGAATTCAATGCCAGCCACTCGCACCCCATTTTCCCCCGCAACAATATCAAGCGTCGCACCTTCGATAATCACATGCTTAATATTAAGCCAGCGATTAGCCACAGAACTCCAGGTAATATTCACCTGCATTTCATCAAAATTGAGGCGTTTGCCATCAGGCGCCTCAATATGCACATCATTGACCTGTATAGAACCCATGATTGGCCGTATATCGATATAGCCAATCTCAGCCTCCATGCCTTTCTTTTCTAAGAAGCTCACAATTTCCCACCGCAACACAAACGGCAGCAGGGACAAAACGATCACGGTAAGTACTGCCACCGTGATAATGACTACCTTGAGGACTTTTGCTGTGACTGCTCCAACCTTTGCCATGTATCTAGTTTTTTCAGTCATATTAACCCTGCTCCGAGAGGTTTAAGTATGATGGCCTAGAGAGAGAACCTGATTAAACATTAGCCAAATTTCCCCGAACTTCCAACCACTCTTTTCTGTCACCAGCCCGTTTCTTGGACAGCAACATATCAAGAATCTGGTGGGTATCGTCACCGGCTTCAATCGTCAACTGAACCAGTCGCCGAGTATCTGGATCCATTGTAGTCTCGCGCAACTGTATGGGATTCATCTCCCCCAGCCCTTTAAATCGTTGCACATTAATTTTTCCGGTCTTTTTTTCTGCTGCAATACGATCCAACACCCCTTGTTTCTCACTTTCATCCAGAGCGTAAAAGACCTCTTTCCCAACATCAATTCGATACAGTGGCGGCATAGCCACATGAACATGTCCTGCGGATACCATAGCGGGAAAATGGCGAACAAATAGCGCGCACAGCAATGTAGCAATATGAAGGCCGTCAGAATCGGCATCAGCCAAAATACACACTTTGTGATAACGCAGATTACTGAGGTCGTCCGAGGCAGGGTCAATCCCCAGAGCCACAGAAATATCATGAACTTCTTGTGACGCCAGAATCTCTTGGCTTTCTACTTCCCAGGTATTCAGAATTTTTCCCCGCAACGGCATGATTGCCTGAAATTCACGGCTACGTGCTTGCTTGGCAGACCCACCTGCGGAATCGCCCTCCACCAAAAATAATTCACAGATTTCCGGGCTATCCGAAGAGCAATCTGCCAACTTTCCAGGGAGTGCCGGACCCGCCGTAATACGCTTACGTGCCACTTTTTTACTGGCCTTTAGGCGGCGCTGGGCATTACTAATAAATAGTTCAGCCAACTGTTCTGCATCTTCCGTATGCTGGTTGACCCAAAGACTAAAGGCATCTTTCACAATACCGGAAACAAATGCTGCCGCTTGGCGGGATGACAACCGCTCTTTGGTTTGCCCTGAAAATTGCGGGTCTATCAATTTGGAAGAAAGTACATAAGCACATTTATCCCAGACATCATCCGGGGTTAATTTCACCCCGCGGGGAAGCAGGCTGCGAAATTCACAAAACTCTCGCATGGCATCCAATAACCCCGTACGAAAACCGTTTACGTGTGTGCCGCCCTGAGTGGTAGGAATTAAGTTGACGTAACTTTCCTGAGTTAACTCGCCTCCTTCTGGCAGCCATTGCACCGCCCAATCCACAGCCTCACTTTCTGATGCAAAGCTACCGGTAAAGGGTTCAACGGGTACAGTTTCCCAACCTGTTGTAGCACTCCTAAGATAATCCTCCAGACCATCCTCATAGCACCAGGCCTCAGTTTCACCACTGGCCTCATCCTTGAACGTCACCTCAAGGCCAGCACAAAGTACGGCCTTTGCACGTAACACGTGTTTTAGTCGAGGAATTGAGTATTTTACGGAGTCGAAATACTGGGCATCCGGCTTAAAGCGTACCAATGTGCCAGTATTACGCTTGCCACATGTGTCCACTACCGTCAGCTCGGTGACTTTGTCTCCACCCGCAAACCCCATTCGATAAACATTGCCGTCACGTCTAATGGTCACTTCCAGTTTGGATGAAAGCGCATTCACCACCGAAACACCAACACCGTGCAGTCCGCCGGAAAACTGGTAGCTATTATTGGAGAACTTTCCCCCGGCATGGAGGGTGGAAAGGATAACCTCAACACCAGGCAACCCCTGCTCAGGATGGATATCTACCGGCATACCACGGCCATTGTCTGCCACTGACAATGAGCCATCCTTATTCAGCACAACCTCTACCTTGGTGGCATGACCAGCCAATGCCTCATCGACACTATTATCGACAACCTCCTGTGCCAAGTGGTTGGGCCGGGATGTATCCGTATACATTCCAGGTCGTTTTCTGACCGGGTCCAGGCCTGTAAGAACTTCAATATCTTCCGCAGTGTAATTGCTCATAAAATAGTCGGCACTTATTCCATTGATAGTTTGGGTGACAGTTTCGGTGATCTTTGTAAAAAGTCGATGATGGCTGGCAGATGCCGCTCATAGTGCTGAAAACTGTGGTCGCCACCCTTCTCAATGGCCAGGTCGCAATCAGCGTACCTAGCCTCCGCATGGCGATAATCCAGCACCTCATCGCCCGCTTGCAATAGTACCCAGTAATTTTTAGGGTTTTTTAATGACGCCACCTCTAAACTCTTGGCTATATCCACATGCTTAGGCTCCAGAAGATAGCGCTCTCCCGTATGGTAATTAGCGTTTTCACCCAAGTGCTCCAGCATAAATTCATAGGGGCGAACTGCAGGGTTAACCAGGACTGCTTTCAAGTCATATTTTTCAGCCAACCAAGTGGCGTAATAACCACCCATAGAGCTTCCAATTAATCCAACAGGATCAGAAGCATTCTCTATCAGGGCATACAACTGCTCGATGACTAAGTCTGGCTTGCTACTTAGTGCTGGGCAAATATAAGTAATATCGGGGGCGTTAATGGAAAGCCAGTCAGCCGTTTGTCGGGCTTTCAATGACGCAGGTGAGCTATTGAATCCATGGATGTAAATTAATGCCATGCTGAACCAGAACTCCGCTGAACAAT
>JBALWM010000151.1:0-3092 GCA_036960905.1 Porticoccus sp.
CCCTGTTCAGTTCATTGATGACATTGCCTGGTAAGTTTTTCAGTGGTTTTTCTGGAGTGATAGTAGATGTCAGCAGTTACCAGGTGTTTTTTGTGTATGCTGCACTAATGGGGGTGCCTGCCATTATATTGTCTTGGTTACTCTGGCAGCATGCCAGCCGCACAGACAGTGCTCACTAGGGCTGCCAAAGAAAGTCCGATAGTTTAACTCTACCTTTGCAGATAATGACACCTTCCAATTCCAACAGTTGCTGTTGTCTGATAAAGGCAGTGCTCCCGGGTGGAAAAGCAATTTGACCGTTGGCCTTAAGAACACGGTGCCAGGGGAGGGTGGTATCTTCTGGTAGCTGGCTAAGGGTGTGGCCAACTAGGCGTGCGCCACGGGGTAATTGAGCATATTCTGCCACCTTGCCATAACTGGTGACACAGCCTCTGGGGATAGCATTGAGAGCACTGTATATTCTTGCTTTTGGGTCGTTGTCCATACCCCATCATATTAGTGGCCAATATACATCGTCTAGAGCCAACCTTGAAATTACGCCTTATCAGCCCAACATAAGGCCTATTGGTTGTTTCGAGCCCTTTTTCGAGTCCTTTATTGTGAGATGCCTTAGTTGAGATACCTGCTGCTACTTTTTATTGTGATGCCCATTATCGAAATGTGGCTGTTGATTACCGTAGGGCGTGAAATCGGAGCATTTCCGACCATAGGGCTAGTATTGTTGACGGCTGCAGTCGGTTTTTCCCTGCTGCGACAGCAGGGTTTTGCCACATTGTTTCGTGCTCGTCAGAAGATGGATGCTGGTGAGTTACCCGCTATAGAGATGGTGGAAGCTATTATTCTTGCTGTTTGCGGCGCATTGTTAATGACGCCTGGATTCGTCACTGATGTTATTGGTTTTGCGGGCCTTGTGTCTGGCTTAAGGCGGTGGATTGTTATGCGGTTGGCAACACAAATGAATGTGGTGAGCTACAGTGAGCATGAAGTACGCTGCCGCGATCATGGAGGTGACTCAGATGCTGATTTCCAAACTCTGGAAGGAGAATCTTGGCGAGAAGATGATGATAGCCCCGTTGAGAAGTAGCATTTGATGTATCTGGGGTAATTTCTTACGATTCCCTTGAAATATATTGAAATGCCACCATATAGCACTCACATCAGTTCTAGCCAGATGCGTTTGTGGTGCAAATGCTGTGTTTATTACGGCTGAGCTGAATAAGATAGAACATAAATGTTGGAGAATAAAATAATGAAAATTCGTCCCCTACACGATCGTATTGTAGTTCGCCGCAAGGAAGAAGAAGAAAAAACTGCCGGTGGTATTTTGCTGCCGGGCTCTGCGAAGGAAAAGCCCAATGAAGGCGAAGTTGTTGCCGTGGGTTCTGGCCGTGTTTTGGATAATGGTGAAGTTCGCCCTGTAGACGTGAACGTGGGTGACATTGTTGTCTTTGGAAAATATGCCGGTAGTGACACCATTGAGATTGATGGTCAGGAACTGGTTATCATCAGTGAAAGCGATATTAAGGCTGTGGTCGAAGCTTGATTGCTGTGAGCTCATGCCATCTAGTAAGAACGAATTATTTAAGGAAGGTAAATTATGTCAGCTAAAGATGTGAGATTTGGAGATAGCGCCCGTAATCCGATGTTGGATGGCGTGAATATTCTGGCAGATGCCGTCAAGGTAACCTTGGGTCCAAAAGGTCGTAACGTCGTTTTGGATAAATCTTTTGGTGCTCCAACCGTTACTAAAGATGGTGTTTCTGTAGCGAAAGAAATTGAGCTGAAAGATAAGTTTGAAAATATGGGTGCCCAAATGGTGAGGGAGGTGGCGTCCAAGTCTTCTGATGAAGCGGGAGATGGCACCACTACGGCGACTGTATTGGCTCAATCCATTGTTAATGAAGGGTTGAAATCTGTGGCTGCAGGCATGAACCCCATGGACCTGAAACGTGGAATAGACAAAGCGGTTGCCGCCGCTGTTGAACAAATTGCCAAAATTGCCAAGCCCTGTGGCGACACCAAAGAAGTTGCTCAAGTGGGTACGATCTCTGCCAACAGTGACGTCCAGGTCGGCGATATCATTGCTGAGGCCATGGACAAAGTAGGTAAGGAAGGGGTTATTACTGTTGAAGATGGCTCTGGACTGGAGAATGAGCTGGATATTGTAGAAGGTATGCAGTTTGATCGCGGTTATCTCTCTCCTTATTTCATTAATAACCAGGAAAGTATGAGTGTTGAACATGAAACACCGTACATTCTGCTTTTTGACAAGAAAATTTCCAATATCCGCGAATTGCTTCCACTGTTGGAAAGTGTCGCTAAAGCCGGTCGGCCACTGATGATTATTGCCGAGGACGTGGAAGGTGAAGCGTTGGCGACACTGGTTGTTAACAACCTGCGTGGTATCGTCAAAGTTGCTGCTTGCAAGGCGCCTGGTTTTGGTGACCGTCGTAAAGCGATGCTGGAAGATATTGCTGTTCTCACTGGTGGTACTGTCATTTCTGAAGAAGTGGGCATGGACCTGGAGTCTGCCACGTTGGAGCACTTGGGTACCGCTAAGCGTATCAGCATGACTAAAGAGAACACCACAATTGTGGATGGTGCGGGTGAACATGTGGATATCGAGAACCGGGTTAACCAGGTTCGTGCACAGATAGAAGAAACGTCATCAGACTACGATCGCGAAAAGCTTCAAGAGCGTATGGCTAAACTGGCTGGTGGTGTTGCTGTTATCAAGGTGGGCGCTGCTACTGAAGTGGAAATGAAAGAGAAGAAAGCACGCGTTGATGACGCCCTGCACGCTACCCGTGCTGCGGTTGAAGAAGGTGTTGTGCCTGGTGGTGGTGTTGTCTTAATTCGTGCCCTTCAAGCGATTGAAGGTCTGACGGGTGACAATGAAGATCAAACGGTTGGCATCAACTTGGCTCGTCGTGCGATGGAATCACCACTCCGTCAAATTGTTACCAATGCCGGAGGAGAAGGCTCGGTTGTCGTCGACAAAGTGAAGGCGGGTAAAGGGAACTTTGGCTTTAATGCGGGTACCGGTGAATATGGTGACATGATTGCCATGGGTATTCTTGATCCAGCTAAAG
>JBALWM010000152.1:0-3091 GCA_036960905.1 Porticoccus sp.
CTTGAGCTTGTTGAAAATGAAGATCTGGAAGAAATCATTGCCTTAGATACCATGGCGTCTAAGGCCTCAGAACTTTGTAAGGCAGAGTTGGAATTTTTAAGTGCCCGTGTTAACTCACTGGTGCCAGCTGTGATTTCAGCTAAAAATAATCCTGTCGGGCCGGATGCGATCTGTGAGGCATTCAATTCGGCGGTGGCTCATCTTCAGCTAAGCCTTCCCACTAAACTGGTCTTTTTTAAGCTGTTTGACCGGCATGTCATGGTGCCTATCAAGGAATTTTTGGTACAGAGTAATCGGCATCTTAAGGAAATGGGTGTACTGCCCGATTTAGAGCTTAAGCGCAAAGCTAAAGTGGAAAAGCCCCCCGTCCATCAAGCATCAAAAGAAAGTGGAGTAACACCCAAGGAACCCCCCAATACTAGTAATACGTTGAATAAAAAGGCTTCTCATCCCAGCACTAATACGTCGGGGGGGCGCCAAAATGGGCGGCAAAAATATGGACAGTTAATTTCACAATTGCAAAATATGATGCAGTGGGAGGCCGGCAGTGTCACCTCAGGACCCTCTGGAGGCGACAAGCTGGGCTTATCACAGCTGGTCTCAATGACGACTGAGATTCAAAATACATGGCGACAGCAAATCAAAGACCCTCTCCAGGCAGATAAAAGTTTATTGGCGCTGATAGAAGAGAGCCTCAGTCAACAGGGTGATGGGGCGCTCGGTGCTACAGAACGGGGTGTGGTTGATCTAATGGACAAGCTGTTTGCCAAGGTGAACACACAGGCTATTGCAGCCGAAGAAATATCCCAAGAGCTCCGTAAGCTTGAATTACCTATTTTGCAGGTTGCACTTCAGGATGCCACATTTTTTGACCGTGAAAAGCATCCGGCAAGACGATTGTTGAATGAGATTGCCGAGGCATCAATAGGCTATACCGACGGTGTAGATGTTAATCATGACCCAGTAGCTAAGGCGATTTCTCAGCTTTCTGAGACACTGTATAGCGAGGATCAGCTGGATAATACGGCGTTGACCCAATTACTGCTTGATTTCATTGAGTTGGTAGAGAAAGAGCGGAGGCGAGTGGCTGTACTGGAGCAGCGGTTAATGGAGGAGGTGGCTGCCACTGAAAAAGTTAATCAGGCTCATCAGGCTGTGGTCAAGGTGTTAATTGAGAGAATACAGGGTAAAACATTGCCTAGGTTCCTTGTAAGTTTTGCTGAAGATGCCTGGTGTAAAGTGTTGTTCTTGGCTTATCTGAAATCAGGGGAGGACTCTGATGCGTGGCACGCTCGAATTCAGCTGTTGGATCAGCTGCTGGCGTTTGCCATGAGTGGGCAGGTTAATGAAAGGGTCGCCGGGGAGGACGTGCATTCCTTAGTAGAACAGATCCGGCAGCATCTTGAGGACATCTCCTATGACCCTTACGATTCAGGTCGGCTAGTGGGTGCTATGGAGCAATATTTTAGGGAGGGAGGCGAACAACACGTGCCTGAGGAGGGTCGAGAGTCTCCACTGGGTGAAACTTCTGAGAATCTGTTGAAGGAGGTGTTAGTTGAGTCTCTTAGAACGGATATTCCAGGTGAGCCCCCATCGTCACGTGAAAATTTAGGTGGAAATGAGGGTGCAGCTGAGAATGTTGATGATCAGTTTTTGCGTCGGGCAGACAGTCTGACGTCTGGTTCTTGGGTTGAGTTTCCGGGAGAAGAGCCTTCTAAGCGTCGTGGCAAGGTGGCCGGTATCATTTCACCTTCTGGGAAATTTATATTCGTTAACCGGCAGGGTTTTAAAGTATCGGAAAGACACCGCCACTCCGTTGCGTTGGATTTACAGAATAAGAAAATTAAGCCGTTAGAGAAAACCAGACTCTTTGATAAGGCTCTTGAAGGGGTGGTGAAGGAGATGCGCCATCACCGGTCTGGGCATCAATAAGCAATTCTTTGCCACTAATATCTCATCAGTATTGCTTGTTTGTATTATTCGTACCTTTCCCTATCTAATAGACAATGCCTACTAGGTTGCCTAGTATCCTGATGAAAAGTTTTTATTTCGTTATAGAGGATCTTGGTAATTAAGCATTTCACAATAGACCAGCAAGGCTGGTTGGTAGAGGCCCGCAGGGTGCTATCCCCCAACTTTAATAGTCGGCCTGCACAGACAGGCGTCTCCTTATTAGTGATTCATAATATCAGTTTGCCTCCGGGTCAATTTGGAGGACCCTATATCTGTGATTTTTTCACCAACTCCCTCGATACTAGCTGCCACCCCTATTTTGAAGAAATTTCAGACTTGAAGGTCTCGGCTCATCTACTGATAGACCGTGAGGGTAATCTCATCCAATTCGTCTCCTTTGATGATCGCGCATGGCATGCGGGTGAATCCTGCTACGAGGATATGAATAATTGTAATGATTATTCTATCGGCATTGAGTTGGAGGGTGCGGACAATATGCCCTACAGTGATCACCAGTATGACGTGTTGGCAGCGTTAACCCGGACGTTATCAATACAATATCCTACAATTACAAAACAGCGAATTGTTGGGCACAGTGATATAGCGCCTGGTCGAAAAACAGATCCAGGCCCAGCGTTTGACTGGCAGCGTTATTTTTTAGCCATGGGAGTCTGATATGGAGTTTATTGTCATTGTCATAGGCTTGTTTGTTTTGCATCGTGCCGGTTCATTGCCTTCCTTGCAGCGGGATGCCTGGTATCGCAGTTGGACGACCCGGCTGGGTGCTCAGGGTTGGTTAAAAGCTGTTCCCCATGGGCGGTTGATTTTTTCACTGCTGTTGCCGGTATTATTGGTGGCGCTATTATTGGTGGCGGTAGATGACTACTGGTTCGGTTTACCCCAGTTTGTTTTGAGTCTGCTCATCTTTCTCTATTCATTGGGCCGAGGTGATCTTGAAGAGCAGGTTAAGGATTACCAGAACGACTTAGGAAGGGATGATTTACAAGCGGCCTATCACGATGCAGCAGACTTTAATCCAGCCCACCACGAGGGTAATGCGGAAAATTGGGGTCAGTTACATAGCGAGGCATTGGGTGCCATTTCCTATCGCTATTTTGAGCGGTATTTTGCGGTCATG
>JBALWM010000006.1:0-26488 GCA_036960905.1 Porticoccus sp.
ATTTAACATAATATACATTATGCGCGATCATTGGTGGGGTCAGGATGGCTGGGGTCTTAGGCTAATCTGCCAGTACGGCATGAAGTGTTAGGTCTACTACCTTGGATGCCAGTCGTACGTACAAATTGCGTATTGGTGTGAAACGGAATCTTTATGATTGATAAAGCCGCAGCTTGTGCCATAACACCCGCACCTTTCAGTCAATATACCTTCATGGGTAATACGCAATCACTTTTCAGGCCTATGTGTGGGGCTATATGCGGGATAAGGGGCTTGTTAGTATCACTGCTATTGATAAAGCTACGCCCTGGGCTCTTTGTTGAGTGTAGACAGGCTTGTCCAGTTAATGCTGAGGTGTTGAGTATGGTTACCGCAAGGTTGCGAGCATGGGTAGTTGTTTCTTTAATACTACATAGAGGTTATGAAGGGTTGTAAATACAGGTTGAACGGTTTTGTTCGATTGTCTCTACTGTGGGGTTGTCTGGCAGGCTCAATGCGGATTTGATCGTTCATACCTGCTGGTCAGTTATTTAACATAATCCATATCTTGGTTTTATATAATCTATTAATATCAGACAGTTAGGTTTGTTTATTGATAGATTATGCCGGAGTTTTTTATTGGGCCATGCCTTATAAACCCCCATAAGGGAGAAATGTGACGATACATCCCTATCCTCTCATAGTGACAAATTCTTCAGCGGCCGTTGGATGAATACCGATGGTGGCATCAAAGTCAGATTTTGTGGCCCCTGCTTTTATGGCAATCGCAATACCTTGAATGATTTCACCAGCGCCCTCTCCTACCATATGACAACCCACGACCAGATCAGTGCTTTTCTCCACAATCAGTTTCATAAACATTTTTCCGGCACCACCCGCTAGCGTTTCCTTCATTGGCCTGAAGTGGCTACGAAAGATCGACAAATCATCACCGTACTGATCTATGGCCTGCTGCTCGGTTAAACCAACGGATGCTGTATTGGGTTGACTGAAGACAGCCGTAGGTATGTTGCTGTAGTCAATTGAGCTGGGTTCACCTGTTGTGAGGGTTTTGGTTAGCGCCATGCCTTCGGCAATAGCGACAGGAGTTAACTCTACGCGACCGATAACATCACCCAGGGCGTAGATAGAGGGCTCATGTGTTTGAAAATGATCATCTACGACTACGGAACCGTTAGATTCTGTCTGTACGGCTGTATTCTCAAGCCCAAGCCCCTCTATATTGGGCCGTCGGCCTGTGGCGTACATGACGAGACCGGTATCAAGTGATTCACCATTGTTGAGCGCCACTTGATAGTGTGAGTTTTCGAGTTGAGTTATTTTTTCGATATCTGTAGAGAAATGTAAGTGGATACCTTGGTGTTCAATTTCTTCTTTAAGCACATGACGTAGGTCATCATCGAAACCCCGTAGAAATAATGGTCCGCGATAAACCAAATGAGTCTCCACACCGAGCCCATTAAAGATTCCCGCGAATTCCACAGCAATATACCCGCCTCCTACAATGACTATTCGTTTGGGGAGTTCATCAAGATAAAATGCTTCATTGGAGGTAATGGCCAGTTCACTACCGGGAAAATCTGGGACGTAAGGTACACCGCCAGTAGCGATTAATATCTTTGCACAGCTGTATTGTTGGCCATTCACTTCAACTGTGTGAGGGTTGATGATAGCTCCCCTACCCTCTACTAAGGTGACATTGGCATTGTCCAGCAAGTTGCCATAGATGCCATTAAGTCGCTCAATTTCACGGTTTTTGTTATCCCTTAGGGTTGGCCAGTCGAAATGTGTCTCGCCAACATGCCAACCAAAGCCTGCCGCAGCACGAAACTCTTCTGCAAAGGCGGAGGCATAAACAAACAACTTTTTAGGTACACAACCTACGTTGACACAGGTTCCACCCAGATATTGAGATTCTGCTATGGCTACACGCAAACCTTGCTGAGAGCACATGCGGGCTGTTCTAACGCCACCCGAGCCGGCACCAATCACAAATAAGTCATAATCGTAGGACATGGAAACTTCCTTTAATAGCTGGGGGTTACTCTACAAATATTTCTTGTCAGAAGTTTATGCGCTAATGGATCAATATCACCAATAAATATGCGCTATGGGGCTGTTGTACCAGTGCTATCGATATTACAGAGGTAAAAAACCCCGTTAATTAGAAAGCACCCAATATTATGTTATTAGCTAATTTTGGTTTGACCCGCCATATACGGTATTAGTACTTCAGGAATAGCGACACTGCCATCAGCTTGCTGATAATTTTCCAGTACAGCGACTAATGTGCGGCCTACGGCTAGCCCTGAGCCGTTTAATGTATGCAGCAGTTCAGGTTTGCCGGTTTCCGGGTTGCGCCACCGTGCTTTGAGCCGACGAGCCTGGAAGTCGCGGAAGTTACTGCAGGAAGAAATTTCCCTATAACGATCCTGTGAAGGTAACCAGACCTCAATATCGTAAGTACGTGCAGAGGAGAAGCCCAGGTCACCACCACAGAGAATGACCGTTTTGTAGGGCAGTCCCAGTTTTTGAAGGATAGCCTCAGCATGGCCTGTCAGCTTTTCCAATGTCTCTGTAGATTCTTCAGGTTTGACGAACTGCACCATCTCAACTTTTTCAAATTGATGCTGCCGAATCATTCCCCGGGTATCTTTACCATAGCTACCCGCCTCGCTTCGAAAGCACGGTGTATGGCAGGTGAATTTCACTGGCATGTTATCCGCATCTACAATTTCATCACGGAAGATATTTGTGACCGGTACTTCAGCTGTGGGAATTAAGTAGAAGCCACGTTCATCCTGTAACTTAAAGAGGTCGTCTTCAAATTTTGGTAGCTGTCCGGTGCCAAATAATGAGTCACTATTCACAATATAGGGGACGTTGATTTCCTGGTAACCATGTTCGGCCACATGGGTATCAAGCATGAATTGAATCAGCGCTCGATGCAGGCGAGCGATACCACCACGCATGACGGCAAACCGGGATCCGGTGATTTTCGTCGCTGTTTCAAAATCCAGTTGGCCGCAGTTGACGCCGAGATCTACGTGATCCCGCACCTCGAAATTAAAGTCACGTGGTTTTCCCCAACGACGGATTTCCACATTATCATCTTCAGTAGTACCTACAGGAACTTCGGCATCTGGAATATTGGGTACAGCATTGAGATAGCTGTCCAGTTGTTGCTGAATATTTGATAATTCATCTTCTGCCTTAATGCAGGCTTTCTTTAATTCTTCACCCTTTTCTTTTAGTGGAGTGATGTCTTCTCCCTTGCTTTTAGCTTCACCGATCTGTTTACCCATAGATTTAGCGTAGGCGTTACGTTCAGATTGCAAGGACTGGGCTTTATCTTGTAAATCACGTCGTTGGATTTCCAGCTGGGTTAATTTTTCAACATCCAGAGAAAACCCACGGACAGAAAGTGCCGCAGCTATTGTTTCAGGTTCAGATCGAACAAGTTTTGGATCCAGCATGGAGAAAGGGAATTCCTAAAATAAACGGGTCAAAACAATTGCGCCCAGCGTTCCAGCCAGGCACAACACGACATTTAGCACGACGTAAACTGCCGCCAGTGCGAAGTGGCCATTTTGCCACAAAGCGAGGGTATCAAGCGAGAATGTTGAGAAGGTTGTGAAGGCGCCGAGAAAGCCCACCATCAGTAGGTTTCGTAATTCGGCAGGTAATACACCTCTCTCAATAATTAGGACGTAGAAAAGGCCCATTAACACACTGCCTCCCACATTCACTACCAAGGTACCTATTGGAAATCGGCCACCGAGTACTGGAAAGATGACGGCATTAACACCAAAGCGTCCCATTGCACCCAGTGCACCACCCAACGCCACTGCTAACCATTGCATGAGGAGAATTCCCGATAAATGTTGTTCTGAGTTAAAAGCTTTGTCTGCTTCTTGAGGCACGGTGCCTTGGTTATGTTGGCTTTAATCAGAGGCACTGTCTGTTCCTTTTTTGTAGCGTTGCTGGGGGCTATGTTTATTCAGTTCAATCAAGTGAGTCAGTTTGTCAGCAATTTTTTGCTCAAGCCCTCGATTTGAGGGGAGATAATAACGTGTATCAGCCAATGCTTCAGGGAAGTAATTTTCGCCTGCCGCAAAGGCACCCGGTTCATCGTGGGCATAGCGATATTCCGAGCCGTAATCCAGTTCTTTCATCAGTTTGGTGGGTGCATTACGCAAGTGGAGAGGCACATCGAAGGTGGGCATTTTCTTTACGTCTGCCAGCACTGCATTATAAGCAGCGTAGACCGCATTACTCTTAGGGGCTGACGCCAAATACAAGATTGCCTGAGCAATACTGAGTTCTCCTTCTGGGCTACCAAGACGTTCCTGAATTTCCCATGCATTGAGTGCTATAGAGGATGCCCTGGGGTCAGCATTGCCAATGTCTTCACTGGCCATTCTAACCACCCTTCGGGCGATGTATAGAGGGTCACAACCACCATCAATCATTCGTGCAAACCAGTAAAGAGCCGCATCCGGCGATGACCCTCTCACCGCCTTGTGTAAGGCAGATATTTGATCGTAAAAATACTCTCCACCCTTATCAAATCGTCGAGTGCCGCCAACTAATACTTCTTCGAGATCGTCTTTGTTGATCGAGCCATCGTTACTGAGGTCGCTGGCAATTTCCAACAGATTAAGTGCTGTTCTTGCATCGCCATCAGCTGCCGCTGCCAACAACTCAAGTGCTTCATCAGTAATGTGTAGTTTTTGGTTTCCAATCCCGTGTTCTGAATCATTGAGGGCAGCATGAATAACTCGGGTGATATCTTGTGTTTCCAGGCTGCGTAGTATGTAGACCCGGCAGCGGGAAAGTAGCGCATTGTTCAGCTCAAATGATGGATTTTCTGTGGTGGCCCCTATCAAGATAATGGTGCCGTTTTCTACAAAAGGAAGAAATGCATCCTGTTGGGATTTGTTGAAGCGATGAACTTCATCCACAAATAGTATGGTCTGACGGCCGCGGGAGTCTCTCTCTTCTTGAGCACGGGCCACGGCAGCTCTGATTTCCTTAACACCTGAGAGAACAGCGGAGAGTGATTCAAGGTGAGCATCCACAGAATCGGCAATAATGGTGGCTAATGTGGTTTTCCCGACGCCAGGTGGGCCCCAGAAAACCATAGAGTGCAGCTGTCCGGACTGAATGGCTTCACGCAGGGGCTTCCCCTCCCCGACAAGATGTTCCTGCCCTGCGAATTCATCCAGAAGACGAGGGCGCATTCTGGATGCGAGTGGTTGGTAAACATCTTGGCTGAAAAGGTCTCTACTCATCGCGGAGAATATCTACACCCTCGGGTGGTTCAAAACTAAACAGGGCTGGACCTATGGGGTCGTTTAAGGTGGTACTGGAGAATTTGATTTCTGTTTTCTGCCCCAGGCTATCCCATAGGGTCATAGTCGTGGGGGTTTTCCCACTAAAACTAAGGGCCACTTTTTCATAGAGACTGTCATCGGCAATGGGGATTAGACTGAAATTAATGACCTCACCTTGCTCGATATAAATTTTATAGCTTTGCTCAAGTGTATCCAGGTTACCTATAAATAGAATGGCCGGTGTTTTAGATAAATCCTGATTGAAAGGTTTTATGGTGACCTGTTCCAGGTCAGGGTCGTAAATCCACAAGGTTTCACCATCGGACACCAGTAGCTGCTCCATGGGCGGTTCCGTCTGCCAGCGAACTTTTCCAGGTCTGGCAGCGTGTAGTTGCCCCGATGTTTGTTGTATTACAGTGGCATCTGAGGAATAAACTGTTTGCTGAAATGAAGTGTTCAAGGTGTTTAAGTTGGTTAGCAGTTGGCGCAGTTCGCTCCCACCTCCCGGCAGCCCCCCGGCGTACAATTGGGCTGATACGAGGATCCCATAACTACCAAACAGTAAACCGAATAGTAATTTTTTCATGAGCGATCGAGTCCAGGTGCTAAGACTTCACGATTTCCGTTGGTGCCCATTTCACTGACAATACCGGATGCTTCCATTTGTTCGATTAGTCTCGCTGCACGGTTGTAACCAATACGCAGTTTTCGTTGTACGGATGAAATGGATGCCTTGCGAGTTTGTAGTACAAAGGCGACGGCTTCATCATAAAGAGGATCAGATTCAGTATCACTGGAGCCCTCACCACCTTCGTTAGTGTAACCGGGCACGGGTATATTACTGGTGGTTTGCTCATCGGTGATTGCATCGAGGTATGAGGGTTCACCGCGAGATTTCCAATCAGCCACGACTTTATGGACCTCATGATCATCTACAAATGCGCCGTGAACTCTAATCGGGACACTGGTACCCGGTGGCAGGTACAGCATATCTCCGTGGCCCAGTAGTTGTTCTGCTCCGCCTTGGTCGAGAATTGTCCGGGAATCAATTTTAGACGACACCTGGAAGGCTATTCGGGTAGGAACATTGGCTTTGATCAACCCTGTAATGACGTCTACAGAGGGCCGCTGAGTGGCAAGGATTAAGTGGATTCCTGCTGCCCTCGCCTTCTGAGCAATGCGAGCAATGAGCTGTTCGACCTTCTTCCCGACAATCATCATCATGTCGGCAAATTCATCGATTACGACGACAATATAGGGTAGTTTTTCAAGTGTAGGCGCTACAGCTCCTTCACCCTCATCTGCAAATAGACTGGCGTTCTCATCGGGTTGCCACAGAGGGTCAGAGATTGGATTGCCAGCAGCGATAGCATCTGCCACCTTCTTGTTGTATCCAGAGAGGTTGCGAACCCCAAGTGCAGCCATCAATTTGTATCGACGTTCCATTTCGCCTACACACCAGCGAAGCCCGCTGGCTGCGTCTTTCATATCAGTAATCACTGGAGTTAGGAGGTGTGGGATACCCTCATACACCGACAATTCAAGCATTTTCGGGTCGACAAGAATCAGCCGTACATCATCAGGCCCAGATTTGTACAGCAGGCTCAGCAACATGACGTTGATACCCACGGATTTTCCCGAACCCGTCGTACCTGCAACCAAAAGGTGAGGCATCTTGGCCAAATCTGCCACCATCGGCGTACCCGAGATATCATTTCCTAGCGCCAGAGTTAATGGTGATTTTGCCTGTTCGTAGACATCAGACGATAAAACTTCGCTAAGCCGTACCATTTCCCTGTGCTCATTAGGAATTTCAATGCCCATCACTGATTTACCGGGAATGACTTCTACTACACGGACGCTCACAAGAGCCAGTGAACGAGCCAAATCCTTAGCCAGGCCTGTAATTCGACTAGCTTTAATACCGGCAGCGGGTTGAATTTCAAAACAAGTCACTACTGGTCCGGGGAGAACCTCTACCACTTCAGCACTGATCCCAAAATCCTGAAGTTTCAACTCCAGCAGTTTTGACATGGCTTCAAGGGACTCTTTCGAATAACCTTTGTCTTTTGTTGTATCTGCTTTATCCAGTAGGTTGAGCGTCGGCAGCTCACCAGCCACCGGTTCTTCGAAGAGTGATGTTTGTCGCTCTTTCTCGACTCGAAGACTTGGGGTTACCTTCTTAATCGGTGGTTGAATACTAGGCGGCTTTCTGAAAGCCTCTTTTTCTGCTTGCTTAGCTTTAATATCTTTGCGGTGTTGTTGGGCCAGTTCAGTTTTTTGCTCTTCTGCCCGGCGGACCTTGCGGGCCGCAATATTATGTTGAATCAGTTCAAAGAGCCGTAGCGTGGCTCGACCGGAGCCATCGATAAGTGCCAGCCAGGATAGGTCGGTAAATACGGTTAAACCAAATAGAAAGATGGCCAACAGAATAAGGGTGCTTCCGACATGATTAAAGGCTGATGCTGCTGCTACCGAAACAGATGTGCCTAGGATACCGCCCACGCCAAAGGGTAACTGAGTCTGTATATGTCCATAATGGAGAGATGCAAGGGAGGTTGCGCAGACCATTACAAGTACAAGCCCAAGAACCCTCAGTGAAAATACAACACCATCAAAACCACTATGCTCTTCTCGGTGGATACGAAATATGTTCCATGCCCTCAATGCTAATAAGACAGGGAACAGATAAGACATATAGCCAAGCAGAGAGAAAAATACGTCAGATAGCCAGGCACCCAAAGGTCCTGCAGCATTGTTTACCTGATCCATGTTGCCAGTGTGAGACCAGCCGGGATCTTCAGGAGAGTGCGTAACGAAAGCAACAAGAAGATAGACGCAGATCGCAAGCCAGCCGATCAGGGCCCCTTCCCTAAGAATCAATTTGCCGCGCGAAGGTTGTTGCGGCTCAGATTTCTTGCCAGTGGTTTTTTTTGGTTGTTTAGCTCTGCTCAAGACGTCATCCAGGTTCGTCACTACTGACCGCTATTGTAATGGCCGCGGGTTGAAATGCCAGCAGCGTAATGTCCATTGTATGCAGCTAGATACATAACCTAGTGTATCGATAGTAGGTTCTTATCGTTAGTCTGTGGGTATAAGTTTACTAAATTCACAGGATAGGCAAATCCTGCTTTGTCTCATCGCGGGCATTCATTATCATGGTTGCCTACATATACGACTCGATAGAAAATTATTTAGCCTTGGAATCTATAGTTATGTCAGACGTACAACATCACAAATTGATCATTCTTGGGTCTGGGCCCGCCGGTTATACAGCCGCCGTCTATGCTGCGCGTGCTAACCTAAATCCTGTGATTATTACTGGAATCCAGCAAGGTGGGCAGCTGACCACCACCACCGATGTGGATAACTGGCCTGGTGATGCAGAAGGTGTTCAGGGACCAGACTTAATGATGCGAATGCAGGCCCATGCTGAACGCTTCGATACAGAAATCATCTTTGATCATATTGATAGCGTTGATCTTAACCAGCGTCCTTTTCAACTTAAAGGTAGCAACAGTTATAGCTGTGATGCCTTGATTATTTGCACCGGTGCATCTGCTCAGTACTTAGGGCTACCTTCTGAAGAAGCCTATATGGGTCAAGGTGTCAGTGCTTGTGCGACCTGTGATGGATTTTTCTACCGAGGTAAGAAGGTAGCCGTTATTGGCGGTGGTAATACCGCCGTTGAAGAAGCCCTTTATTTGTCCAATATTTGCAGTGAGGTGACCCTGGTTCACCGCCGTGACTCACTACGCTCAGATAAAATTCTGCAAGACAAGATTATGGAACGTGCCGAAAACGGCAATATTAATATCCTGTGGAATTACACACTGGATGAAGTGCTGGGTGATGATTCTGGTGTAACGGGATTGGCTCTGAAGAGTACACAATCGGGTCCGGATAAAGAAATTGATGTCAGTGGTGTTTTTATTGCTATTGGACACAAACCTAACACGGATATTTTTGTCGATCAGTTAGAAATGAAGAATGGCTATATCATTGTTCAGGGTGGAAACGAGGGAAATGCTACTGCTGTTAGTGTTCCCGGCGTATTTGCCGCAGGTGATGTGGCAGACCATGTGTATCGACAGGCTGTAACCTCAGCTGGATCCGGCTGTATGGCGGCACTTGATGCAGAAAAATATCTCGACGAACTGGGTTAAAGCCTTTTGTGACGAATCTGGCCCTACTCGATTCAGAGCATCCAATTTTTCCTTGCCCAGACAAGGCGCTTGCTGATCCTGATGGCCTTTTGGCAGTTGGGGGTAACCTAGAACCAAGCACATTGATATCGGCATACCGTCAGGGTATTTTCCCATGGTATGAGGATGACCAACCTCTTCTTTGGTGGTCCCCAGACCCAAGGACAGTTATTTTTCCTGAAGATATAAGAATTTCC
This sequence comes from Porticoccus sp., assembly GCA_036960905.1. Lineage (GTDB taxonomy): Bacteria > Pseudomonadota > Gammaproteobacteria > Pseudomonadales > Porticoccaceae > Porticoccus. The sequence goes on from JBALWM010000006.1 coordinate 9,739, forward strand.
CGCTCTCTACGAAAAGTGTTACGCCATAAAAACTGGGATATTCGGTTGGATACAGAATTCCAATCTGTAATGACACAGTGTGCCGCACCGCGCAGGAAGGGGTGTGGTGAAACTTGGATCACCGATGAAATGAAGGCTGCATACGTTGAATTACATCAACAAGGTTATGCTCATTCACTTGAAATATGGCGTAATGAACAGTTAGTTGGCGGTTTGTATGGTGTTCTAATAGGTGCTGTTTTTTGTGGAGAATCGATGTTTAGTTTGGAGCGAGATGCTTCAAAGGTTGCCCTTGTTCAGCTTGCTATGTTGATGAAACAGAGTACTGAAGAGGGAATAATTGATTGCCAAGTGAGCAATGAACACTTGCTATCCATGGGTGCAGTTAATATTTCTCGCCAGAAGTTTTTAGCTAAACTGGGAACTTTGGGCGATAAACCTTGTAGATGGCCAGATAAATGGCAGTGTAAAATTCCAGAAAATGGAGTCTAATTTATAATGAAGCAACTGCGGTAAAAATATAAGTATGTCCCGTGATATAACACCCGATGTCCAGGTTGTAAGGCTTTTTTTAACAGAGCCACACCCTTGTAGCTATCTAAAAAGACGGAAAGCTATTACAGCGTTTGTCGACCCTGCCATCGATATGGATCCTCATTTGTACACACAGCTCTCAGGTTTGGGGTTTCGCCGAAGTGGACGTTATGTTTATACCCCGCGTTGTGAGGGTTGTAATGCCTGTATTTCTGCCAGGGTATTGGTCGATGAATTTAAGGCCAACCGTCAGCAACGGCGGTGCAATAAGCGGAATGCTGATTTAAGTGTTTGGGTGCGTCGAGAGATTGATGAATCAGAGCACTATCCACTCTATCAGAGTTACATTAAGAGGCGACACTCTGATGGCGATATGTATCCCCCTTCACGCTCTCAATTTAAAGATTTTATTAGTAACCTTTGGCGCGGTAGCAAAATTCTAGAGATCCGGCTTGGGGATGAATTGCTTGCTGCTGGTGTGGTCGATATCTTGGATAATGGTCTATCGGCTATTTATGTTTATTATTCACCAGATCACCCCAAGAGAAGCCTGGGAACCTATGCCATTTTAGCTCAGATCATGTTGGCAAAGCAGATGAAGTTACCCTACGTCTATTTAGGGTACTGGATCGAAAACAGTTCAAAAATGGCCTATAAGAAAAACTTCCAACCGCTGGAACTTCTAATAGATGGAGATTGGGTAAGGCCTGATTGACTTTGCCTCGTTTTCAGGCAGAATGCGCCACGTTCTAGAGAAATGCAGTTTGGGGAAAGTAAAGGTTATGGCAAAAGAAGATCAAATTGAAATGGAAGGTGAGGTGGTTGATACACTTCCAAACACTACTTTCCGCGTCAAACTCGAAAATGGGCATGTTGTTACTGCACATATCTCTGGGAAAATGCGCAAAAACTACATCCGTATCCTGACGGGCGATAAAGTGAAAGTTGAATTAACGCCTTATGATCTTTCCAAGGGTCGCATCACCTATCGTGCTAGGTAATGACCTGAAATCCTTTTCAGGCTGTTTCGGTTTCGGTTTCTACCAACAACTCACCATCTGATACAGAGACGTTCACTACCCCACCATTTGCCAAGTCACCAAACAACACCTCTTCAGCAAGGGCTTTCTTGATTTTTTCCTGAATCAAACGCTCCATGGGGCGGGCACCCATTTTCTCATCGTATCCATGTTCCACCAGCCAGTCTCTTGCATCATCATCAACTTCCAGCACCACATGCTTTTCATCGAGTTGTTGTTGTAACTGAGTTAAAAACTTATCGACTACGGTATGAATAACGGTACTGTCAAGAGGCTTAAATTGAATGATGCCATCAAGACGGTTTCGGAATTCAGGGCTAAATCCTTTCTTAATGGCTTCCATGCCATCAGTGCCATGATCCTGAGTGGTAAAGCCGATGGAGGCTCGACTCATTTCTTCAGAACCCGCATTGGTTGTCATGATGAGAATAACATTTCGAAAATCTGCCTTGCGTCCGTTGTTATCAGTCAGGGTCCCATGATCCATGACTTGTAATAACAGGTTGAATACTTCGGGATGTGCCTTCTCAATCTCATCGAGAAGAACGACTGAATGGGGGCTTTTGGTCACCGCGTCTGTTAACAGACCGCCTTGATCAAAACCAACATAACCCGGGGGGGCACCAATGAGCCGAGAAACAGTATGCCTCTCCATGTATTCAGACATATCAAACCGCAGAAGCTCGATACCCATGATTTCTGACAGTTGTTTTGATACCTCAGTTTTACCAACCCCTGTGGGGCCAGCAAACAGGAATGAGCCTATGGGCTTGTCACCCTCTCTCAAGCCAGCACGCGCCAGTTTGATCGATGTGGAGAGTACTGAAATGGCTTCATCCTGACCAAAAACAACCATCTTCAGTTTGTCCGATAGACCCCTTAGCTGTTCCTTGTCTGAAGAAGACACACTTTTTGCGGGAATTCTGGCGATTTTTGCCACAATAGCTTCAACTTCAGGTACACCAATAATTTTTTTACGCTTTGATACCGGCCGTAATTGTTGGTAGGCACCCGCTTCGTCAATAACATCAATAGCCTTATCGGGCAGGAAGCGATCTGTTATATGACGTGCTGAAAGTTCTGCAGCAGTTTTTAGTGCTGCTTGTGAGTAGCGAAGTTGGTGATGTTCCTCAAATCTTGATTTAAGACCTTTCAGAATATCAATCGTTTCTTCGACAGTGGGCTCTGGCACATCAATTTTTTGGAAACGACGAGAAAGAGCCCTGTCTTTCTCAAAAATTCCGCGATATTCCTGATAGGTCGTAGATCCTATGCAGCGAATTTTCCCGGAAGTTAGTAATGGCTTGAGTAAGTTCGATGCATCCATAACCCCGCCTGAAGCCGCACCAGCCCCAATAATGGTATGAATTTCATCAATAAAGAGGATGGCGTGGTCTCGATCACTCAGTTCGGCGAGAACACCTTTGAATCGTTTTTCGAAATCTCCCCGATATTTAGTGCCAGCAAGCAAGTCTCCAAGATCCAGCGCATAGACAACTGAGCCAAGGAGTACATCAGGCACTTGTTCTTCGATAATCATTTTGGCGAGGCCTTCAGCAATGGCCGTCTTACCGACGCCTGCTTCACCAACTAACAGGGGGTTGTTTTTTCGACGACGGGCCAAGACTTGAGAAACACGCTCGATTTCATGACTTCGGCCTATCAATGGATCAATATAACCTTTGCTTGCTTGCTCATTCAGGTTGGTCGTGAACTGTTCTAACAGGCTTCGTTCGGGAGATTCTGTTTCGGTCTGAACTTCATCATGGTGGGCATCACCTTCATGCTGCTCTGATTGGTCAGCATACTTAGAAACCCCATGTGATATGTAATTCACGACATCAATTCTGGCAACATTCTGTAATCGAAGAAAATAGATAGCCTGACTTTCTTGTTCACTAAAGATGGCGACCAATACATTGGCACCCTGCACTTCCTTGTTACCTGAGGACTGGACATGAAAAACTGCACGTTGTAATACGCGCTGGAACCCAAGAGTTGGCTGAGTATCTTTATCCTCAAGTTCCTCGGGGATCAGAGGAGTGGTGGATTCAATAAACTCATTGAGGTCTCGCCTCAACATGTTCAAATCAGCACCACAAGAGTGAAGCACACTGATAGCTGACTCGTTGTCCAGTAGAGCTAGAAGTAAGTGTTCAACCGTCATGAACTCATGGCGCTTGTCACTGGCACCTTTAAATGCGCTATTTAGTGTTCGTTCAAGTTCTTTACTTAACATACAACCACCTTTAAACCTGAATTACTGCTCATCATCATCTTCAGTGGGCTCAACATCACAGAGCAAAGGATGCTCATTGGCTCTGGCATATTGATTAACGAGTGCAGCCTTTGTGTCCGCAACATCACGAGTATATACCCCACAGACTGCTTTTCCTTCCGTATGTACTTTTAACATGACTCTTGTCGCTGTTTCACGGCCCATACGAAAGAAACCTTCCAATAGCCCTACGACAAACTCCATCGGCGTATAGTCATCGTTAAAGATAAGCACCTTATACATCGGGGGCTTTTTGAGCTTTGGCTTCACTTCTTCGACAACGGCAGTACTGTCATGTTGCCATGTTTGCTCATCATCTTTATTGCTAAGACTAATATTTAATCTAATATCCATACACACACTATAAATTTACGACTTCTCTTACCTTCTATTTTAATAGTATTAATACAGTTATGTTCATTTTTTCTGTATTTTCTATCTCTTGACTTAACGACTGAATAGATATAGAAATTGAAAGTGGATAGAAGTTGTCTTAGCACAATGGATGTGCATGAATGTAATAACTATTAGCATTAAGCTGGATGGTTTTTAATCATTAAACTATCTAGCAAGAGGTTTGTAATATGCATACAGGAACGGTTAAGTGGTTTAATAATGCCAAGGGATACGGGTTTATCCTCGCATCAGACGGCACCACTGATATATTTGCTCACTATTCAGCGATCACCATGGAAGGCTACAAAACCTTAAAGGCTGGCCAAGAAGTTATTTATGACTTGGTCGAGGGTGAAAAAGGCCTACATGCCACCAATATTGCAACTGTCGGTACCTCTGTTTCCCAAAATGATGATTTACCGACCCCTCCTCTGGATGTAGAAAGTGACACTATTGATGACCAGTGAGTCATAAAAATCCCCACCTTAGATTAATGGACAGGAGGTTTTTTCTGGCGACAGCCGTCTTTGTCACGGCACCTGACTGCCAAGCTCAGTGTATTGAAGTGAAACAAGGTTGCTCAACCATCTCCTCCCTAATCTATCAAGTAGCCCACTTGTCGAAACTCACAACGACATCAATGCCAGTGTCACAAATCTTTAAACGGACGCTGTAATGGCTAATATTGTATTGTTCAACAAACCCTATGGCGTTCTAAGTCAGTTTTTAGACCACGATGGTCACCCTGGCCTAAAGCATTATTTGAGCCTCCCGAATATTTACCCTGTAGGCAGGCTTGACCGTGACTCAGAGGGGCTCTTATTGCTATCTGATGATGGACAACTACAGGCGCGGGTTGCAGATCCAAAATTTAAAATGGAGAAAACCTACCTGGTTCAGCTTGAAGGTAAAGTGACGCAATCAGCATTAGCAAGCTTGATGGGTGGTATTGAACTTAATGATGGAATGACGCGGCCAGCACAAGCTAGAGAAATAACACCGCCGGTCCTGTGGCCAAGAGATCCGCCTATTAGAGAGAGATTACAGCAGCCTACTTGCTGGATAGAGTTACAAATTACCGAAGGGCGCAATCGACAAGTGAGGCGAATGACAGCGGCTGTGGGTTTCCCTACCCTACGGTTAATTCGCAGTGCAATAGGGCCTTGGCAGCTAGGTAATCTGGAACCAGGTCAGTATCGACAGGAAACAGTTCATTTACCTCATCCACAGAAACGAACCTCTAAGCGCTCATTAAAACAGACGCCAAGGAAACCCAAAGTTGCCCGATAAAATCCACCTCACTGTTGCCACAGTGATTGAACGTGAAAACCATTTTCTACTGGTCAGAGAAATTAGTGAAGGTCGTGAGGTGTTCAATCAGCCTGCAGGTCATGTTGAGCCTGGTGAATCCCTAGTTGACGCGGCTATTCGAGAAACCTATGAAGAGACTGCCTGGAGAATCAAGCCAACCGGAGTGCTCAGTTTTGGTACTTATACGTCAACCAGTAATGGTGTGACATATTATCGGCTTGCTTTGACTGCCGAAGCTATTGAGTTTGATGACTATGCCACAATAGATAGTGATATCGAAGAAGCAGTTTGGCTCAATTATGAGGAAATTCTACAAAAGCGCTCACAACTGAGAAGTCCACTGGTATTACAGGCTATAGATGATTACCGTGCCAAGATCATTTACCCATTGGATTTACTAAAAACACATCGGTAGAATCCCCACCCCTGTGCACTTTTTCTAATAAGTCTGCATTTTATAAGATGCTCTACGCTAACTAGCTGATCAATCCTATGTCGAGTTCAAGCAAAGTCATTGTTGGTATGTCCGGTGGTGTTGATTCATCCGTCACAGCCTTGTTGCTACAACAGCAAGGGTATGAGGTGGAAGGCTTGTTCATGAAGAATTGGGATGAGGATGACGGCACTGAATATTGCTCTGCGATAGAAGATCTTAGCGACGCGAAAGCAGTCGCGAATACGCTAGGGATACCACTACATACGGCCAATTTTGCTGCGGAATATTGGGATAATGTCTTTGAGTACTTTCTTGATGAATATCGGGTTGGGCGTACACCGAATCCCGATATTCTCTGTAATAGAGAAATCAAGTTTAAGGTGTTTCTCGAGTACGCCCAGGTTCTTGGCGCCGACTGTATCGCCACAGGACACTATGTGCGACGCCTAGACCTCGATGGTCGAACCTACTTGCTAAAGGGGTTGGATAACAATAAAGATCAGAGTTATTTCCTCCATGCTGTTGATGAAGATGCGTTTAGTCGGACGTTATTTCCAATTGGAGAGATGGAAAAGCCTGCGGTTAGAGCTATCGCTGAACAGCATGGTCTTATTACGGCGAAAAAGAAGGATTCGACAGGTATCTGCTTTATTGGTGAAAGACGCTTTAAGGACTTCCTTGAGCAGTATCTTCCCGCTCAGCCCGGTGATATAGAAAATCCTGATGGTGAGGTGATCGGTCAGCATCTTGGTCTGATGTACCACACGTTAGGGCAGCGTCAGGGCTTGGGCATCGGTGGCATTAAAGGGGCAAGCGAAGCACCTTGGTATGTAGCGGTGAAAGACATGTCTCGCAATGTACTGGTCGCCGTACAGGGTACAGATCATCCACTGCTATTTACTGATGAACTCTACACGTCTCAATTTCACTGGATTAACAATGAACCAGATTTAATTTCAGGTTTGCAAGAGTTTCGTTGTACGGCAAAAACCCGTTACCGTCAGTCAGACCAGCCTTGTTCAGTGCGTCGAAATGAAGGTGGTTATGTAGTGACATTTGATGACCCTCAGCGTGCTATCACACCAGGACAATCTGTCGTGCTATATCAGGCTGAAGTTTGCCTTGGTGGTGGTATTATTGAGCGATCCTGGACTAGTTCGGAGTAATTGATGTTTAGTAAACCGACACGTGATCAGGTGATAGCTCTGGCTGGTATATTTCAGGCATGTCAGTTGGTGGAAACGCTGGCTAAAAATGGCTCCATTCCTTCCGATCGTTTTAATGCTTGCATTGAGAGCCTATTTCAGAAAAACCCAGAAAATACGGAAGCAGTATTTGGCTCGGTGCAACATCTGCAACTGGGTATCGAATCTATGCAGGAGTTAATTACCCTGCAGTCTAGAGGGAAACAGTCAGATACCTTGCGGTATGTGGTTGGCGTGGTTCACCTTTCAAAGAAGCTGCGTCAAAATAAGGCGATGTTGAATCTCATTGGTGAGAGGTTGGATCAAGCATCCCGGCAGGCAGAACATTTCTCTATTGGTCATGCCAACGTGGTTGCCAACTTAGCCCAGGTATATCAAGACAGTATTAGCACCTTTCGTCATCGTATTCAGGTGAATGGTTATGCTAATTACTTGCAGCAGGAAAATATTGCCCAGCGAATCCGTTGCCTACTGTTTGCCGGTATTCGTGCAGCGACCCTATGGCATCAACTGGGGGGGCGGCGGCGTCACTTGATACTCAACCGAAAGGATATTCTGGCTCAGCTGCGTGAACTGAGAACGAATTTCTAGCGCCTAAGTTTATTTGTCCTCTGAATTGGGGTAATTTCCACCTGAAAGATACCCACAATTACGGTAGAATTTGCGCCTCTATTAATTCTATTACTCATTGATTTTCAACTGCTTGAATCTCATTAAATGTCGGATGCACAATGAATCTCTCCAGTTTGACCGCAGTATCACCTATCGATGGCCGCTACGGCAGCAAAACAGCTGATCTTCGCACGGCTTTTAGTGAATTTGGCTTGATTAAGAATCGTGTGCTAGTGGAGGTTCGCTGGCTACAGCACTTATCTGCACACCCTGAGTTGGCTGAGGTTGGCCCCCTTTCCTCGGAGTCCAATACGGTACTCAATCAGTTGGTGGATAATTTTACGGAAGCAGATGCTGAGCGTATTAAAGAAATTGAGCGTACGACGAACCATGACGTCAAAGCGGTCGAATACTTTATTAAGGAAAGTATTGCTGATGATGCGGGGTTGAATGCCATCAAGGAGTTTGTGCACTTCGCCTGTACCTCTGAAGACATCAACAACCTTTCCCACGCACTTATGCTGAAAGAAGGTCGAGATGATGTGTTGTTGCCTCAAGCAGAAGAAATAGCGGGTCAAATTGCGTCGATGGCGAGAGCCTATGCTGATGTGCCTATGCTCTCCCGTACTCACGGTCAGACTGCTTCTCCTACGACAGTTGGTAAAGAGTTTGCCAATGTGTGTTATCGCTTAAACCGCCAAATTGAGCAAATTCGTCAAGTGACCTTGATGGGCAAAGTTAATGGTGCTGTGGGTAACTACAACGCCCACCTGTCCGCATACCCCTCTGTTGATTGGGCTGCCAATGCTGATGACTTTGTGACCAGCCTGGGGCTGAGTTTAAACCCTTACACAACACAAATTGAGCCTCACGACTATATCGCTGAATTGTTTGATGCCATTGCTCGGTTTAATACCATTTTGATCGATTTTAACCGTGACACCTGGGGTTATATCTCACTGGGTTACTTCAAGCAGCGCACTATTGAGGGTGAAGTGGGTTCATCTACTATGCCTCACAAAGTGAACCCCATTGATTTTGAAAACTCCGAAGGCAATCTCGGTATAGCCAATGCTGTTTTTGGCCACATGGCACAAAAGCTGCCCATCTCTCGCTGGCAGCGTGATCTGACTGATTCCACAGTCCTTCGCAATATGGGTGTTGGCTTTGGTTACAGTGTGATTGCTTATCAATCGACGCTAAAAGGCATTAGTAAGCTCGAACTTAATGAGCTGCGCCTTGCTGAAGATTTAGACAATACTTGGGAAGTCTTGGCGGAGCCTGTACAAACGGTTATGCGTCGCTACGATATTCCTGAGCCTTACGAAAAGCTGAAGGCGCTGACACGGGGTCAGGGCATTACCAAAGAAGCGCTTCTCAATTTTGTAGAAACGTTAGATATTCCCGAGGAGGCCAAAGCGGAGCTTCGTGCGCTGACTCCAGCCAGTTATATCGGTAATGCTGTGGAGCAGGCTAAGGCTATTTGATTTTTATTGTCTCTTGAGGACATAGATCATCATTCAAATAACCTAAAGGCGTTTATCAATGTCAGACTCATTTCCTATTCTGGGTAATATTTCAGGCGAGAAATTTCTTGCAGAATACTGGCAGAAAAAACCGCTGCTAATTCGTCATGCCCTACCCGATTTTGAATCACCTATAAGCCCTGATGAACTTGCAGGCTTATCTCTGGAAGAAGAAATTGAATCTCGACTCGTGATCGAAGAAGGCCAAGACGGTCCCTGGCAGGCACTACATGGTCCATTTAATGATGAAACCTTTAGTCAATTACCCGAAAAGAAATGGACGCTGCTAATTCAGGGGGCAGATCTGTGGCTGCCTGAAGTAAAATCACTATTGGATCATTTCACCTTTATACCGCCCTGGCGTCTTGATGATGTGATGATTAGCTATGCGCCGGAAGGTGGTAGTGTTGGCCCTCACTACGACTATTACGATGTGTTTTTACTGCAGGGATTAGGGCAACGTCGCTGGCAGGTTGGGCCTGTTTGCAATCAGGATTCTCCCCAGCTCGATGGTACTACATTACGGATATTGCGTGATTTTGATCCCACTGAAGATTGGGTGCTAAACCCAGGAGACATGTTGTACCTTCCTCCGCAAGTTGCACACTCCGGGGTCGCATTAAATGACTGTATGACTTATTCCATCGGTTTTAGGGCGCCATCTGCCACAGATATGTTAGATGATCTCACTACGGAGCTACTGTCTCAGGGGAATTCGGTTTATTACACCGATCCAGCATTAACCCCAGGCATGGCCACAGAAAATATCGATCCAGCATTTATTCATCAGGTGAAATCATTGTTGTTGAATGTACTTGATGATGAGGCCCTGCTTGCGGACTGGTTTGCCCGATATATGACGGCACCCAAGTACCCTGGCTTAGTCGATGAGTCAGAAGAAATAAGAAGAGCCAAAGTTAACGGTCTTCAGTATGAAAATGGCGAGCCAAAAGCCTAATTTGGTTTTTGGGCTAGGGTGTTAGAGTTAGGCTTAGCTCACTTGGCAATAACCGCTTCTCCACCTGGCCGGCGCGGATCTGTAACACCAAAGAGAAAGTGTCCATCACTGGTTATTGCCTGAACACGCCCCAACACACGGGGCGATATATTTATCTGATGCCCCATTTTCTTGAGCACCATAATAGTGTCCGGGCTAATTCCCGCTTCCACTTGTACTTGATCGGGTAGCCACTGATGGTGAATTCTCGGAGCCGCAGTAGCCTCTGCGATATTCATATCAAACTCAATTATGTTGAGAATGTTCTGTAAAACAACGGTGATGATTGTACTTCCCCCTGGGCTGCCTGTAGCCATAATAGGTTTGCCATTTTCGAATACAATCGTTGGTGTCATAGATGACAGTGGACGCTTACTCGGTTCAATAGCATTGGCTTTATCACCAACTAACCCATAGGCATTAGGGACGCCGGACTTGGCGGAAAAATCATCCATTTCATTGTTCAGTAAGAATCCGGCGCCAGCGACAGATATCCCACTACCATAGGAAAAATTGAGTGTGTAGGTGTTGCTGACCACATTACCTTGGTTGTCCCATACCGAAAAGTGAGTGGTTTGTGGACTTTCTTCTGGAAGTGTTAAAGCCGGTTTAATCTCCTCTGAGAGAGAAGATTTCTGCAACTGAATAGTTGTTCGTAATTTTTGTGCATAAGTTTTGTCTGTGAGTGCTGCTATAGGCACGGGGTAAAAATCAGGGTCGCCCAGATATTGGCTTCGATCAGCATAGGCGCGGCGCATGGTTTCTATCAGACGATGGAGATAAGCAGCACTGTTGTGCCCCATCTTGGCCAAGTCCCATCCTTCCAGTACATTTAACATTTGGATTAAGTGGACACCCCCAGAGGAAGGTGGTGGCATTGAGGCAACAGTGTAACCCTTGTAGGTTCCAGTAATAGGCTGACGCTCTATAACGCGGTATTTAGCCAAATCATCGTGTGTGATGATACCCCCACCCCGCTTCATTTCCGCCACTATGAGGTCGGCTACCTCTCCCTGGTAAAAGCCAGGAGCACCTTCTTGAGAAATTCGCTTCAATGTTTTGGCCAGATCCGGCTGCTGCCATGTGTCGCCTGGCTGGAATGGTGTTCCATCTGTTCTCGAAAAATAACGTGCTGAAGATGAGTCAGCTTGTAATCTAGGTTGAGCTCTAGCGAGCGAATAAGCGAGAGAACCACTGATTTGAAAACCTTGCTCTGCCAGTGCTATGGCCGGTGACATTACCTGTTGAAGACTCATTGTACCGTAGCGTGCTAGCACATGAGTAAGACCTGAAACTGTGCCTGGGACGCCTGCAGATTGATGGCTAAACCGGGCAAGTCTTTCATCAACCTCTCTATGCTCGTTAAGAAACAGTGCTTCATGCGCTGCAGCGGGGGCCATTTCACGATAGTCGATTGCCAGAGTTTTACCGGTTTCAGCAAGGTGGATGAGCATAAAACCACCGCCACCTAGATTGCCGGCTTGTGGAAGCGTCACTGCCAAGGCAAATCCGGTGGCTACGGCGGCATCAATGGCATTGCCACCGTTGGATAGAATATCTGCCCCGACACGGCTGGCGACAGCTTCTTGGGATACCACCATCCCGGTTTTTGAGGTGATGGGGTGGAATCGGGCGGATCGGTCGAAAATAGGCGAAGCGGTATCGGCCAGTAACAGTGCGGGGGCCAGCAGCAGAGAAAGAATAGCTGGAATGGTTAAGTGGCAGATGGTACTTTTCAAGTGGTTGCTCCGTCTTGATGTAACGCAAATCTTAACAACCCAGTACTGTTTATGCAGCCTAAGTGGGGCTAATATTAAGAATATAGGATTAAGAATAAAGGGTCATTATGATGGAAACAGTTGAATACTTCCCTATTGAGGTTGAACGAACCAGCTGGGAGGTGTCCAGTGATGTACTGACTGATATTCGACAAAAAGTTTTTGTTGAAGAACAGAAAGTACGATTGGATGAAGAGATTGATGAGCATGACCCCCAAGCGGTTCACTGGCTCGCTTATGGCCCCAATGATAAGGCCATGGCGACCGGCCGAATGTTACCAGATGGGCATATCGGCAGAATGGCCGTGCTCAGGGAATACCGAGAACGTGGTGTTGGTTCATCCTTGATGCGCAAGATAATTCGTTATGCTATTCGGGAGGGGCTAGAGCAGGTGTTCCTGTATGCTCAAATTAAGGCGGTGCCTTTCTATGAGGGATTTGGTTTTATTGCTCAGGATGATCCCTTTATGGATGCCGGGATTCCCCATAAAACGATGGTGCTTAAATTACACCATTTTCGTGATAACTCACCTCAGTTACCCTTACCCGAAATTACCGACGATGAACGAGAAAGAGTCAGTCTTGAAGGTGCCGAAAACTTTCGGGATCAAGCCGTCATGTTGGTCAACCGAGCACAAAGGGAAATTAGGATTTTCAGTACCAGTCTGGAGCCAGAGGTCTATAGCAATAGCCAATTCTGCGATGCAGTTTATGCCTTTGCGACCAGTCACCCATTGGCCCGAGTGAGAATTCTGGTGAAAAATATTCCCCATCTTATACAACAGACCAATAAGTTACAGGAACTGTGCAATCGCTTGCCCAGTCGCCTGCAAATGAGAAAGTTTCGATCTCAAGAAGAATGCTTGCACACTGAATTTCTTCTGATCGATAAGGCTGGAATACTTTACAAGCAGGAAGCCGAGCGGTTCGTGGGTTATGTGGTTGCCCATGCACCACTGGAAGCCGTTGAGTTGGTACAGGAATTTGATAATCTTTGGGAGCAGGGAGAGTTGGATCCCGAGCTGAGGCGATTACATATCTAGATAACCTGAGAAATTAGGTCTATGTTCAGGTATAAACAAAAACGCCGGAGTCACTGATGACTCCGGCGTTTTCATAGCTATTACTCTTGGGTTACTGCAACTTGGCTTTCTGACGATATGCGTGCAGTAGTGGCTCTGTATAACCACTGGGCTGCGCCTTACCCTTAAATACAAGGTCACAAGCTGCCGCAAAGGCGATACTTTGGTCAAAGTCAGGGGCCATATTGCGATACATGGGGTCGCCCGCATTTTGGCTATCTACGACTGCTGCCATACGCTTCATGGTTTCCATCACTTGTTCTTCGGTGCAAATACCATGGCGTAACCAGTTAGCTAGATGCTGGCTGGATATACGCAGGGTTGCACGGTCTTCCATAAGGCCAACATTGTTGATGTCGGGCACCTTGGAACAACCAATGCCCTGCTCTACCCATCGGACAACATAGCCGAGGATACCCTGAGCATTGTTATCCAGTTCTCTCTGAATTTCATCAGCAGAAAGCTCTCTGTCGAGGAGAGGAATCGTCAGAATGTCATCAACACTGGCTGGCACGCGCGTAGCGAGTTCGTCTTGACGTGCAAACACATCAACCTGTTGGTAGTGCAAAGCATGTAATGTGGCAGCCGTTGGAGAGGGTACCCAAGCAGTATTAGCACCTGCCATTGGGTGCCCAATCTTGGCTTTCATCATGTCAGCCATATTTTCAGGTACGGGCCACATGCCTTTACCAATTTGTGCTTTGTTCTTAAGACCACAAGCGAGGCCAACATCGACATTTTGATCTTCGTAAGCGGATATCCACTTCATGGTCTTTAGCTGGCCTTTCGGAGCAAAGGCGCCTGCTTCCATACTGGTATGAATTTCATCGCCAGTTCTATCCAGGAACCCCGTATTAATAAACACCACACGCTCACTGGCGGCACGGATACACTCTTTCAGGTTAACTGAGGTGCGACGCTCTTCATCCATAATGCCCACTTTGATCGTGTTGCGCTCAAGGTCGAGTGCATCTTCAACGCGATCAAATAAGTCATTGGTAAATGCAACTTCTTCAGGACCGTGCATTTTTGGTTTCACAATATAAACACTGCCCGTTTTGCTGTTTCGGTAGTCGCCGTTCCCCTTCAGATCATGGATGGCGATCAAGCTGGTCATCATGGCATCCATAATACCTTCGGGTACTTCATTGCCGTCTGTATCGAGAATGGCTGGGTTGGTCATCAAGTGGCCTACATTACGGACAAACAACAGACTGCGTCCTGGCAAGACAAGAGAACCGCCGTTACCAGTGGTGTATTCACGATCGGCGTTCATGCGGCGGACAATGGTTTTTCCGCCCTTTTCCATGGTTTCTTCCAGATCACCTTTCATCAAGCCCAGCCAGTTATGGTAGATCAGGGCCTTGTCTTCAGCATCCACCGCCGCGACTGAATCTTCACAATCCATAATAGTGGTTAGTGCCGCTTCCATAAGGATATCTTTGATGCCTGCCAAGTCTGAAGCCCCGATTTCTGTATTACTATCTACTTGAATTTCAAGATGTAACCTATTGCTTTTGATAAGAATAGCAGTAGGATTTTCAGTTGACCCTTGGAAGCCTGAAAATTGTGCTGGGTCAGCCAGACCTACCTTTTTATCGCTACCAAGATGAACTTGAAGTGCACCGTCTACCACAGTGTAGTGAGTAGCATTGTGGTGTGATCCACTGGCTAAGGGGGCAGACTGATCGAGAAGGTTTCTGCCATATTCAATCGCTTTAGCACCACGAACCGGGTTATAGCTGGCAGTTTTCTCAGCACCATCAGTTTCTGGAAGTACATCAGTACCATAAAGCGCGTCGTATAGACTGCCCCAGCGTGCATTGGCTGCATTGAGTGCAAACCGAGCATTCATGACAGGTACAACCAGTTGTGGACCTGCTTGAGAGGTGATTTCAGGGTCAACATTGGCCGTAGTGATAGAAAAGTCGCCACCTTCCGGTACCAGATATCCGATGTCTTGTAGAAAGGCCTTGTATTCACACTGGTTAATCGGCTGACCTAACTGTTGTTGGTGCCAGCTGTCAATCTGCGCCTGTAGGTGATCACGCTTTTCTAACAGATTACGATTTTTAGGCGCGAAATCACCGATAATGGCCGCGAATGATTGCCAGAATGCGTCCACATCAACGCCTGTTCCGGGAACAATGTCTTGTTTGACCAAGTCATAAATCGAACGAGCGACCTGTAGTCCACTCACTTGAACACGTTCTGTCATGAAGGAGCCTTCTGTTTAAACACTATTGAAAAGTGTGATTGTAGAAAAACTAGTAAGGATTTAGCAATTTTATGGGTTTTATTTCCGCTATTTATTAAGCGAATAGAGGTTGTTAAATCTCAAGTCGAGTCTAATCCAGTGTACTGGCAACATCGGCGATTAACCGCCTCATCCATTGATGCGCAGGGTTGTGTTGCAATAGGGGACTCCAGGCCATTTTTAACTCGATCTCAGGAATATCAAAAGGTGGTGGAAGAATCACCACATTAGGATTATCGGTAAGGAGTTCTGCAGCCTTTGTAGGTAAGGTGACCACCAAGTCCCTCAACTCAGCCAATCTCATTGCGGCTTGATAATGACGAGTGAATACTCGAATACGCCGTTGTTTCCCCAGCTTAGCCAACGCCTCATCTACCCAACCGAGTCGTTGTCCAGCACCTGGCTCCATACCAACCCCGATACCCATGCCTGTTTTACTGACCCACACATGTCCGGATTCGAGATAATTATCGAGCGTGAAGGACTCCCTTATTGGATTATGATCACTTAACAAACATGAAAAGGTGTCTCGCCAAATGGTCATTTGATGGAATGACTGAGGGAGCACATCAAACCGATTAATCACCAAGTCAACGGTGCCCTGCTCCACGTCCTGATAGCTAATATCACTAGGCGTTAGTACATCCAAGGTGATGTTGGGTGCTTCAGAGCGAAGTCGGCGCATTAGGTGAGGTAATAATGTTGATTCGGTGTAATCACTGACAGAAATTCGAAATACTCTGTCAGCCTCCGCAGCATTAAACTCTTTACGCGGTTCTACTGCCTTTTCGATAGATGCAAGGACTTCTCTAACCACGGGTTGTAATTGCTCCGCCCTTTCCGTGGGCGTCATACCATCACTGGTGCGTACCAGTACGGGATCATTGAATAAGTCGCGTAGGCGGCGCAAACCATTGCTCATTGCGGGTTGACTGATACCCAGGCTTTCTGCTGCCCGCGTGACATTGCGCTCCTTCAGAAGAACATCCAGGTAAACCAGCAAGTTTAAATCGATATTACGTATGTTCATCTATATTCACACTATAAATACTGAAGATAAGATCCATAGATTAGCTAAATTTTGGTGGTATGGCTAGAATTCGTTTCCGTAATCTACGAATTTTCTGTTTTCAATCTGGAAGGACTGAACATGTCAAACTACACCAAAGACATCGATGCAGCCGCAGCGCTGTGTAAAACGAACGGTAGCGCATGGAATGCGATCAACCCGGAATCTGTAGCGCGTATGCGTGCTCAGAATAAATTCAAAACTGGCTTAGACGTTGCTAAATACACTG
>JBALWM010000153.1:0-3063 GCA_036960905.1 Porticoccus sp.
TATCAATACCTCACCCGAGCCCTTTAGTAACTGGGCGGCTTCAATTTCAGAAGATCTATTAGTACTTGGCGGCTTGTGGGCAATGTTCAACCATCCCTGGTTGTTCGTTGGGCTAATGGTCGCATTTTTATTACTGGTGATCTGGTTGCTCCCCAAACTGTGGCGATTACTGAAAGTGATCTTTGCTAAGTTGAGTGAATGGCTCGGGATAGTAGATAAGCCGGAGCCCGTGGAAGAGTTGTCCGGGACGACCATCAAAGAATAGTGATATTTAGAAAACGTGGCTCATTGACTATGTGCTCCATAAATAAGCGCTTCATAAGTAAGAGCCAAACTAATACATGACTGATACCGAGGCCGATATTGATACACAAGATCCACTTTCTACCATAAGGCTACGGGCTATGGGTCTCCTGGCCCGCAGAGAGCATTCCCATCTTGAATTGTATCGAAAACTAGCGGATAGATTTCCTGAACATGTGGATCTTTTGGATCAAGTGCTTGATGGGTTACAGCAGGACAACCTTCAATCTGATGTGCGGTTTGCTGAAGCATTTGTGTCCTCGCGAGTACGAAAGGGGCAGGGGCCACATCGTATTAGTATGGAGTTGCAGCAGAGGGGTTTGAATAAGCTCCTCGCAGAGCGCGCGGTGGTCGAAAGTGGCACAGATTGGATGCTTTTAGCGGATGAGGTAATGGCCAAAAAGTATGGCAAAAAACCTTGCAATGATTTTAGTGAGCTTGCCAAGCGCAGTAAATTTCTCCAATACCGTGGGTTTAATACCGATCAGATTTCAGCCTGCTTCAATGATGATTAAAAATTTGTACTAGGCAATTATCAGCTCAGCTTTCAAGACGGCAACTCTCAATAAAACTACAGCCAATAAAGCCACAGTCAATAAAACAACAATGTTCTCCATATTCAGTCACCTCGATCTGTAAGCTGGATGGCTTGTTTATTAGTGCGATCATAAATATTTGACGTGGGTAAGGAACGGATGGGCGGACCTGTTATCTAAAGTGGCACGGGTTAACCGGAGAGCCGTTCTGTTGAAGTTCCTGAGAATTTTTATCATGGTTGTGTTGGCATTAAGCGGGTTATATGTGGCTGTGTTTGCCGAAGAGACTGTGCCTGAAGTGGGAACACCTGAATTGCCGACAGCAGACATCGACCTGAGTGACTGGGGTATTTACAATGGCTGTATCAGTAATAACCGTATTCTGGGCATCAAAGTATTGGATACCAATGCGGCCTTACTTGAACTTGTAAACGGTAAACAGGTGGTGATGCGTTTTATGGGTTCTTGTAGAGGCATCAAACAGTATGGTTTTGTTTATACGGCCCGTAACAACCTGTTTTGTGCCAAGAGACATTCTGTGCGGGTGATGGAGATAGGGACTCACTGCCAAGTGGAGTCTCTGGAGCCCTATCAGGAAACTGGGTTGCCAAGAGATGGATCTCAAGAGTAATACATGAATGTGTGAGGGAAGCGTTTTGTATCGTTATCTAATAATCTTGGTCGTTTCACTGGCAAACTCTATCATTGCCCAAGGTGCTGTGGCACTTGAGCTCGCAGGTGCTCTCACTCAAGGTTCACTGTTGATAGGGCGAGTGCCTCCAGGCACAGACGTAGAGTTGATGAAACGCCAGGTCAGAGTTGGCGAGGATGGCTTGTTTGTTTTTGGGCTGGGTCGCGATGCCCCCAGTGAAATCGAGCTGATAACCCGTCATGGTGATGGTGAGGCAGAGTCCCACCGGTTGACCATTGCTCAGCGCGAGTATCAGGAGCAGCGTGTTGATGGTGTTCCTCAAAAAACAGTTTCACCTCTGTCGCCTGAAGTGCTTAAACGCGTCCTTCGGGAAGCAGCGCTGGTTAAAAAAGCGAGAGCAGAAGATAACCGAAGGCTAGATTTCCTGTCAGGCTTTGTTAGACCATTAGAGGGCCCTATTACGGGTGTTTACGGCAGCCGCAGAGTTTATAACGGCAAGCCGGGCAGGCCGCACTACGGTTTGGATATTGCCGCTCCCAAGGGTACAGATGTCTTTGCACCGGCACCTGGCGTGGTGAGGTTGGTTCACGATGATATGTTCTATTCAGGGGGCACACTGATTCTTGAACATGGTCATGGTCTCAGTTCTACGTTTATTCACCTTAGTGAGGTATTGGCGACCCCCGGTCAGCGTGTAGACACGGGCGATTTGATTGCCCGTGTCGGCTCAACGGGCAGAGCGACAGGCCCACATCTGGACTGGCGTATCAATTGGTTTGATGTGCGGCTGGATCCGGCATTGGTGTTAGAGTATTTTCCTGTACCGGCTCATTCCAGCCCACTTACTAAAACCTCCGACTAAGATCTACTCCTAAAACCGGCAACTAAAACGATGGGGAAACCCGCCAGACGTGGTTTTAGCACGGTCTTTCCCTTAAACTTGCCCCTTTGGAATCTCCTGCACTCGGGGTTGAGATGATTGATAAGAAGTTACTGAGTATTTTGGTCTGTCCAGTGAGTAAGGCTCCACTGGAATATGACACTGAAAAAAATGAATTGATATGCAAAGCCAGTGGATTGGCGTACCCCATTCGTGATGGTATTCCTGTGATGCTGGAAAGCGAGGCGCGCCAGCTGACCGCCGATGAAAAGCTTGGTGGCGATCACTAACCAGGTGATGATCATTAACTAAGAGTCAGGTTATGTCAGAAGAAACCTTATTTACTAAAATCATTAACGGTGACATTCCTGCTGAGATTGTCTACGAAGATGAGCACTGCTTCGCTATTAGGGATATAGCCCCCAAAGCGCCCACTCATTTGCTGGTTATTCCTCGCAAGCCAATCCCAAGACTAGTCGATGCTTCATCAGAAGATAAGGCATTACTGGGTCACCTAATGCTTACTGTAGGCGATATTGCCAAACAAGCCGGTGTTGATGAGGCTTTCAGGGTAGTGATTAATAATGGCGCTGGTGTTGGTCAGACAGTTTTTCATCTTCACCTGCATATCCTTGGTAACAAGACGTTCTCTGAAGATAGTCTTGGATTCTGATAACCAGAAAGAAATTTAT
>JBALWM010000007.1:0-15076 GCA_036960905.1 Porticoccus sp.
TGGTGATGCCCGTGATCAAGATGAAACTTCCAAAGCCGCTCTGCACCGGCAAAATGTTGCGTCTCATCGCTCTGCCATAAAACCTCAACAGTGCCGGTTAGCGTCAGCAGATGGCCGTTCTCAAAATCGACAAATAACAATCCTGCCTTTGGCGTCTCATGAAAATTTCCCAGCGTATTAAAATGGTTATTGCCCAGATAATCTGGAATGGTCAAGGTGTTGCCATCAATACGGATAAATCCCGGTTTTCCCCCTCGGTGCGAAACATCGGCGCCATCATGGGCCTGACTACTACCAGCATCGTTATAGCTCGCGACAAAAAAGGTATCACTACGCTCAATCAGGGCGCGGGCCTCACTTGATAAGCTCGTGATCACTTCGGTCTTAGGGGTTGGCATAGTCTCGGCGGCAACCGTGACTAATTCACGATTTTGAATATATTGAGGGCAATTCCCAAAAGCCTGATCAACGACTAAATCAACACCCTCATCACTAACGTTACTGATATGAGCCGCCAGTCGATTGCGGCGGCGTGTCGGAAGTTCAATGCCTAACAGTCCTAAATGAGTACCCACCTGTAGTGATTCAGAGAGGGGGTCGCCAACGACTGGTAAGGCGTTAATCCTCATAGAATGCTTATCTCGGCTGGAGATAAAACCTGGAGGATTAAATAATATAGACGCCCAGGGCCAGCCGTCATCATCTGCATGGCCCACAAAAACAAAGGGTAGTTGCTGATAAAACTCCCGGTGCTGCTCCGGTATATGGTCACGAATCACCTTACGGCCAAAACGCTCCATTTTATCTCTGACGCCTAGCCGCTCTTGCAGCAGTTGTTCGCCGCGATGAAAGGGGGAGTTCTCTGTAACATTGCCCATGTTATCTACCTTTTATCTGTAGCTTCAATCAGACTTGAGCGGATTGATACCATTCGGGGCAGGGCGTAGGAATACGCATCTTTTCACGCACCATTGCCGCATTCGTACTATCACTCAGCTTCACCAATAATTCAAAAGCCACTTCAAGCGCTGTACCAGGCCCCGTTGAAGTAATGCAATTGCCATCACAAACAATTGGTTGATCAACAAAGATTGCTCCTGTTTGTTCTAATTGTTGTTTACGCACGCCGTTGCGCTGATGATAGATGGTTGCCTTTCTATCATTAAGAATGCCCGCTGTTCCAAGAGCTAGTGATGACACGCAAATACTGGCGATGAATTTATTTTGTTCGTTGAAGTGACGAATAACCTCTAAAAATGGTTCACTTAGAGCGTCACGATAAAAACCTGCCGGCTCAAAACCGCCTGGGATAGCCAGCGCATCAAATTGAGACAAATCAATATCGTCTAAAACAGCTGTGGGTCGCAAACTCAAACCAAAGGTGGTTTTAATGTTGTCGGTTAAGCCGACATCAAGTAGCTCAATCGGCTCACTGCCAACCAGCGCTGCCCAACCAAGAACATCAGTAAAGGCGGACAATTCTAAAGGCTCTACACCATTAGCCAATAACATCAGTACTTTTTTCATTGAGCCTTCTCCTAATTGAGTGCTCATTTCACCCTATTGAAATAAAACATCGCCAAGCCCACTGGCCCAGCGGATTTTTATTAGGCCACCAGAGGTGAGGCGGCAAAAATAATTCCGACCACACCGGCAGTCCAGGCGACGGTACGTATCCAGGGAACTCCCAAGGTGTAGACAATAACGTGAACAATACGCGCGGCGACAAAAATTTGCGCACCCAATGCGGTGGTTTCATTGGATAAGCCCAGCAATTGCACAGCGATAGTTAACGGCATAAAAATAACGATCGCCTCTTTCAGATTATCAATCGCACGGTTGAGTCGATCATTCCAGCCCGTCCATGCAGCAATATTGTGTTGATTGCCGGCTGCCGTTGATAGCCCCAGCAACAACACATTACGGGTGCCCTGTATCAACGTCATTAACAACAGCAATCCGGCCGTGGCCGCTAACATTTCAATTTCAATATTCATTGTTAAAACCTTTCTCAGTATTTAGTGGTGTGGCAACCCATTAATGGGTTGCCATAAATTCAGCTAGTAATAAGCGTGTCTATTTAAGCTGCCGCCAAACCAGCAGCGGTTGCCTGCATCGGAATGAAACGGGGAAGACTCTCAAACCGGCGCAGCCACGCTTTAACATTGCTGTATTCATCCAGCGCGACATCTCCCTCTGGGGCATGGGCGATATAGCTATAATTAGCGACATCAGCCAGTGTTGGTTGGTCACCGACCAGCCAGTCTCGTTCGGCCAGTTCTGCGTCTAATACAGCGAGTAAGCTATGTGAACTGGCAAGGACTGTTTCCTTATCAACAGCAGCATTAAAAACATTGGCCAATCGAGCCAGCGCAGGGCCATAAGCCAATAGTCCGGCTGAAATTGACAGGTAGCGCTGCACCTGCGCCGCAGCTACCGCATCAACCGGTAACCAACTGCGAGAGTCATCATAGGTTGTCGCTAAATAGGTGATGATGGCGTTAGAGTCCGACAGTGTAATGTCGCCGTCTTCAAGCACTGGCACCTGACCGAAACTATTTTTCTTTAAAAAGTCCTCGGTTTTATGAGCACCATTGGCCAGATCAACGGTAATGATTTCCGCATCCAAACCCAGTAGGGAGAGACAAACCTCAACACGGTGTGAATGACCAGAAAGAGGGAAGCGGTGAAGTTTGATAGTAGACATAGTAAATTCCTATTTTCTCAGTGAGTAAGGCTTTTTAAGCCAAGTTTTTCGCTAGCCATTAATGGCGGTTGGCGACGTTGCTTTCGGTAGGCGATTCTGTTGTTCCAACTTAACTAGGTCTTCAAAGCCGCCCACCGATAAATCATTAATAAAAATTTGTGGATAACTGCGGTTATGAGTGCGGCTACGCAGCGTGCTGTCATGATGCTGGTGCTGGTAGACGTCATATTCAGTAAAAGCCAAGCCCTTGCTGACTAATAAGCGTTTGGCATGAGTGCAGTAGCCACAGCCTGGTCGTGTGTAGATTTCTATCTTTGCCAAGGTTTTCCCCTTCTCGGTAAGGCACTTGTAAAAAGCCACTTTTAAAATCTGTGCCGCGGTTAATGTCGATGGAGGGAAGTATCCGCGCTAACATATCATTGATAAATAGTACTTTTATTGAATTATTGTCAATGTTACATTGACAATATGGATACCTTAGATGGCATGAAAACCGTAGTAGCCGTGGTAGAGGCAGGCTCTTTTACCGCGGCAAGCGAGCGCCTGAACATCTCCAAGGCCTTGGCAAGCAAGTATGTAGGGGAAGTAGAAAAGCACCTGAATGTACGCCTGTTTCATCGCTCTACACGGAAATTGGCACTGACCGAGGCGGGTAAGAGTTATTACCAGCGAGCATTACCACTGCTGGAGGAGTTCACTGAATTAGAAGATAGCGTCACTGGTGAGCAGTCTTCACCTCAGGGGCTGCTGCGCGTCAGCGTACCTGTCGCCTTTGGCGAGATGAAACTGGCACCACTCATCCCGCAATTTATGCAGCAACACAAGGATATTCGCCTCGAAATCATCTTGAGTAACAGCATGGTCGATATGGTTGAGGAGGGTATTGATGTAAGGATTCGTGTGGGCGGGGTCGATGACTCGAGCTTGATTGCCCGCCACCTTAAAACCCTGCCGCTCATATTGTGTGCAGCACCAATGTACTTGAAGCAACATGGCCGGCCAAAAACGGCTCAGGATATCAGTCAGCACAATTGTATTATCGATAGTAATTTTCGCATTGGTAAACAATGGCCGATCATCTCCCCCGAGGGCAAGGCCGAATCCATTAACGTCAACACTCGCATTGCCGCCAGTAGCCCCAGTGCGGTCAAAGAGATTGCAGTGGCTGGCGGTGGTATTGGTATGGTGCCACGTTTTATCGTAGAGCCCGCTCTGGAACAGGGCTTATTAGAGGAGGTCTTACCTGGCTTTAGCACCTTGGAATTTGGCTTATTTGCCCTGTATCCACATCGACGTTATCTGCCAAAAAAAGTGCGCTGTTTTATTGATTTTTTGGTGAGTCAATTTTCTGATTGATGACACATATGCCAAGCACAGCGTAAGTAGTCTCAATGCATAGCGAGATAACAGCAACACGGTTGAGAGAGCGTTGGATGATAGGGCGGGTTGGATAAGCTGCTTAGCTTAGCGGTGAGTTGTTACTGCTTCCGCTTTAACAGCAGTGACTCAATACCATTACTTGAAAGCCTGCTGCGAGCATCGGCCAGTTCTGGCCCGTCGCTAAAGGGGCCGACCAGAACCCGATGCCAGGTTTCATTTCGCCGGGGGCTGACGGTCTCAATACTGGCGCTCAGATTCAGCAACAATAGTCGGGCTCGGAGGCTGTCGGCATCATGACTGTTTTTAAAGGACCCTACCTGTAGCAGGAATACTTCATCATCAGCCACTGGGGGATTTGATGTATTGTTGGTGTCGGGCGTATCCGGAACAATAACTTCTGAATCGCGCAATAGGGTGTAGAAGTCAAACCGGGGTTTGGGGCCATCATCTTCTTCTTGTGAGTCTGTGCCGGTTTCTCTTGCCGCTTTTTCTACATCTTCTGGGGAAACTTCTGACAATTGCGTCAATGCCATGACCAGAGCGCCGATGAGTACGCCCGCTAACAGCCACAGCCAGCCCGGAGCACCCTGATGACCAGAACGTTTCTTGGTTTGACGTTTGGTTGTCCGACGACCGCTAGACTTTTTGGCGTAATCCCTGGTCATGCTGTTGCCTGTACTCCCGGTAGTGCCTAAGTGGTGGTCGCCATTGTATGGGGAAGCGGTGATGTCTTCCAGACCTTATCCATGGTCTGGTAGTACCTAACTTAAATTTGCAGGCACGGTATCAATGACGGTTAGGGCTAGGTCATATCTTGAGGATCAATATCCACTGACCAGCGAACCCGTTTGGCTAACTGGGATTGTTCCAGTTCCTGACAGAGTGTCGACATCATTCTCTGCAAAGTAGGGCGTTCGGAGCAAATGATACTGAGCTGGTGACGAAACCGGCCACTGCGTTTTTCCATTGGGGCGGGCAGCGGCCCCAGATAGCCAGTTTGATCGGTAGCGGGTAATAACCGTTCTGCACATTGGCGAACAAAGTGAAGAAACTGTACTGCCGCTTCACCATTGACGGCTTCTGCCCTAACCAGTGCCATATGTCGGTAGGGGGGAAGCTGAGAGAGCTGTCGTTCCCTGATCAGTTCCTCGCTAAAAGCGCTGTAGCCCTGCTGGGTCAGGGTTGCTATTAAAGGGTGATCGCAGTGGTGACTTTGCAGTAGAACAGTTCCTGGCTGATTACCACGACCTGCTCGTCCGGCCACTTGGGTGATCAACTGCCCCATTTTTTCCGGTGCCCGAAAGTCAGGGCTAAATAAGCCACCATCAGCATCTAATATGGCCACCAGCGTGACATTTGGAAAGTGGTGGCCCTTGGCCAATAACTGGGTGCCAATGAGAATACAGGGTTCACCACTATTGACCCGGTCGACAACGGCCTGCATCGCTTGTTTGCGGCGGGTGGTGTCGCGGTCCACCCGGATGATAGGGGTATCCGGGAACATGGCCTCAAGGATTTCTTCACTGCGTTCCGTTCCCTGGCCAATACATTGCAGTTTTGCACTGTGGCAGAACGGGCAGCTTGTGGGGATTGGCTCCATATGTTCGCAGTGATGGCAGAGCAGCCGGTTTGGGCTTCGGTGTACCGTAAGTCGCGCCTCACAGCGGTGACAGTTGGATATCCAACCACATTCATGACAGCTCAGTGTGGGGGAAAAGCCTCGGCGATTAAGAAACACCAACACTTGATTACCGGCGGCTAGGGTTTCAGTGATGGCGGCAATTAACTCACGGGAATAACCGCTGGATAAGTTCGCTTTGCGAATATCCACCGGCTGCCAACGTGGTTGTACCGCATTGCCTGGGCGGCATGAAAGTATCAATTTGGTGTAACGGTCTTGTTGGCAGTTATATAGGGATTCCAGTGAAGGGGTGGCTGATCCCAGAATCAGGGGTATGGACTCCCGGTGAGCACGAATCACCGCTAGATCTCTGGCCGAGTAGCGAAACCCCTCCTGTTGTTTGAAGGAGCTGTCGTGCTCTTCATCAACGATGAGTAAGCCGGGTGATTGGAGTGGGGTAAAGATGGCAGATCGGGTGCCCAGTACAATGGGTGCTTGTCCGGTGCGAGCGGCATTCCAGGCAATGGCTCTCTCTCGATCGGTAAGCCCGGAATGAAGTACCGCAATGGGGCAATTGAAGCGGGTTTGAAAGCGACGGAGAGTTTGGGGCGTCAGACTGATTTCCGGTATTAGCACCAGTGCCTGTCGGCCATATCGCAGAATTTTTTCAATAGCCTGTAAATAAACCTCGGTTTTACCGCTACCGGTTTCACCATGGAGTAAGTAGGGGTGAAAGCCATGCAGATCGAGACTGTCCAGCGCCTGCTGTTGTTCCGGGTAGAGCGTTAGTGGTTGTTCCGAGAGCAGGTTGTTCACATCAAAAGCGGGGGCATTTTTCTTTATATCGACCGTTTCAATCAGTCCTTTTTGTTCCAGTTGCCGCAATACGGCGATGGAGGTATCCAGCCGTTTAAAATCATCCCGGCTTGCGGTGCTTTGCTGTTGCAACAGGTTGAGTGCCTGCTGCTGTTTGGGTGCACGACTCAGCGCTGTTTCGGGTAAGCCTTTTCCATGCTCAGTGAGTTGCCAGTGTTTTTCATTGGACTCTGGTATGGGTTCACCCTTGCGCAACAAGGCGGGTAGAGCGCTACTTAGGGCATCGCCTATGGGGTGTTGGTAGTAACTGGCCGCCCATCGGTACAGCTCAAACAGTGGTTGTGGCACCAGTGGTTCTGTATCAAGCACACGGTCGATGGGCTTCAACCGGGAGAGGGAAACGCTGCTCTTTTGAGTAGTACTAACAATAATGCCTACCACGTTGCGACGGCCAAAGGGGATCAAAACCCGTACGCCAGGCAATAGTGCATCGTCGGCTGTATTTTTGGGCGGCAAATAGTCAAACAAGCGCCTGAGAGGTGATGGCACGGCTACGCGGTATATTGTGGGGCTTTTATCGCTGGTCATTTATTGCTGCTTATTACCGAGTATTTGTACTGAAACCTGCACAAAACCTTGAATGCGAGGTGTTTTCTGGTAGTATGCGCCCTCCGTTTGAAGGCGGCATATGGTGCTCAACAGTATGATGATTGGGTGGCGGTATGCAAGACATTGAGGCAAAGAGAAAATGAAAACTGAGATTCACCCAAATTACGGCACGCTGACTGCAACTTGCAGCTGCGGCAACACCATTGAAGTTGGTTCCACCCTAGTCGACAGCATCCACATTGATGTGTGCTCTCAGTGTCACCCATTCTATACCGGCAAGCAGAAAGTTGCTGATACAGGTGGTCGTATTGACCGCTTTAACAAGCGTTTTGCGGGTCGTTCTGCTAAGAAATAACATTGATATGTTTGCCTTTCGAGGCAGCCAAAAAACGCTCCGGGCAATCGCCCCGAGCGTTTTTTTTGTTTTGGGACGCATTGTTTTAGGGCTTGTAGTTTTTGGTTTAGTCAGTGGATGTAGTGCAGATAATGATTCACCTCAACCCTCTAAAGAAAACTCGAAATACTGTGCCCCGTTTACCCACACCGAGACGGTTCGTGTCACCAAGATTTACGATGGTGATACCCTGACATTATCTGATGGGCGCAAAGTACGTTTAGTCGGTATTAATGCCACAGAAATGGGGCGAGATGGTCAGCCAGATCAGCCCTTTGCCCGCCGTGCCCAGCAAGCAGTCAGTCTGTTTGTTCGTCACTCTGATCAAATTGAATTGTTATTGGATACTCAATCCAAAGACCGCTATGGCCGCTGGTTGGGGCATATCTATAATCAAGCGGGAGAAAACCTGGAACAGAACCTGTTGCAGCAGGGATTAGCCTACCATGTGGCGATCCCTCCCAATTTGACCCTCGCTGAGTGTCTTGCCAAAGCAGAGCAGCAGGGTAGAGATGCTCGGTTAGGTGTGTGGGGTGATCAGAACCTCTTGCCGGTGAAGGCCAAGCTTACTAAGCAGGGTGGTTTTCAGCGAGTACAGGGGCAGGTAACAGCCATCAATATGGGCAAGCACTGGCGGCTGGAATTGGATAAAAACATCACTGTGATGATTTATGCAGAGCATCAGCACAGATTTACCCAGGCATGGTTTGAGGCCCTTCAAGGGCAGAGTATTGAAATTCAGGGTTGGATATATCAATCCAAGAGCGAATGGCGAATGAAACTGGAAACGCCTTACGCTATTGAGCTACTTTAATTCGTTTAACAGTACTTTCTTGGCATTCTCTTAGCATTCCCTATACCGCACGTTTGGTTCTATCTTTTAGTTGGATATAACTTACTGATACAGTGTCGTCCTCTGTTAATTCAAATGAGAGGGGAATGGTTGATGTTAGTTAATGATTATTACTCGCAAGAAAATCATGGTCCGTATGAACTCTTTGATCTGGGTGATTTTCAGTTGGAAAGTGGCGGAACTATCAGAAATTGTCAGCTTGCCTACACTACCTTCGGTAAATTAAACCTCAATAAAGATAACGCCATACTGATGACTACCTGGTATTCCGGTACCAGTAAAATCATGGAGCAGGTTTATGTGGGGCAGGGTCGTGCAATAGATCCAGATAAGTACTTTGTCATCATCATTAATCAGATAGGCAATGGCCTCTCTACATCCCCCCATAACACGCCTGATCCCTTCGGAATGGCGGCATTCCCCCATGTGAGAATTGGTGATGACGTTCATGCTCAGCATCAGCTACTCACTGAAAAATTTGGTCTCGATTCTCTTGCCTTGGTTGTGGGTGGGTCTATGGGCGCTCAGCAAACCTGGGAATGGGCAGTGCGTTATCCTGATATGGTCAAGCGTGCTGCACCCATTGCAGGAACAGCGAAAAATACACCCCATGATTTTTTATTCACGAAAACGTTAAACGAAGCGATTACGTCAGACCCAGCTTGGGACGATGGTTGTTACACGGAACCTAATGCAGTGCATCGAGGGTTGCGTCGGCACGCTGACCTTTGGTCGGTGATGGGGTATAGCACGGAAATGTTCAAACAAGAGTTGTGGCGTGAGCTCGGTTTTTCGTCCCTTGAAGATTTTTATGTGGGTTTTACTGAGGGTTATTTTTTGCCCATGGATCCGAATAACTTGCTGTGTCTTGCTTGGAAGTGGCAGCGTGGTGATGTCAGCAGAAATACAGGGGGTGATCTTGAAAAGGCTTTGGGACGAATTACCGCCAAGGTGTTCGTGATGCCCATTAGTACAGATATGTTCTTTCCGCCTAGAGATTGTGAAGATCATCAGAAGATGGTGGCAAATAGTGAGTTTAGGGTGATTGAAAGTGATTGGGGACATTTGGGGCTTTTTGGTATGGATCCAAAATATACGGCGCAGATTGATAGTCATCTGGCTGAATTGTTGGCAATGGATGTTGAATGATGATGAGTGAAGTGTTGCAAGGGCGAGACCATGTCACCAGATAAGTCCTCAAACAAATTAAATAGTATCGTTGTCGAGGCTCGGCGTGCTCGGGAGGATCGAGAAAAGGGTTATCGTGAGCGATCATTGAAAATGTACCCTTGGGTATGTGGTCGATGTGCCCGTGAATTCACCCGGCAAAATCTGAGTCAGTTGACGGTTCATCATCGGGATCACAATCATGATAATAATCCCTCAGATGGCAGTAACTGGGAGTTGTTGTGTCTCTATTGTCATGACAATGAGCATTCACGCTACACAGAAGTAGACGGTGGGAATATCTCAACAGATATCGAGAAAACTGCCGCCACCCACAATCCCTTTGCCGGGCTTGGTGAACTATTGAAAGGTAAGACAGAGGACTGAAGGTGGAGTTTGAGGGCTTGGTTAAAAAGCTAAGCTAAAAGGTTTAGCTTAGGGGCTTCTTTCTCGGTTGAAGGTTTAATCCTCCTGGCTTCTTATTTTTGGCACCTGACTTTTTTCCTGACGGGCTGCTTTCAGAACGTGATTTACCTTTAAGCCCGGTATTTCCCTCAATTTTAGGTTTCTTTGGCTTTTTAGGTTTCTTCGGTTTGGGGGGGCGAAGGTCTAGACTGGATTCAGGGACATTGTGATTCGGTTCAAAGCCATCAATCAATTTTCGAGGCAACAGCTGCTTAATCAAACGTTCAATGTCGGTGAGTTGCTTGAACTCATCGGCACTGACCAGTGAAATAGCCTGGCCTTTCATACCTGCTCGACCTGTGCGGCCAATTCGGTGTATATAATCTTCCGCCACAATGGGTAAATCAAAATTAACCACATGGGGTAGCTGTTCGATATCCAATCCCCGTGCTGCCACATCGGTAGCAACTAGAATGTTAACCGACCCTTTTTTTGCATCAGCCAGCTGAAAGTCAGCCAGAGTTTTTGTTCGAACAGCCTGGCTTTTATCCCCGTGAATCGCAGCGGCGTTAATACTTTCATTGTGCAAATATTTGACGAGCTGGTTGGCCCCTTTTTTTGTCTTGGTAAAGACCAGCACTTTTTCCCATTTATTATGGTGAATCAGCTCAATAAGTAATGCAGGTTTTTGCTTCTTGTCGACGGGGTGAATCCACTGTTTGACCGTGGTCGCCGTGGTATTTCGTGGGCTGACGGAAATCTCAATAGGATTATTGACCAGCCCTTTGGCCAGTTTTCGAATATCGTCAGAAAAGGTGGCGGAGAACATCAGGTTTTGGCGCTGCTTGGGTAACAGTGCCAGAATTTTTAGAATATCGTGGATAAACCCCATGTCCAGCATTCGGTCGGCTTCATCCAGCACCAGCACTTCCAGTTGCTTAAACTTCACAGCATTTTTCTGAAAGAGGTCCAGCAAACGCCCGGGTGTTGCCACCAAAATATCGACACCTTTACGCAACTTCATCATCTGGGGGTTAATTTTTACCCCGCCATACACCACGGCAGAGCGTAGGGGTAAGTATTTACCGTAGGTCATTATGCTGTCAGCGACCTGAGCGGCCAGTTCACGGGTTGGGGCTAATACCAGTGCCCTGACTTGATTCGCTTCGACGGGTTTTCCTTTGGACAGTTTCTCTAGTATGGGCAGGGCAAAACTGGCTGTTTTTCCTGTGCCAGTTTGAGCCGCAGCCATCACATCTTTACCTTGAATGACGGCGGGTATTGTCTGGGCTTGAATCGGCGTCGGCGTGTCGTAACCCTGTTCGGCAACAGCATCAAGGATTGGGGTGGATAGGCCAAAAGTGGTAAAGCTCATTGAAACAATCTCTTATTACCAGCAAAACCAGGCTAGGTATGAGGGGGAAGTATAAACGCTTAGAGGTTAATGTCTGACAGAATCTTGATCAGTCTTTTGAGGCGCTTTTTGAAAGGCATGTTGAGCGTGCTTAGGTCTCACTCAAGGAACTACGTGCGTGGTAAGCTGATGATTCGGTGATCTACTTAACATTAAGGCTCGGGGGGCCTCACATGAAAAAAATTACAATGCTCGTCGGTGTGTCATTGATATTTCTGCAACTGCCAGTCAACGCAGGGAGCTGGTGGGATACAGGAAAAAGTATATTGGATGGTGTGGTTAACTCCGAGCCGGAAAGTACGGATAGCAGTTCAGACAGCAGCCCAAGTAACGCATTGTCGACACTCAGTGTTGAGGATATAAGCGCCGGGCTGAAGGATGCTCTGAAAGTAGGTACTGAGAACGTGGTCGCTCAACTGGGCAAGCCAGATGGTTTTAATCTTGATGAGGCCATTCATATTCCGCTGCCGGTAGAGATTCAGCAGGCTAAGGGTTTACTCGACACCGTGGGTATGGGCGGCATGTTGGCTGATCTGGAAACCAAGCTAAACCGGGGAGCAGAAGCGGCCACGCCAAAAGCCAAGGAGCTGTTTTGGACAGCAATCACCGAGATGAGCATCGAAGATGCCAAGAAAATTTATAACGGCCCTGATGATTCTGCCACGAACTATTTTAAGGAAAAGATGGGCCCTCAATTAGCGGATGAAATGCGCCCGGTAATTGAAAATAGCCTCAGCGAAGTTGGGGCCGTGCAAACCTATGATGTCATCATGAGTAACTATAAAACTATCCCACTGGTGCCAGACATCAAAGCCGACCTTACCGAGTACACGATCAATAAGGGTATGGATGGAATATTCTATTATTTGGCCAAGGAAGAATCGGCTATTCGAAAAGATCCAGTTAAACAAACTACCTCGCTATTGAAGAAGGTGTTTGGTCAGTAAAAGGGCTAAATAGGTTAAAAAAATACTGAGAAAGACCGACGCTTATCACTTCGGTAGTTACTCTGCCTGAATGGTTTGCATTACTGCTCGAAAATAGCTGCCAGGAATTTTTATGAGGTCTGTTCTATTACCCGAGAGTATTACATCTAGGCTAGATGTCATGGCATCAACAACATCAAAAAAACTCAGGCTGACAGTCAGTCTCTCCTCATATTTACAGGTAGCTTTGTCGTCACAGCTAGGTGCAGTTTTTGATAATAAGGCTAAGGGTGCATTGTCGCCGGCTGCGGTTGCACTCGTATAGTCCCGCCAATCATCATCGGCATAAAGCGCAGTAACATAGAGCGTGTAGTGTTCATCATCATCGAGACCTGTTGATCTGACTAGGTAAATTTCAGAGAAGTTTTCACTCAATATTTTATCTGAGTGGGCAAAATTTGGGCCATATGCTACTTCTCCTTTTTCTGATTCCAGGGTAAGTAAAACATGGTTTTTTATCTCTTTTGTTACGCTCCAGTCGATGTCTGCTTCTTGGGGTGTCGCCGCCCAAGCTTGCAGTGAGCCAAGGATAAAAAGAACAAATAGTTGTGTGAAAAATTTCATAGATTTATTTTATTTCCTTGGGTTATATTTTCTTATAGAAACGTTGATGTGCATTTCTTTGAACAATGCTTGATAAGGATTACTAACTCAGATGTCAGGCATCGTTATTGGTTCACCTTTTGTTTGGTATATATGTAATTACTCGCCTGTTCCACTAGGGCTGATTAAGCTTCCAGTTGTAATGATATTCAATGTTCGCTTGGTAATAGCGTAATCGCTCAGCCAAAGGAGGCTCTGCGTAATGAATCAAGTGAGAGAGTAGGGCTTTATCATTGCCCCCAAAGTCTTCCTTGTACCATTGGTAAATGTCGGAAACCTTGAGTGTGCCGTCTTCGAAAGCGACCCCTCGGGGATGGTTCACATACAGCTGAGCCGCCTGCTCTAACTGACTATGGATATTAGATGAGGTATACGCTGCGGAAGACAGATTAGGGCAGCTGAGGCTGGCGCAGTTAACCGCATAGTGAATGCGGTTATCCTGAAATAATGGCCTCAGAATCTTGTGCTCAATGTCGTTGAGAGATAGCTCATGCCCCTGGATATTGGCTATCTTGTCATCCCAGGGGCCAAAGCTGAAAAAGCTTTTGCCAAGCTTGGTGATGGATTCCGTGGGATAGTTCTTCAGGATGAGCTCTACGGTGAGTGCATTGTAGAGATTAATCCAATAGGCTTTTTGTTCTGTGCGATTAAATGCCCTGGGGTCAAGCTGTTGCATCTGTTGCAGGTAGCTGCCTAGCCTTTTGTAATCTTCGGTATTGACTGTGGCGTAGTCAAAGCGGTTGATACCACTTGAGTGTTTATTGTTTAGATAAACGTCAAGCAGGGTTTGCCAGGTGCTGTGCTCAATAATACTGGTATTATTTTCGTTACTTTCTGACCAAAAACTCTGAACGCTACTTTCTGGCGCAGCTAAAGATAGGTGTGAAAAAATCGATAATAGCGACAGCCCTGTTATAAGAAAAATATTGCGCAGCTTAGATTCGGTGACAAATTTAATCGTCATTGTTTACCACCAACCGTCAGTGATGTTCTCGGCGTATAGTGTTTCTGTGGGCGCCTACAATGGTCGGTGGGTTGACGAAACTGTCTCCAGCGAAGCTTGATTATCATCGATAAAATTCCAATGCCGGCACCAATGGTGCCTCTCAGGGTGCCGCTGATTTTGGAGTGGCCCAAGCGGCAAAAGGTATCTACTGAGTGTTCCTCGATGGACATGCCCTGTTGAATGGCTTTTATTTGCATTTCAATGGTCCAGCCATAACGTTCATCTTCCATGGCAAGTTGCTGTAGTGCACTCTGGGATATAGCGCGGAATGGCCCCAGGTCAGTAACTGTTTTGCTCCACAGCGATCGAATCAAGACACTCGCAAGTTGATTACCAAAACGCTGAGGCAGGGTGAGGGCTCCTGGTTCCATATGACCTAGGGTGCGTGAGCCGATGGCTAGGTCTGTGCCATTAGCAATGGCATGGACCAACGGTATTGCTTGCGTGGCACAAAATGCGTTATCGCCATCAATGAATAACAAAATATCCGCATTTTTGACGTTGTTTAGGGCGGTTAGGCAAGCAATGCCGTAACCGGGTTGGGGCTGGGTAATGACGCGTGCATTCGCTTCGAGAGCAATGTTGGCAGTATCATCAGTGGAGCCATTATCGCAGACCAAAATATCGTCGATAACGGGGTTGCCATTACTATCACGCAATGCCTGAAGACCGTTTATTACCTGTTGTATCGCTTTGGCTTCGTCCCGAGCGGGAATGATGCAAGCAATGCGTTTATTCTGATACATCAATTTGGTCCTCGTACTCGTAAATTACCGGGGGCCAAAATATTTCTCAATATAATAGATGACAGCGGAACGCTCTTTCTCACTTAAGAGGGTCATCAGCTGCTCGTCAGTGTTGAGCTGCTGAATAAAGTCGCAGCTTTTAGCAGCGTCAAGAGTTGTCTCAGATAATAGGCAAGTGCCACAGGCTAGTTTTCGATGATAGGTGACTTTACCAAGGTAATATGGGTCATCGAGAGAGGGCGGTGCCATGTTGATAGAGGCTGATGCGATAGAAGCGGGTAGTGCCAGCGCTATTGATAATAGCCATGCGGGCACACCGAGCGGTCGGGTTTTCATTATGCTTTTTGCCTGTTGGTTGAATGTGGTGAA
>JBALWM010000007.1:15176-26163 GCA_036960905.1 Porticoccus sp.
CACCGAGCGGTCGGGTTTTCATTATGCTTTTTGCCTGTTGGTTGAATGTGGTGAAGGGCTCGCCTTATGAGCTGTATAGAGTGTGGGTTGGAGGAATAGTTCTATCATCTGATCCTATTATTACTTTTACCTAGGATATTTGCTCGAGACTACCATGGCGCCATCTGTGTAGATTTATCTATGCCTATTTACTATCCCCAAGGAACTCCTGCCCCGCATGAGGTATCTTGTTATTCACGACAGTGAAAAAATGATCCTAGATGAACGACGCTGACGCAGACAAAAACAATAGATGTACTCCCTTTCTTTTAGGAGAAAATAGCTCGGGAGTGACATGGCACTTGGATGGGGCCGGCTTGGTTTGCGCCATTGCTTATGGTGTGTTGGCCTGGTTTTCATTACAGCCAGAGTTTCTTTCTCTATGGATGTTTTATGGTCTGCTGGGTATTTGCTTGGTAGCAACACTCATTGCCTTTGTCGGCGTCAGTGCTAGTGAGCAATCCCTGACACCCTTGCGGCTATTATTTTGGACAGGGTGCTTTCATTCCATCGGTGTGCTGGGTGATCCGATGTGGGAAGACGATTTTTTTCGCTACCTTTGGGATGGCTATCGCTTTTATGAAATGGGTTCCCCCTATGGGGTAGCCCCCGCTACATTTTTTGGCGATGACTCAATCCCAACCATCTTCCAAGGGCTATTGGCTAGGATTAACTATCCGGATGTGCCGACCATCTACGGACCCACTCTGCAATACACCTTTTTATTGGGGCATATTCTAGCCCCTGCAGAGGTGTGGATACTTCAACTACTGTATGCCTTGGCGGACATGATGCTAATTGTGTTGTTGTTGCGACTGGCCAATATTCGCTGGGTATTACTTTATGCATGGTCACCGCTGGTCATTAAAGAGTTGGCGTTTACCGCTCACCCGGATGGACTAGGGGTGTTATTACTGATGGCCGCCTTATTTTGTCGGCAGCGACATAGCTATGTCCTTGCTGCTGGCCTGCTGGCATTAAGTGTGGGATCCAAGGTGTTTGCCCTATTATTAGTACCCTTTGTGTTGTGGCGATTGCCTCTGCGTTATTGGGGAATATTTGCCCTGGTGGTGGCTGTGTTGTACGGCCCTTTTGTCTGGTTGGGAGCATCAGATATGGGAGGATTGTTAGTCTTTGCCACAGAGTGGCAATTTAATAGTTCCCTTTATGCGGTATTGCTTCAGTGGCTTGAACCGTTTGTGGTCAAGCTAACCTTAGGTTTTATTTTTTTGGGTGTGTATATCGGGTTGTTTTGGCATCACAGCAAGACCGTAACTTGGCAGATGCCTCGTGGAGATATTATTTTTGGTGCCTTTCTACTAATAGCCCCGGTGGTCAATGCTTGGTATTTGATTTGGTTGCTGCCATTCGCAGTGATATTCCCTAGGCTCTGGAGTTGGACATTTTCAGTCAGTGTGTTGTTGTCTTATTCCATTGGTATCAATTTGAATTCAAGTGATGTCGAGCCGCTTCTAATGCCTCTATGGGCAATTCTGCTGGAGTACGGTGCGGTGCTGGTTGCAGTTTGTTTGGATGCCTGGATGAGAACGATGGGGTGCAAACGAGGTAACAGTGCTATTGGCGCTTTAGAGAAATCAAGTTCTTGACAATTAGAGTTGTTATATAGCTACAAAGTAGATTAAGGTTGGTTTCGAAATATTAACCAAGTCGTCATACCAAGATGATTTTGGTCGTGCGCATTTAGCTGCGCACTCGCTTAAAAAGAGTTTGAAGTTTGTGTATTAAGAAAATGACCAAATGTATACACAGAAAAATAAAGAGGGTCGATTTTAGTTGCTTTGCCGTTTGAATTAATAAGCTGACTAGTCACGGTTGGGGGTGCCCATAATAGGGTTTCCTTGTTTGCTTAACCATAGTGCCTAACTTGATAAATTTGGGCTGGGAGGAAGTGCTGATGATGAAATTAGGTATACCTAAAGAAATTTTTCTAGACGAGCGACGGGTCGCAGCGACCCCGGCCTCTGTTCAGAAGTTGATTAAACTTGGTTATGAAGTTGTTGTTCAATCTGGTGCTGGTGATCCAGCGCACTACGATGATGACGCTTATAGGGCTGCAGGCGCAGCCATCTCTGTAGATACTCCTTCTCTCTGGGATCAATCAGATTTTATTCTAAAAGTCCGACCCCCAATGATGCACCCCGACCTGGGCCGACACGAAGTCGATCTAATGAAAGAGGGAGCCAGTATCGTCAGCTATATATGGCCGGCTCAAAACTCTGAATTACTTGACCTGCTTGCTGCTAAGAAAGCCACTGTTTTTGCTATCGATAGTCTTCCTCGTATCAGTCGTGCGCAGAAAATGGATGCCCTCAGTGCCATGGCTAACATTGCGGGTTACCGGGCGGTTATCGAAGCAGCAAATCATTTTGGTCGTTTCTTTACCGGCCAGGTAACTGCGGCGGGTAAAGTTCCTCCAGCTAAAGTGATGATTATTGGTGCTGGTGTGGCAGGTTTGGCCGCCGTCGGTACTGCCAACAGTATGGGGGCCATTGTTCGTGCCTTTGATACTCGGTTGGAAGTGAAAGAACAAGTTGAAAGTATGGGTGCCGAATTCCTTGAATTGGATTTTGCCGATGAGGATGGTGGTGGTGGCGGTGGTTACGCCAAGCAAATGAGTGATGAGTTTATCGCTGCAGAAATGGCGCTGTTCGCTGAACAGGCTAAAGAAGTAGACATTATTATCACTACTGCATTGATCCCCGGTAGACCTGCTCCCAAGTTAATTACTGCTGCGATGGTTCAATCCATGAAACCGGGTAGTGTGGTGGTCGACCTGGCCTCAGAACGAGGTGGTAACTGTGAACTCACTGTGCCCGGTAAAGTGGTAGTGGACCATGACGTTACTCTGATTGGTTATACCGATCTTCCCAGTCGTATGGCGAAGGTCTCTAGTGATCTATATTCCAGTAACCTAGTGCATCTGCTGTCTGATATGACACCTGAAAAAGACGGGCAGCCTCAGGTGGATATGGACGATACGGTCATTCGCGGTGTTACCGTTGTTAACGACAGTCAAATCACCTGGCCGCCACCCAAAGTTGAGGTGTCAGCACCACCGCCTCCGGGTACCGAAGAGCCTTCTCCCGCAGCTGAAGAGAAGGAAGAATCACCTATTAAGAAGTGGTTAGGTAAAGGGTCGATACTGGTTGTTACCCTTGCCGCTCTACTAGGGATTGGTGGTTATGCGCCAGAGAGTTTCCTCACCCATTTCACGGTCTTCGTATTGGCCTGTTTTATCGGTTATCAGGTGGTCTGGAATGTGACAGCTTCGTTGCATACCCCTCTGATGAGTGTAACCAATGCGATTAGTGGCATTATCGTGATCGGAGCTATTTTGCATTTGGTTCAGGCCGGGAACGCCGGGGTTGGCATCATGTCCTTTGTGGCAGTGTTGATCGCGACGATAAATATAGCGGGTGGGTTCAGAGTGACCCATCGTATGCTCAAAATGTTCCGCAAATAGGAGACACAGATCATGAGCGCAGGATTTGTCAGTGTGGCCTATGTTGTGGCCAGTATATTATTCATTCTCAGCCTTGGCGGGTTGAGCCATCAAGAATCAGCAGGGCGCGGTAATTACTTCGGAATAGCCGGCATTATTATCGCGTTGGTTGCTACTATCGCCAGTGTCAGTATGGGTGTCGGTGGTATTGCCTCTATCGTGGTAGCTCTTCTCATTGGCGCAGGTGCAGGGTTGTTTCTTGCTAATAAAGTAGAGATGACCCAGATGCCCCAGCTTGTGGCCTTACTGCACAGCTTTGTTGGTTTGGCTGCGGTGTTTGTTGGGTTCTCAGGCTACCTTGACCCCTTAGTCGAAACTCACGGTGCAGAACATAACATTAAGTTGGTAGAGGTATTCCTTGGTGTCTTTATTGGTGCCATCACGTTTACCGGCTCTCTGATTGCCTGCGGTAAGTTGGATGCTCGTATTTCAAGTGCAGCGTTAACCTTACCGGGCCGCCATTTAATGAACTTGGCCGCACTGGCCTTTACATTGATACTGGGTGCGTGGTTCCTTGGAGCCGATAGCGTGACAGAAGGTATGTTCCCTCTGATCGTGATGACTGTGGTAGCTGGAGTTTTAGGTGTGCACCTCATCTTAGCTATTGGCGGTGCGGATATGCCCGTTGTGGTATCCATGCTTAACAGCTACTCCGGTTGGGCCGCAGCATCCATTGGCTTTATGTTGGGTAATGATCTTCTGATCGTGACCGGCGCTCTGGTGGGTAGTAGTGGTGCCATTCTGAGTTACATTATGTGCCGAGCGATGAATCGTTCGTTCATGAGCGTTATTCTGGGTGGCTTTGGTCAGACGACAAGTAGCTCCGCTGCTGAAGTTGATTCGGACCAGACTGTACAAGAGACCTCTATAGAAGATCTATCCGAAGAGTTAGGCATGGCAGAATCTGTCATTATCGTACCGGGTTATGGTATGGCTGTAGCACAAGCTCAGACTGCAGTGGGTGAAATTACCAAGCTATTGCGGGACCGTGGTGTTACGGTCCGATTTGGTATCCATCCTGTGGCTGGGCGGTTACCTGGGCACATGAATGTGTTATTGGCAGAAGCGAAAGTGCCCTATGACATTGTGCTGGAAATGGATGAGCTTAATGAGGATTTTCCAGCCACAGATGTGGTTCTGGTGATCGGCGCTAATGACACCGTGAACCCTGCGGCTATGGATGACCCAACAAGCCCCATTGCCGGCATGCCGGTGATGGAAGTTTGGAAATCTAGTCAGGTAGTAGTGTTCAAACGTGGTATGGCCTCAGGTTATGCTGGTGTTCAAAACCCACTCTTCTTTAAGGAGAACACCCGCATGTTGTTTGGCGATGCGAAGGAAAGCATTGATAAACTGTTGGGTTGCCTACGTTCTGGTTCCTAACAGGTTAAAACTGGATATGGCTATTCCCGGGCTTCCGGGAATAGCCAAGTCCAAAGTTGTGTAAGTCGTAGTCATCTAGCCTACAAAAACGCTAAGTTATAAAGTCTTCAGCAGACAATCTGAGTTCTCTCTAACCCCTGTTTAAACATTACTTCTGCACATTTCTACTGCCTCCCTGATCAGGAGATACAGGCTGTTTTTCTCTCTGAGGTAAGCATCAGTTGCTTACGGTTTCTTTGCGTAACGTATAATTTTGTTGTGAAGCTGTTATCAAAGTGTTCTTGAGTGAAGGTTATAACCGTGACAGCTAAGAAGTGCGAATCTATAGCTAGAGTCGGTATAAGTTTTACAGAAAACTGACAATTTGTGAGTTTATGTGACATCTCATCTGTGTGTGGGGCGATGAGTTTTTAGGTTATCAATAAGGAGTGGCCTATAGAGTTTTATCCCCTGAACCTTGCTTCCCTAGCAGGCATAGCTGAATCCCGCACTTTTTTGTATTAATGATGCTACTGTCTTGATGTGCGTCAATGATCTGATTTTTCCTCCCTGTAGTTTTTTTACGACCTGTAAAATTGCTACGTTTTTCTGTATGATCTTCACCCAGAATTTATAAGATTTAGCCCATCAGTGACCTGTCGTTATTTTGAGGTCATTTAGACGATCCAAGAGGGAGTGACATGGCCGACCAAAAATCCAAGATCATTTATACGATTACCGATGAAGCACCAGCGCTAGCAACATATTCCTTGCTTCCTATTATTAATACATTCACTGAAGCTGCCGATGTTGAAGTTGAAACCAGAGACATTTCTCTCGCAGCACGAATTATTGCGATCTTCCCTGAAAATCTGACTGATGATCAAAAAGTACCAGATACGCTTAAGGAGTTGGGTGAGCTGACTCAGAGCCCTAATGCCAATATTATCAAGCTGCCGAATGTCAGTGCATCTATTCCACAGCTGATTGAAGCTATTGCCGAGCTACAGTCCCACGGTTTCGATATCCCCTCATATCCTGAAACACCAAAAAATACGGAAGAAGAAGCAATCAAAACACGTTATGCAACCGTACTGGGGAGTGCAGTAAATCCGGTTTTACGTGAGGGTAACTCTGATCGCCGTGCCCCTGCGGCAGTGAAGCAATATGCTCGTAACCATCCACATTCCATGGGGAAATGGAGCCAGTCGTCCAGAACACACGTTGCTCATATGCGCGGTGGTGATTTTTATCACAGTGATATTGCAACCACGATGGATAAAGCCGACACCCTCAATATTGAATTAGTAGAGAAGGGTGGCAAGGTAACGGTTCTGAAAGAAAACATTGCCGTGCAGGACGGTGAACTCATTAGTGCTATGTATATGAGCACTAAAGCCCTACGTAAGTTTCTAGATGAAGAGATGGAAGGGGCTCGAAAAGCCAACATGCTGTTCTCACTGCATTTGAAGGCGACCATGATGAAGGTTTCTGACCCTATCATTTTTGGTCACGCAGTGACGGTTTATTATAAAGATGCTTTTGAAAAATATGCTGAAATATTAAAAGAGCTGGATGTTAATCCAAACGACGGTATCGGTAGTGTATTGAGAAAAATTGATAAGCTGCCTTATTCACAACGCGTAGAGGTTGAAGGCGACTTCCGCCGTTGTTATGAAACACGCCCTGAAATGGCGATGGTTGACTCAGACAAGGGTATTACCAACCTGCATGTGCCAAGTGATGTGATTGTCGATGCTTCCATGCCAGCCATGATTCGAAGTGGCGGCATGATGTGGAATGCCCACGGCAAGCTTAAAGACACTAAAGCAGTTATCCCTGATAGCTGCTATGCCACGATTTACCAGGAAGTGATCAACTTCTGTAAGCACCACGATGCATTTGATCCGACAAAAATGGGGACTGTTCCGAATGTAGGTTTGATGGCGCAAAAAGCGGAAGAGTACGGCTCTCACGATAAAACCTTTGAGGTTCCAGCTGATGGAACTATGCGCATTGTTAATCAAAATGGTGACGTACTTCTTCAGCATGAAGGTGTTGAAGTGGATGATATCTGGCGTATGTGCCAAGCCAAGGATGCCCCAATTCAAGATTGGGTAAAACTGGCTGTTACACGGGCTAGAGCAAGTGGCATGCCTGCGATCTTTTGGTTAGATGCGAAACGTGGTCACGATGCTCAGATGATCAAAAAGGTTGAAAAATACCTGAAGGATCATGACACCGAAGGACTCAGAATTCTTATTTTGTCACCCGATAGAGCGATTCGTTACACCATGGAACGTTTGAGACATGGTAAAGATACGATCTCTGTCACAGGTAATGTATTGCGTGATTACCTGACGGATTTGTTCCCTATTCTGGAACTGGGTACCAGTGCAAAAATGCTGTCCATTGTGCCGTTGATGGCCGGTGGTGGTTTGTTTGAAACAGGGGCTGGTGGTTCCGCCCCCAAACATGTCCAGCAATTTGCAGAAGAGGGGCATTTGCGTTGGGACTCACTGGGTGAGTTCTTGGCGCTAGCGGTTTCGCTGGAAGATATTGCGGCAAAAACAGGGAATCCAAAAGCACAGATTTTGGCTACTACACTGGACCAAGCCACGGGTAAATTTCTGGAGGTTGGCAAGTCACCTTCACGTAAGGTTAAGGAGCTCGATAACCGAGGTAGTCACTTTTACCTGGCGCTCTATTGGGCGCAGGCACTGGCGAAGCAAACAGAAGATACTGACCTTCAAACTGCGTTCGCCAAGTTGGCTCAGGATTTGGGCGATAATGAGCAAAAAATCATTGATGAACTCAATGATGCCCAAGGTGATGCGGTGGATATGGGTGGGTACTACCAGCCAGACACCGTTAAAGTGGAAAAAGCCATGCGTCCCAGTGCTACCCTCAATGGGTTGTTGGGCAACGGTTAATTGCTCTCAACAAGCTAGGTCGACTGATAGTCAATGGCTGGCTCAGTCGTTAATTAGGTTGTTGGCTCGGTGATTGATTGTGCAGGCTATAACCTAGCTGCTATTGTTATTTTAAAGCCCCATAAACGAATTCGTTTATGGGGCTTTTTTTATTATCAGGGTTACTTTGAGAGTGTGTTGAGGGGACTTTGAGGGTACGTTTGTTTCGCTATGACAGCTATTGTTCGCGTATATAGAATATCTTTGTAAAATCTGCACATGACTCTCCATTAAATTTGAACTAATGTTACTTTGTTAGCCTCATAACAGGTGCAATACATATCTATAAACGGAGAAATGTCATGGTACGGCTAGTTTTTTTAATTTTATTTTCAACGATTCTGTTCTCTGTTGGAGCGACAGCAGATACCCTGGAACTTACTAATGGTAAAACCATGAGTGGTACCTATATGGGGCGAGAGGGTGAGAGCGTTCGTTTCGAGGTCGATGGGATCTCCATGACTTTTCCTGCTGCTAACGTAACTAATATTTCTATTGACGGTGGAGCGCCTGCTGCTGCGCCAGCCCCAGTTGCTGCACCTGCACCAGTAGTTGCAGCCCCAGCTCCAGCTCCAGCCCCAGCCCCAGCCCCAACGGTAAAGCCAACGGTTGAAGCTGGTAAAGCGCTGACTATTCGACTGAAGGAAACACTGACAACAGGAAAGCAAGCGGCCGGTTATAAGTTTACCGGTACACTCGAAGGTGCTTTAGTTGTTGATGGCATCACCGTGGCTCCAGCGGGGAGTCGGGTTTACGGTCTTGTTCAGCAAAGTAAAGCGTCTGGTCGAGTAGCGGGAAGTGCTGAAATGCTGCTGACATTAACTGATATTCAGATCAATGGAGAACTAAAGCCCATTGTGACCTCCGCTCTTAATGCGGTCACATCAAAGAGTACTGGAGCTTCTTCAGCAGGTCGTTTGGCCCGTGGCGCAGCCATTGGTGGTTTAGCGGGAGGTAAAAGTGGTGCACGTACCGGCGCTAAAATTGGTGGAGGTTTGGCGATTCTCTCAGGTGGAAATCAAGTGAGCATTCCATCAGGGTCATTGTTGGACTTCCGTTTGGCCCAGAATTTTACGCCCTGATTATTGATTTGTAATCGTGATTAGAAACCTAAGAGCTAGTAGACTGTGATTATAAAGAACGCTATGTAACCTATGTTGGTGCCTTGTTTAGGGAAGGGGTGTTGAGGCTTTTGGTGCCCTGCAGTACATAGCGTTCATGCATAACGTATATGGAGAAGAGTATGGCCAGTAAACGTGGTATGACGATTTATTTCACTGATGGAAACAAAGCAAGTTTTGATTTTCCAGAACAGATGAACCCTTCCACCGTCACAAAACAGACGGAGGACCTTCTAAAAGGTCAGTACATCATGATCGAGGCAGATGGGGTATTGTTTCTCTACCCGCTTTATAACATTAAATCCATACAGATATATCCAGTACCCGAGGTACTACCAGTTAATGTAGTAAGGAATGCACGGCTGTTGTCATAAGAGCGCTCATTCTTGGTAGGTTTGTGCTCGAAGATATAAAGTACTTCGTACGAAGATTTCTCCAGAGTACAGTTTTTGCCCCAAATTAGTCTGGCGCAGTCCAGAAACGAAAAAGGCCTGCAATTATTTGCAGGCCTTGTTTGTTTATACGGTATGTAACGTATGTTTAATCGTATTTGATATGAGCACATTAAGGCGCAGTTGAATATATACAGTAGTGTTTTCTCCTTGGGTTGCCAATGTACAAAATCACAATCCATCATGATCTGTATCAAGAAGAAGAAACCGCCAATACATTGATTTTTATGGGTTGTCTA
Source organism: Porticoccus sp. (assembly GCA_036960905.1). GTDB lineage: Bacteria > Pseudomonadota > Gammaproteobacteria > Pseudomonadales > Porticoccaceae > Porticoccus. The sequence continues at coordinate 24,885 of JBALWM010000007.1, forward strand.
TTATTCTTGTTAAGAGCCTAATGATTGAATAAGAACATTGCATGGGGGCTCCTTTGTAAGTGATCTCGTCGCTTGATCAATATGCGAATTATTCAAAATAAGGAAGGGTAGAAATGAATTGCAAAGCGAACCTATTGGCCATGGCCGCTTGTTTTTTCGGAGGATTAGCTATTGGTCAAGCAGCGTTCGCTGCTGAAAATCTCGGTGAGACGGCGACTAACCCGATTTCAAACCTTATTCAATTTCGCTTGCAGGACCGGTTTACGGCGAGCAATCATAACGTCGATGGAAACTCTAATGCGGGCATTGTTCAGGTGGTGGCTCCGCTTCCCGGTCTTGCGAGCAAGTTCGATAGCTTGACAGGCATCGTAACTCGCATCACAACAGCAGCTTACGTTACCACACCTGATTTTGATGGCATCGGTCGCGAGAATGGATTGGGTGATACCAGCGTACTGGTTTTTGCGGTACCCAAAGCTACCCCCGATAAAACGGTGTGGGGCATAGGTCCCGCTATTACGATTCCCACTGCCAGCAATGATTATACGGGCGCTGGGCAGTGGCAAGCGGGTCCAGCAGCGGTGGTTATGGTCTCGCCTAAGAAGGGTTTGCAGGTGGGTATGCTGGCGTTTCAGCAGTGGGATGTCGCGGAGACCCGTTCTGATGCAGCGGATGTCAGTCAGCTTTCTCTTCAGCCTATCCTGACCAAACATTTTGACAAAGGTTGGTACCTAGCTCTGCCGGACAATCCACAGGTTTACGACTTTGAAACTAACGATTGGACGCTGAACCTTGGCGGCGTGCTGGGTAGGGTTTTCCCCGTAGCTGGGCGCCCGATGCAGATTTTCGCTGGGGCCTATTACAATCCTATGGATAACGATGACGCCATTTCAGCTGAGTGGACAATAAAAATGCAGGTGGGTTGGCTGTTTCCACAGTAAGCCTGATTGATTTGAAAGCTCTAATGACATTCTGGTTCTCAGGCTCCTGATTTAGCCTTCAGGCAATAAGAACACCGATAATGAAAATCGAGTCATCAACACAGGGAAAACGAAATGAAACTGAAACGAATCCAGTGGTCACTGTTCTCCGTCTTCACGGCGGGTGCGGCCCACTGAGCTCAAGCGTTAGATTTAAAAAGATAAGAGTAGATTGACTAGTAATTTACCGTCTTGGATAACAGACTTAGCAGCTATCAGCTCTGTGATTGGTTTGGTTGTTACGATTCGGGCACAGTCCAGAAACCAAAAAGGCCTGCTAGTATTATTGGTATTGTAGT
>JBALWM010000008.1:0-26092 GCA_036960905.1 Porticoccus sp.
GTGATATTTGGCTCCGCCTGCTGGGCTCGAACCAGCGACCCAATGATTAACAGTCTCTATCCGTGGGTCGTGGTACACCTTCCAACTCGCTGAAACATCGATAAACTCTATAATACCTACTGATTATGTGGTGGTCTAGCGTTGCATAGTAGAGTTGCTTGCGGTACTTATTTGGGTACCCAAACATGAAATGAATGGCTCTTTAAATTTTCAAAGTATCGGCGTAACTAGTGGAGAATTTAGAGGGAAAGGAGGTATTATAGTGATTGATTATCCAGAGCACGTGAAGGATTTTTTTTGGTACTGACAAGTTAACTTATTTTTCTTGGAGAAGTGGTGTTTTACTGCGCTTTATACTGATAATTCGCTACAAAAGTGGTGGATAACTAACAGATTTCTGGCGTTTTAGGGTTAGTTGTGTAGTCCCAGCCCAAGCCTTCAAGTTAACTTGTCAGTACCCGATATCTACCAATATGTCAGCGATGGAGAAATCTGGATAGACCCGAAAACCGGCATGCAAATCGAACGGTGTCCCTGGCTGCGGCAAGAGCCCAATCAAAATAAATATACCTGTGATATTTATTACGACCGCCCTGACGATTGCAAATTTTACCCGGTCACTATTGAGCAAATGGAAAAGGACGAGTGCGAGATGTTAGAAGCACAGGATTTAGATAACCCAAAACAAGCCCAAACTAAATTGGATAAGTTGATGGCGGATAGTCGGCCAGCTTGTGAGCCCCAGGGCTAAGTTTGGGTGGAGGTTGTCGCTGGCCCCTTTTATTCTTTGAATCAAAACGACTCTTTCTCCCCATAGCCTCAAGTGCTGTAAAGATTAGAACCGATAAAAAACACCAATGTAGGCACCATCAACGGTGAGGTCGGCTTTGTCATCCTCATCATCGTAATCCAGTTCAAGCCTGCGAAAGCCGGCTTCAACACCCAGGCCATTGGCTCTCTCGTAGCCGAGACTAATCCGGTAGTCGAACAGCGAAACATCATTGATGCCGAGTCCATCGTCGAGCCCATTAATATCAGCGCCTATGTAGAAACCGGTTTGTGGCAGATCATAGCGGGCAGCGACATACAGCAGCGCTAATACACCATGAGCATCAACGCTTTCAGTGGCTCCGGTAGTGATATTTGTGACCTCAACAGAGACATCATTGACCAGGCGTGCAGTGACCCCTAAATCCAGAGATATCCGGTCATCCAAGGCTTCATAGTAGAGGGTAATATCGGTGTGGCTTAAATCGATGTTGGATCTAATCGGTCCGGAAAAGCTGATACCGCCAAAGTCAAAAATAGCATTGTCAGTGGCGCTTTGATCCAGATCGGTTTGTTGGACGCGTATATTAGGAATGAAGGGGATGGAGTGTTCGAGTACAGCATAAAAAACATTGTTGGTTTCGTCATCGAAGCCAAGATCTTTTTCTACATCAATATTACTACTGAATCCATCCCAGGTGATATCACCAGAGATATTTTCCTGCCAGGCATAAGCACCTACTTCGAAGCTAATGCCATCAGCCATGGTTGCGGTAGAAACTGTGCAGGCTAGAATGGCTAAAAACAGGAAATTGCGCATTAATTATGTCTCCACTTGAGAGCTGCTAATTGATAGCTGCCCGTGTGCTTATACAGACCTCCCTCACTCCCGTCAGCACTTTATGTCAGACAGTCATTTCCTATAGGTTCTGAGTTACGCCCATACTCGCTGAGGCACCGATGGGCACTATATTACCTACTGATTATTGGGTAGTCCATACGTGTTGGAGTGTGTTGAATGCGGTACCTATTTGGGTACTCAACAGGTGGGGGTGATTCCATTTAAACGACGACATCATGGATATGGCGACACTTTTTATCTTGATGAGGTTTTCGTGAAGATCAATGATAAGCAGCAATATCTATGGCGCGCAGCGGATCAGGATAATTGCGTTTAAAGATTGGAAAGTGGCAGTAGCATGATGAGGGATAGCTATACTATTATTAACAGATGAAGTTAATTTATCAGTACCCTTTTAGGTAAGGGAGGGCTAGGTCAGTACTATTTGATTAACCTATGTAAGTCAGGTGATCGTACACCCATCGATCAGCAGGCAACTATCAGCAGTTTTCTTTCGCTAAAGTTGTTGATTTATAGAAATCCATGCCGCTCGGAACTATTGTTGAATACAAGCGCTTATCCTGTGGGCTAACAATCAGTTATTGTTTCAGTAGATCCATCTAGTTTTCATAATATCTTTCTCAAGGAGAAAAAGATGAGACTTACCCCTAGCCTGTATTTAATACTGTTCGCGTCCGTGATCTCAACCGGATGTGGGCAGGCAGATGTAGATGAAAAGGTTGTGCCGCCTGCAACGGAAGAAAAGGCTATGCCACCTGCACCTGCACCAGTTCGACCATCTGATGCGGAGTTTCATGCTTATAAAGCCTATCACCATGCTCGTTATATGGTGCAAACTGTGGAAGAGGTAGGTGGCACCAACAAACTCCTGCATACCAAGCGACTGCCCACCGAAGGTACTGACGCCGTCGTGTCACCCGCTCTAGATCACATCTATTCAAAGGCAGTTATCGACCTGACCGAGGGTCCTGTTACCGTCGAAATTCCTGAGGGCACGGTGCCAGATGAGCGTTACTGGTCACTGCATGTCACTGATCAGGAGCACTACACCATCTACGATGAAATTCACGCGGTGGGCAAATACACCTTTGTGCGTAAGGGTAAGGAAATGACGGCCCCAGAAGGTGCCACCATTATTGAAAGCCCTGAAGATTACCCACACTTATTTATCCGCATTCAAGTTAAAACCAGTGATGAACTGGCTATGGTTTCTGATATGCAGGAAAAAATCACTGTAGAGGGAATCAGTAAACCACTGCAGATTGATAATTATATTGAATTCACTCTGGCAACCCATGATATTTATGATGCCAATAAGGGTATTCTTGAAACCGTCATAGACTTTAGTGAAGAAGATTATAATCGAGTCACGCAATACTTAGTTACAGTGGCGCCGTCATTCCCCACTACCCTGGGCATGTTTGGGCCTATTGATAGTCAAGAACCAGGAAGCGATGACCCCGCGATAAGGGCTGCCGCTATTTTCGGTCATCTGGGTTTACCCGCAAAGCACGCCATCTATATCCCCACTGTTGCTAATTGCCAAGGTGAGCACCTCAGTGGAGACAATGTGGAAGTTTATAGTTTTGCTTATGAGCCGGAGGGGGTTAAGGATTTTTGGTCTGTTACCCGTTATAGCTTGCTGACCCGAAATACAATTCCCGAAAAGAATGATGTTTATAATGCCTACAACACAAAACCTGATGAGAGTGGCAACATCACAATTACTTTCAGCGCTGAAGATCCGAAAGACGGTACTTACTGGATACCGGTTAACAAGGGAGAGCCCTACTATTTTATACTCCGTTATTATGATGCGGATTTGGAAAACCTCCCCAAAACCTGTAAATAGCCCTTGAATAAACAGGAAGTTTAACAATGAAAAGCCGTTTGAGCATGATCGCTTAAGCGGCTTTACTTCAACTGTAATTGATATATATGGCGCCGAATGAGCGCTGGTAATCGACATGGCAAAGGTGTTTTCTACGAGCCTTAAAGGTCCGCTGCTGACACAAAACGGACACTTCCAGTAATCCAGTACGACCACTTCCCCAATAGTCTCAATTATTGCAGTTAAAGAAAGCAAAGACAGGGCTCGAAGCGCATTGCTGAATGGTAGTTTTGAGCGTTCCTTCGGCTGGCCGCTGTTGTGGGCGTTAGCTGATCAGAGGGAGGGGCGGGCCTAGGTGATATAAGGCCATAGGCTTCTTAATAAGCTGTTATGTACAAAAGCGCCAATGGAGGAGAGTAAATTATGCAAGCATTATTAGGAGTTGGCGGTGCCATTCTTTTTTTAGGCTATGGCATCGTGCAAATTATGGCAGGATACATCGGCGTAGATTATCACTTTGGTGCTGTGTGGGCCGGTGTCGCCATTGTTGCAGCACTCATGTTTAGATTTATGCTCCCAATTACAATAGGTGCATTTTTTGGTGCAATGGATGTTTGGGGTTGGCATTGGGCTTTGGCAGCGCTATTCGCTGCGCCAGGTTTAGCTTTTCTAGTTCCAGGTGTCATTTCGGCAACACGTAAGTTTGCATTCAAGAAAATGGTTACTATCCTATAAGTAGAAATTTCGTTCTATAAAAAACAGTGGTTTATGAAACTGACATATCTTACAGCGCTGCTTTCTATAACAATTTTTTCTTTGGCACGAATTTAGTGCAGGCATCTGAAACTGATGGTAATAGCCAAAGGTCTGATCCTTGGCAGTTTCAAGTAAATATTTATGGCTGGTTTCCGGACGCCCCTGCTACCATTAAAGTTAAAGGCCAGGAAGTCGTGGATGTTCCGGAGGATCTTAGCACAATCCTGGATTCGCTAGACGGCGCTGCAATGTTCGAGCTTCAGGCTCGTAAAGGAAAGATCACCCTCTTCGCCAATACAGTCTATTACGAAGGAAGTTATGGTGAAAATTTACCGGACCGATCTCATCGGCGGCACGTAAATTTTCGCTTGAAGAAGAAGTTTTTGCCATTAAATACGGTGTTGGTTATGAAGTAGCCTCATGGGATTTGGGTGAGGGTAGTAATGCTACAACGGTTACTCTCTCTCCTTGGGTGGGTGCTTTTTACTTTAAAGATAACTACTCCGTAATCTTGAAACCGACTGGAATCTTGCCTGGTACTGAGCTCAGTGGAACGGTCCAATACAACACTCCGATGGTCGGTTTTGCATCTCACGCGAAATTTTCAGATCGTTGGTATGGAGGCCTCAGTTTTGGCTACGGTGGTTGGAAAGTAAGTAGTGTCGATAGAACTTGGGATGCGATTCTCAATGTGGGTTATCGATTTAAAATGGGAAATACCTCTTCCAAAGTTTTTGCCGGCTATCGGTATCTTTATATTGACTACCAAAAGGGAGCTACCGAACTCGAGCTAGACGCTAGAGGGCCATACATCGGTCTCGGTTGGGATTTTTAAACGTTAAGCATAACTCGCTTATAAAATGTTATTAATTTGTTCTAAGGGGATTTAGAAAATGAAAAAATATCTTAGAAGTACTGGATACTCTTTCTGCCAACTGGGTGTGATTACTGTATCAACAGCGCTAGCACTATCTATGGAGGCTTTCGCTGACGACCTTGCGAGTAAAGCGACCAATCCAATCGGCGACATGATCCAGGTCCAAATGCAGTATCAGCATAGCCCGGATGTGTGGAATCTGGACGGACATTCCGATGCGGCAATCGTGCAACCGGTTGTACCCGTTGATCTGCCATTTGAATGGATGCCCAAAATGATCACTAGAACAACAGTCCCTTATGTCACCACACCAAAGCTGCCTGGCGTCGGTTCGGTAGACGGTCTTGGTGATACCGTCGTGCTTGCTTTTGGTTTACCAGAATTAGGACTCAAGGGACAGATGTTCGGGTTTGGCCCGGCCCTTGGTCTGGATACCGCAAGCGAAGATGAAACCGGGAGCGGAAGGTGGTCGGCTGGGCCGGCTGCGGTCTATATCAATTTACAGACCAAGGGCATGATGTGGGGACTGATGTCTTACGGGCTCTGGGATTACGCTGGCGATGATGACCGGGAACACGTAGCCCAGATTAATATTCAACCTGTTTTAAACAAATTCTTTGCTAACGGTTGGTACCTCGGTTTGCAGGATGTCCCTTGGACCTTTGACGATAATACTAACAAGTGGAACATCCCAATTGGCCCTAGGGCTGGAAAGGTCGTTCATTTCGGTTCGCAGGCAGTGAATATTTTTGGTGGGGCTTACTACAATGCGGAAGATACCGATGGCACTGGAAAATGGACCTATAAACTGAGTTTCAGCTTCTTGTTCCCTGAAAAAACAGTTTCACCACCTTAGAATAATAGGCAGTCGGAGTATGCAATATGGTATTGACAAGTTAACTAGCAGTAACTGATAGAATCGGCGGATGAATACCTACAAACGCCATCGGTTCCCACCCGAGATCATCAGTTACGCAGTTTGGCTCTACCATCGTTTCAATTTGAGTCATCGTGATATTGAAGATCTGCTTGCAGAGCGAGACATTACTGTCAGCTACGAGGCCATTAGGCTCTGGTGTGTCAAGTTCGGTGCTCAATATGCTCGCCAACTTAAACGACGACATCATGGATATGGCGACACTTTTTATCTTGATGAGGTTTTCGTGAAGATCAATGATAAGCAGCAATATCTATGGCGCGCAGCGGATCAGGATAATTGCGTTTAAAGATTGGACAGTAGCAGTGGCATGATGAGGTATAGCCATATTACACTTGCCCAGTGAAGTTAATTTGTCAGTACCCAGTTACATCATAGGGGCTTGCCAAGTAGTACAAGCATGACTACTCCAAATACAACCGACCTAATATTTTCTCCTCATGCAGTATTGAGCGAGGCTGTTCTTGTCGCACTAAAGAGTTCACTTCATGGACTAACCCATAATGAGGCTGCGTCCCGCCTTGTGGAATTTGGGCGGAATACATTACCTCAGGCCAAACCGCTAGGGATCGGGGTAGTCTTCCTTCACCAGTTTGCAAGTCCCCTTATCTATGTTCTTGTCGCAGCCGCTCTATTATCCGTGATGATTAAGGAATGGTCTGATGCGGGCTTTATTTCTGCAGTCCTGATCATTAATGCCGTTATTGGCACTATTCAAGAGTATTCTGCCCAGCGTGCCGCCGCAGCCTTGCAAGAACTCGTAAGTACGCGATGCCGAGTTTTTCGGGAGGGTGATACTTATGAAATTAACGCTGAAGAGTTGGTTTCAGGTGATATTGTACTTTTGGAGTCAGGCGATAAAGTTCCTGCCGACTTACGTCTACTCGTGTCCCATGATCTGGAAGTGGATGAATCCTTACTGACAGGTGAATCGTTGCCGTTACTGAAAGATGCTAATGCTGTTTTAGCTGAGGATATTGCCTTAGGGGATCGCGTTAATATGCTTTTCACGGGTACGTTGGTCGGACGCGGGCGGGCTCGAGGTATTGTGGTAAGTACAGCGATTAACACCGAATTGGGTCGTATCGCTGCCGATGTTTTGTTCAAACCGTCACCTAAGGCACCGTTGCAAGTTCGGATGGATAAGTTTACCCATCGGGTGGCAATCTTTGTTGGTATAGCAGCTTTGATGATGTTCGCGGTGGCGGTGATACGAGGTACGCCATTCGGCGAAGTATTCTTACTCGCTGTTGCGCTTGCGGTATCGGTTATTCCCGAGGGCTTGCCGGTAGCGCTCACCGTTGCTCTGGCCATTGGCATGCGGAGAATGGCCAAGCGAAATGTAATTGTACGTCGGCTTTTGGCGGTGGAAGCACTGGGTTCCTGTACATTCATCGCTACCGACAAGACTGGCACTCTTACCGTAAATCAACTAACAGCACGTTGTATTGCCTTCCCAAACAGTAATGTGTGGGAAGTTAGCGGTGAAGGCGTAGTGCCGGAAGGTATTATCCGGAGGCCATACGGCACACCCTCAGAAGAAGAGAAAGTAATGCTTGAGCGGCTATGCCAAGTGGCCGTGCTGACTAATGAAGGTTTCCTTGGTCACACTGATTCTGGCTGGTCTCACCATGGTGATGCAGTGGATGTAGCTTTTTTGGTGATGGCACATAAGGCCGGCATCGTCAAAACAGAAATGACGAATACCTTTCCCGAAATTGCCAGTATTCCCTATGAGTCAGAGCGGTTGTTTTCGGCCAGTCTGAATGAAGTGAATGAGGGGAAATGTGCGTTCGTGAAAGGTGCGCTTGAACGGCTGTTACCTATGTGCACGACTATGGCGACACCTGGCAAAGACGTGACAATGGAGCAAGATCTGATTGAACAACAAGCACACTCGTTGGCAAGTGGTGGGTATCGAGTGCTCGCTTTGGCTGCTGGCGTGATTGAACAGTCTCCGGGTGAAATTTTCACCGAAGAGCATCTGCAGGGACTGACATTGATCGGTCTGGTAGGAATTATCGACCCATTGCGCACGGAGGCAAAGGCTGCCGTTGCCGCCTGTCGGCAGGCGGGCATTGAGGTTGCCATGGTCACGGGTGACCATCCCGCGACTGCCTTCGCCATTGCACAAGAATTAGGCATGGTGGAACACGCCGACCAGTTGGTGACTGGCCCTGAATTGAGACTGGCGCTCGATTCAGGGACGATTGACCAGCTCACCCACATGGCGCGGGTCTTCGCACGTGTGGGGCCGCACCAAAAGTTGGACATAGTTCAATCTTTGCAACGCAATGGACATTTTGTGGCAGTCAGTGGGGACGGCGCCAATGATGCACCAGCTCTACGCGCAGCCCAAGTGGGAGTTGCCATGGGTTTGAGCGGTACTGATGTGGCAAGGGAAACAGCTGATCTCATCATCACCGACGACAAGTTTGATTCGATTGTCGCGGGTGTCGAAGAGGGGCGTGTCGCCTATGCAAACGTCCGCAAAGTGATTTTTCTCCTCATCTCCACTGGCGCTGCAGAGTTGGTACTGTTTACATTGGCTTTGTTGACCGGGATGCCTCTGCCGCTGATAGCGGTACAGTTGCTTTGGCTAAATCTGGTAACCAATGGAATTCAAGATGTGGCTTTAGCATTTGAACCCGGCGAAGGCGACGAATTGCGTCATTCACCAAGATCACCGCAAGAGCCCATCTTTAATCGAATAATGGTAGAGCGAGTCGTTATCTCAGCGTTGGTCATCGGGACTGTCGCCTTTGTTGTTTTCCAGTGGCTCATAGCTAGGGGCTTTAACTTGGATGAGGCACGCAATGGGACTTTGTTGTTGATGGTGTTGTTCGAGAATATTCATGTATTCAACTGTCGATCCGAAGTACGCTCGGTATTTCGACACAACCCATTACGCAATCCGATACTTTTAATTGGTACGGCTCTCGCACAACTCGTGCATATTGGCGCTATGTATACACCCTGGATTAGTGATGTACTGCATATCCAACCTGTATCGCCACAACACTGGTTGGAGTTACTGGGAATAGCACTGACTGTGCTGATTGTGATGGAACTTCATAAGGCCATTCGCCGATGGCTTTTATAATGATAAATGGTATTGAAAAGTTAACTAGCAGTAACTGATAGAATCGGCGGATGAATACCTACAAGGGCGGGTCAAAAGTCTACGGCCCTCTTCTTGTAGACCGCCGCCCCTATCTATTTTCGCAACCGCATTTGAAATGTCATGGCAAATATAAAGCCAACAGCACTACACAATCTTTTCTGACTACTATCAAGCTGCGATAAAATGTTACCCAGGGTGTTACCCAGACCCAAAATACAGGCAATAAAAACGGGGGCTGTATCGCTACAACCCCCGTCGTGTTTGGCTCCGCCTGCTGGGCTCGAACCAGCGACCCAATGATTAACAGTCATTAGTATATCTACTTCATACCAATTCACATCATTGCTTTAATATCCCTGCATCCCTTTTGCCGCCTGTATTTGTTGACATATGTATTTCATTGGGCAACACTTCATTTCAACCTATAACGTATCAAAATGTTGCCCAGTTAGTTGCCCAGATGACCCAATGATGAAAATAACCACAGATTTAGCGCTAAAGAAGATCAAGCTGCCATCGGCGGGAAGGACGGAGTATCGTGATTCAAGAATTCCTGGTTTATTCTTGCGTGTATCGCCTACGGGTAAGATTTGGTATCTGTCTGTTAGGCCGCCTGGTGAGAAACATCCTCGGCGCATAAAGATAGGCCCCTACGGTACCGGTACGGAGGCATATACACTCAAAGAGGCCCATATAAAGGCTATGGCCTGGAAAGATGCGATTAAGGCAGGGGATGATCCAAGAGACGAAGCTAAAGCCCGTGTGCAACGTTTCCAGAATAACTTTAGTGGTATTACTGATCGGTTCTTAGAGCAGTATGTAAAGCGAAATCTTAAGCCCAACACATACAGTCAGTATCGCGGGATTCTTAAGGGTGATGATTTAGCTGGCTGGCGATCAAAGCCAATTCATAAAATTCAGCGTAAGGATGTATTAGCTAAGCTGGATGACATTGCGGAATCTGGTCGCTTCATACAAGCCAACAGGACGCTGGCTATCCTAAGGCGATTTTTCAACTGGTGTGCTGAGAAGGACATCATCAAGAGCAGCGAAGTGCTGCCCACAGATCGTGTAAAACCGCCCCTGAAGAAGGAAAAGCCTCGAAGCAGGTATTTGCTCCAAGAAGAAATAAAGTTGATATGGGATGCTTTAGATGCGTTTGGCTATCCTTTTGGCGCCTACATTAAATTGCTTATGGCAACAGGTCAGAGGCGAAGTGAGGTTCAGTTAATCAGGTTTTCAGATATAGATTTTGAGAAGAAGACGTGGACACAGAAGGACAACAAGGGTGGTCGCCCCCACATAGTCCCTCTGAGTGATTTTGCTTTAACGATCATAGATAGTATTGAGAATGTCTATGGCTCTGAGTACCTCTTCACATTGGGGGGGATGAGTCCTATGTCTGTTAACTCTAAGGACAAAAAAAGGTTGGATACTGCTATTAATAAGCTATTGGAGGAGCGAGAGCTTACTTGCTTTTTTAAGGAGCCGTGGCAGCTTCATGACATACGTCGAACGATGACCACACACCTTCGAAAGTTGGGCTTTCCTCAGGATGTGTGCGGGAAATTGCTGAATCACGCTCAAAAAGGCGTTACGGCAGAGCACTATGATATGTATGACATGCTGAAAGAGAAAACTCACGCTATGGAAACATGGGGACGTTTTCTTGAGGGCATCATTGATGGTAAGCAGGACAACATTATCGACTTCAACCGGGCCTGACCCGCGCGCCAACGCCAGCCTAGTATTAATGTACGAAAAGATGGCTGTCGCTGTTTTGGCCCATTGTTAAAGGAGCTTTCAATGAAAAAGAAATCAAGTAAGGGCCCCTTCGATGTAAAGGGCGACAAAATTGGATTGAAACATCGAATCTATCCATACCCTACAGGAGATGATTTTTTTCACTCCTTATCTTTGAGGGCCGAGGGGCTATCTTTGCTTTTAAAGCATCTAAAGGGCGAGATAGATAAGTTTTGCCTTGAGGAGATACCGCTACTCGAATCAAAACCTGGTCAAGAGGTTGTTAAGTGCCTGAAGGGGGATATTGAGACTGCGGAGAAAGGCTTAGAAGATAATAAGCCTGAAAAAATTGGGCAGGCTATGTACTCAATTGGCCTTGCAGTTGGAAAATTAAACCATGTTGAGGGTTGGAATAAGGGATTAATGAATACTGCAAACCTAACTAAGGGTAGCCCTCGGGGTGGTGAGGCTACAAAGAAAAAATCAGCAGATAGAGATAAGAACATAAGAAGTTTAGCCGTTGGCTGGTTTAAGCAGAACATAACCAAAAAAAATACAGACGTCATTAGTGTAATCAAAACGCATCTATCTACGAAGAATCTCGCTGCCGATCTTTCCAATGGAACGATTGAAAAGATAATTGCTGGCTGTAAAAAACAGGCAGAACAAGAATTGGAAAACCAACCCAAGAATAGGGGCTGACCAGCCTCTTCTATTTAATCGCAAAGGCTGGCCAGCGTATTCTATAAAGTCTAATAAAATCAATGATATATGTCATTTAAATAACATAAATTCCCCCATACTGTCCTCTAAGCATTGTAAAGAAATGCTTTTTAATTAAGTTATCAGAGGACACTCATATGCAAGACCCAGCAAACGAAACTTCCAAGAAAATTTATCCACAACAAGAAGTAAGGAAAGAAGCAGGTGTTTCTGACCCGACCTGGTGGAGATGGAAAAAAGAATTGATTATTCCAGTGCCCGATATTGTTATTAAAGGCCGCGGATATTATTCAGCACAGAAGCGGGAAGAACTATTCGCTGCGCTAGTTAATAGCAATAAGGATGTGCGTGATGAGCATAAATCCTAAACTTCAAAGAAGAAAGCTGCCGCCATATGGAAAGACTATCAGGTCGGAAAACAACTCAATTCGAGTGTTATATGGCTGGCCACAAGATCGTTACGAAGGCGAGCAATCAATAGTGTTACCTGTTGGTGAAGATCCTAGGCAGTATCGCTGGCCGGTAAAAGATCTAGATGTGTTTTGTACCGCCAATGTCTACACAGGGCCAATAATCCCTACTGATGTTGCCCTCAGCCTTTCAGAATCACTAACCCGTGATGGGGCTAAGTCATTAGTGATTTTTGGCACAAAGCGAAGATCAGATGGTGGTATGGGCGGATTGCATTTTTGGCCTGGTGAGTTGATAACGCGGGTGGAGGTCGATCATGCAGCATAACGTCCTTCCACAAGTGTTAGAGCCGTCTATAGATCAAAAGCAGGCAGTTTCTATTTCTATCCGAGACTTTCTTGACATGGAATTCCCTGAAAGGAAAATGTTGCTTTCCCCCTGGTTGCCAGAGCAGGGGCTAGCAATGGTGGTTGCTCCTCGTGGAATCGGTAAAACTTTTTTTGGTATGAATGTCGCCTATGCAGTAGCGGCTGGTAGTAGCTTTTTGGGATGGAAGGCTTCAGAGCCAAAACCTGTTTTATATATCGATGGAGAAATGCCAGCAACGGTTATGCAGGAAAGGCTTTCATCCATTGCTCTAAGCGCAGATAAAGAGCCGATCGACTTTCAACTGATTACGCCGGACATGCAGCTCACTCCTGGTCTACTGCCTATGGGCATGCCTGATCTTTCTACTCATGAAGGACAAGCGGAGATAGCTGCTCACACCGATAGGGCAAGTTTGATCGTTATCGACAACATAGCAACGCTTTGCCGAACGGGTAAGGAGAATGAGGGGGAAAGCTGGTTAGCTGTTCAAGAATGGGCTTTAGGGCTAAGAGCTTGCGGGAAGTCTGTGCTGTTCATTCACCACACAGGGAAGGGTGGGCAGCAGCGTGGAACGAGCCGTAGAGAAGATGTGTTGGACACAGTGATTAATCTTTCTGTTCCGCCAGACTACAACCCCGAGGAGGGTGCCAAGTTTCAGGTTAGGTTCACAAAATCGAGGGGGTTTTATGGTGAAGATGCTGCCCCTTTGGAGGTTTCTTTAACAACCGATGTGGATGGTAGTCAGCTATGGGTTTATAGCAGCCTTCAAGAGTCGACTTTCATGAGAGTTGTGGAGCTGGCAAATGATGGTCTTTCTCAGATAGAGATTGCTACAGAACTTGAGGTTAATCGGTCAACTGTTTGCCGCCACTTCAATAGGGCAAAAAATGAAGGTCTGATCAAGGGGGGAAAACAATGAACAGTGAAGATTTGTTGCACGTTGCCCCCCCTATAGAGACACAACACGCAACAAACAGGGGGATATCCAACAACAACCAAAGCAACGACGAGGCAACAATAAGCCTTAAAGCAGCGGCAGCAAGGGTTTTAAGCCGCAACAACCAAGGCAACAACGGGGCAACATCACACGAAAAACGATGCAACATTGGCCCCAAAAAAGGTGGTGATTTGTTGCAGATGGGTCGCTTGAGAATTAACCAGGCAATCCAAGGTTTACCGGTTTCTCTTGATGAGGTTATGACCTCGGAGTTATTCGTAGAGGTAGACATTAAAGATGTAGGTAGCGGCAAGTATTCATTGGTTAGCTTGAGGTTGTATGTCGGTAGTTGGTTAGTGAATGGCAAGGTTCATCCAGCACCTGAATATCGAGACTACGTGAAGCTGTTGGGAGGGGGATAGGGCGGGTAAAAAGCTCAACCCCCTTCATACGTTGACCGCCGCCTTAATAAATCTTTCACACTGCCAATTGGGCGTTTTCAAAACGGCTAGAAAAGCATCTGACTGATCCATAGATGAATATTAAGTAACTGGCCTGTTATCGAGGAGGGGTTGACCCTTTTGACGCAAGAGGCCAAAGTAATATAAGGCCATAGGCTTCTTAATAAGCTGTTAGGCGAATAGGAAAAATCATAAATGACATATAAGGTTCAATGTAAATGTAATAGTGTTCAAATTTCTTTACATAACAAACCAATCGTACATGCTTATTGTCATTGTAACGATTGCCGTGATTTACTGGATATACCCTATCATTCAGTTGCTGTTTGGTCAGAAGAAAATGTTTCAATAGACAGAGGTCAGGACTCAATTGCTATCTATCAACATCCATCTCTAAAAATGCAAAAGCACTTTTGCACTAAATGCGGCGACGTTCTGTTTAATACAAACAGTATGGGCTGGCGAGTAGTTTCCCAGTTTCTAATTACTAGATGTAACAACAACAAATTACCCACCGAATTAGCCTCAAATAGACATTTTTTCTATGAGCAGCGCATTATTAATGTAAATGACGATTTGCCCAAATATTTACGAGGCTCAAATGGACCACTATTTGAGTAAAGTTATTAAATTGCCTAACAAGGCAAATTATGTCGCACACTACGTATGCTGGACTTGCTACGCAAGCCAATGTTTGCGGCGTTAAAGCTCTGTATATGAGAAAGAAATTACCTACATCACGAATTCCACACCATTTTATTCATCCAAAGTAACAGGTGTCACAAATCCCGGTGGCTTGATTGCAAGTACCGAACAGTCGAGTTGGTTGAGAATGTTTTCTGCCGTATTACCCATGAAAAATCCTGGAATACCTGTACGAGCTACTGTACCCATGACTACGAGATCGGCTTTAATTTCCCCTGCAAATTTTGGAACATTCTTGCGTGGATAGCCTTTAAGTAGATGCTTTTTCGGTTTGAGATATTCCAGGGCATCTCGTCCTAACTTATCAAGTATCTCACCCATTAGTACGTTCAAATTTTGACTATGCTGTTGCTTTATCTCTTTGACATAAGTAACGACTTCTTCCTCCTGACCTGCCACGAAACCGCTCCTCATTAAACCTTCACCTGGAGCATCCCACACATGAACGACGTGCAACTCGGAGGACTCAGATAGTGCCAACGAACTAGCCATTTCGAGAATCTGATGATTGAGTAAATGTCTCGTGTTTAACTCTTCTGGCGGATAGTAGTCATCGACGTCAACTGCTGCCAATATCCGCCGATAGGCTTTGGGTGATTTTGGCTTGATCAACCATACTGGGCAGGGACACTTGCGCAGCAAGTGCATATCATTACTACCGAACACCCGATTCAATAATCCACCACTTTCAGCCATCTTGAACACCAGATCATGCCCGTTACGAAGAACCCCATGAATGATTTCTAAAAATGATATACCAGTAAGCACCATAGACTTTATTTCGGTCTTTCTGCTAAAGGGTGCAACAAATTCTTCTAGTCTCCTTCGATGCTCCATCACTATCTTTGCTTGGAGATCTTTAGTCGACAGGATACGTTCGAGCAGCGTGTTAGGCGGTATTTCATCGATTACCTCGACTACAGTAAGACTGGCCTGATTATTTTCTGCCAATTTGACTGCCTGTTCCAGCGCAGCATTGTCTTTCAGGCCAGTGCTAACAACACAAAGAATATTTTTGAACCGTTGCATATCATTACCCTCCAATCGATAAAACCATCTTATGTTTGTATTAAATCAATAGGCTACGTTGCTGCCAATTATTTAATTAACTCTGCACGACGCACAAAATACTTTTCCAACTCAACCAAAAATAACACCGAGGAGGAGACGAGCAGAATGCGCAGCCATATATTGAAGCCAATTACAGTAGTACCGAATAATGACTGCATCGGCTCAAGGTAGGTAAAACCTAACTGGAAAATGATAAGTATAGTAACGGCTATTAGCACATAACGATTACCTGTTAATCCTGCCCAATTAAATATAGAGGCTTTGATATAACGAGAGTTAAATAGATAAAATATCTCAAACATAACCAATGTGTTCACAGCAACCGTGCGTGCATGCTCAATACTCATACCTCGTTCCATCTCCCAAATAAAAAGACCGAATGTTCCACTCATCAAAATAACGGAGACAAAGGCAATGCGCCAAATCAAATGAGAAGTCAGCATCGGTTCATGAGCATTACGTGGAGGCCGTTGCATGACATTCTGTTCAGGCGGTTCAAAAGCCAGCGACAGCGCCAGAGTTACAGCCGTAACCATATTTACCCAGAGAATTTGCACTGGTAATAACGGTAGCTGATGAAAACCAAACAAAATAGCAGCAAGGATAATCAGCGCTTCTCCACCATTGGTTGGCAGAATAAAAAGGATAGCCTTTTTGAGATTGTCATAAACCGTGCGTCCTTCTTCTACAGCATGAGCGATTGATGCAAAATTATCATCGGCGAGCACCATTTCAGCAGCCTCTTTTGCCGCTTCTGTACCATTGTGACCCATGGCCGTGCCCACGTCGGCACGTTTCAAGGCAGGGGCATCATTTACACCATCTCCCGTCATGGCTACGATTAAACCCACCTCCTGCATCAGCCTCACTAAAAGCAGCTTATGTTCAGGATTGACACGCGCATACACATCAACATCTTGCACGCGTTGTCGCAACTCATCCTCAGTCATTAAGTCCAGTTCTTGTCCGGTGAGAATACAATCAGTATTAACAAGTTTTAGTTGTCGAGCGATGGCGCGCGCTGTAGCACCATGATCTCCAGTAATCATTTTTACCCGAATACCTGCCTCACCACATGTTTTGACCGCCTCAATAGCTTCCTCACGAGGTGGATCAATCAAGCCAAACATGCCCAGCATAGTTAGCCCACTCTCTACATCGCTAAACTTTAGCTGCATCTGTTCATAGTTTACCGGCTTGACGGCAATGGCCAATACTCGCTGGCCCTGCTGTGCCATTTCTTCAATACGATTCAGCCAGTAATCTCTATCTATTGGCTCATCACCATGAACTGTTTTTTGATGAGCACACATCTCCAAAATACGTTCAGGGGCACCTTTGAGAAAAATAAATGTATCACCGGTGTGACTATGGTGAAGCGTCGCCATAAAGCGATGCTCGGATTCAAAAGGGATAAGATCTATGCGGGGATATTGTTTTTCTTCTGCTTCAATTTCCAGTCCGGCCTTCAAGCCTGATACTAATAAAGCCCCCTCCATTGGATCACCATGGACAAGCCATCCAGTGTCTTTATGTTCCAGTGACGCATCATTGCATAGCACCGCAGCCCTGATGGTCTCCAACAGAAGCGGCCTGTCTTCAGGGAGCACATCCCTGTTTGACCACAATATCGAACCATGGGGGTCATAGCCTGTGCCTCCAAGCTCAAATAGACAGCTGGTGGTTGCAATCGTACGAACAGTCATTTCATTGCGTGTCAGGGTGCCGGTTTTGTCCGAGCAAATGACGGTTACGGCCCCTAGGGTTTCGACAGCAGGTAATCTGCGGATAATGGCATTACGCCGCGCCATACGCTGCACACCTATAGCTAGGGTGACTGTCATGATGGCAGGTAATCCTTCTGGGATCGCCGCCACTGCAAGGCTTACAGCGGCAAGAAACATTTCCGCGGCCACATAATCCCGAACTAGTGAACCGAAAACAAAGGCAATAATGGCAATACCTAAAATGGCTAGCGTAAGCCAGCGGCCAAACTGGGCCATTTGACGTAATAATGGTGTTGTCAGTGACTCCACTTCCGATACCAGTGTGCTAATGTGACCAATCTCGGTTTGTGCACCGGTCGCAATTACCACACCGGCTCCCTGGCCATGGGTAACTAGGGTGCCCGAATAAGCAAGGCAGCGACGATCGCCGATCATGGCTTCCTGTGTGACAGGACCAGTGATCTTTTCTACCGCTATCGACTCACCTGTCAGCACCGATTCCTGAATTTGTAGCCCCTTGACACGGAATAGCCGGAGGTCTGCCGGTACCTTATCGCCCGATTGCAACAAGACGACATCACCAGGCACCAACTCTTCAGCCGGGATCGTTATTTGTCGGCCATTCCGCATGACCATCGCATTCGAAGAAAGCATCTGCCGAATTGCCCTCAAAGCATTCTCGGCCTTACCCTCCTGTACGACCCCGATCACTGCGTTAATAAGGACTACACCAAGGATCACACTGGCATCGACCCAGTGTCCCAGCATGGCAGTGACAGCGCTCGCAGCAATCAACACATAAATCAGCACATTATGGAATTGGCAGAAAAACCGCACCAGTGGACCACGTGCCCTTGTCTCGGGAAGGCGATTTGGTCCATGCTTAGCAAGTCTGTTGCCTGCCTCTTCTCCTGATAGTCCGTCTGGAGTTGTTTCGTGTGATTCGAGAACTGTTTTTGCGCTTTTGGTATGCCATTCTTCAGATGGAAAAATCTGCGCATTTGACTGACTATCCTGCTTTTTGAATAATCTAAGTGACTGACGTGTCACCATAGAACCCACAACTGCCAGAATGACCAAAACAGCAAGGACGATCAACCATTCGATGACCGCAACATCAAATCTCCACACAAGATTTTCATTCATTAGAATATCCCCTCAAAAAGAAGTATAGCTAACGGCGATCAGGCTTTTCTCGTAATAAGCCAGCATGTTATCCCTAAAGCCAAAATAACAGCGGTTGTTCCTACTACATACTGCGGAGTGATCTTTTCAAAATCAAAGATTATCACTTTACGTGAAATTTCCATCAGTACAGTTTCAACGACTAACCAGACTGGAATTACGTCAGTTTTGAGATAGAGCGTAATATCTATAAAGATTTCTATGGCAATTAATACGGTAAGGAAGGCACCAAATGTTGCCAGGATGTGGTACTGACAAGTTAACTTATTTTTCTTGGAGAAGTGGTGTTTTACTGCGCTTTATACTGATAATACGCTACAAAAGTGGTGGATAACTAACAGATTTCTGGCATTTTAGGGTTAGTTGTGTAGTCCCAGCCCAGACCTTCAGGTTAACTTGTCAGTACCGTTAACTGGTCGGTGGGAGGGGGGAGAAAAAGTCTATAACCTTATTCTTGTAGACCGCCGCCTTAGTTTTTATTTCATACGTGCAATTGGGCGTTTTCAGAAATAGCTAGAAAAGCATCTGACTGATCAATATATGAATATTAGGTAACCACTCTGTAATCATTCGCTGGTCTAAACAATCATTGCCTGTTCAGCGATGCCAGAAAACAAACCTGATCAAACCTTAAATTTATAACACGTTATAAAAAAGGAGTTTCCGTACATATTAGAAAAACCCCTCAACCTATTAAAACTTGTTATGGAATTGGGTAAGTGAAAGTAAGTGACTGGTGGTAATACCCAAGATCAGCGGCCAATGGCACTATATCACCGAATGTAAAAGCGTAAGTCCTTGATATCTATAGATACAGGAATATGATAGTAGGCCAAAGGGAATGGCGGAGAAAACCACAGGGAGGCACTATATATCTGTTATGAAAACCACCGTTTTTGTCTATCAAATTGATTTTAATATGAAAAATCAGAACTGCCGTGTCTATGGACTTTGGATAGCGAGCCAAAGTGATATAGTGCCATTGGCACTTGAATAAACTGTTATGCGGCTTAGAGAGTAGAGATGCGAAACAGAGTATTTACATATATAACTAAGCAAGAACAGCTTCTTGTATTAGATCATGTTGATCACAGCTATCTTGAGCCTCAAATACCTGGTGGGACAATCAAGAATGGTGAGCTCCCAGAAGTTGCTGCTATTAGAGAGGCTAAAGAAGAGACGGGGCTGACACAAATAGAAGTTGTACGTTTCTTAGGTTCATTCGAAAGAGATTTGTCTGAAATTGGAAGAAATGAAACTATTAAAGCTTGGTTTTTTCATCTGTGTACGAGTCAAAGTACCGAACCCAGATGGAGGCATTTCGAAATGGATTCGTCTGAAGTATCAGGGCCCATAGAATTTGAGCTTTATTGGGTTCCTATAAATAATTTGCCAACTTTGGGTGGCATTGATGATGCGATGCTAGAAGAACTCAAAGCATCCGTAATCAGTAATGCCGCATAACAAGCACAAGCAATTCAGCCCTTCGGGCTCGGACGCAGCAAAGCTGTGCCGTTGTTGTGAACGTTATGCACTCAAAAATCCAAAATATTAATATGAGACAATTTATGAAATTAGCCGTTGTTATTATGCTTTCCTACTTAGCTTTATTTGCTTCATTAAGTTATGGGGAAAACATGCATATTCAAGAATCAAAAAAGGTTAGTTCAGGTGTAGAGACCCTTACACCTGAATTACGCGAACTATTAAGGAAAGAAATGGTGGCATTACAGACTGGAATGATGGCTATTATTCCAGCGTATGTATCTGGAAACTGGAGTGAGATTGAACATATTGCTCATAAAATGGAAAAGAGCTATATCTTGAAGCAAAGTCTTACAGGTGAACAACTAAAAGAGCTACATGAATCTCTTCCTGAAGCATTCATAAAGCAAGATCAGCAATTTCATTATTTATCCGGTATGTTAAATCATGCAGCAAAAAACAAAAAATTAGAATTGGTTGGCTTTTATTTTTCAAAACTGAGTGAAAGCTGTGTTGGCTGTCATAGTCAATTTGCCGTACACAAATTTCCAGCATTTGCACCTAAAGCCATTATTGAACAGCATGAACACTAAAATGCATAACAAGTTTATCAACCATCGCCACTTCGTGGCTGGACATCCTAAAGCGCGCTTCGCGCACGGCTGCCGGTTATAAAGGCGTTAGGCATGGAAAAATTATGTCTGAAATTTTAACAATTATAATTCTTACAAGTGCGGCTGGAGCTTGTATTCCTCTTGGCGGGATTATAGCTAGCTTTGAGCATATTCGACCGAATTGGCTTGAGAAAGAGTTTCGACATTTTGTAATTGCTTTTGGTGGCGGCATTCTTTTAGGAGCTGTAGCTGTAGTGCTGGTCCCGGAGGGAATATCAAGCATGGATGATTCTATGTTTGCCATTCCAGTTATCCTCACAGGCGGTATCTCATTTTTTCTTATCGAGCGAGCATTAGGACTAAGACGCCGAGAATCTCCACAATTGATGGGTATGATTTTAGATTATGTGCCTGAGGCTATTGCTTTGGGTGGATTAGTTTCCTTAAATTCTCCCATTGCTTCGTTATTGGCTCTACTTATTGGGTTGCAAAATCTACCTGAGGGTTTTAATTCTTATAGAGAGCTTATTTCTCATAATGAAAACAGTCGAAAGAAAACTTTATTTTCGATGAGCGCATTAGTCATAATCGGGCCTATTGCAGGACTCAGTGGTTTTTTCTTTCTTTCAGAGTATCAAGCTATAATAGGGGCAGTCATGCTATTTGCGTCGGGAGGTATTCTCTATCTAATCTTCCAGGACATTGCGCCTCAATCTCGTTTGAGTAAGCATTGGGCGCCTCCTCTTGGCGCTGTTTTAGGTTTTTGTGTCGCTTTATTCAGTGAAATGTTAGTAAAAAATGCCTAACAAATGCATTAAGTCGTTCGCTATCGCTCACTGGGATGCGCAAAAAAACTACGCACCCCTTATGCAAAACGTTAGCTGATCAGAGGGAGGGGCGGTTCAAAAGTCCAGGCCCTTCAATACGTAGACCGCCGCCTTATTTAATCTTTTACATATGCAATTGGACGTTTTCAAAATGGCCCGTAAAGCACTCCCTACACAGCTCAAGATTGTGAAGGGTACAGACCAGAAGTGTCGCACCAATACAGCAGAGCCAAAGCCAGAATCCAAGCTCCCCCCTTGCCCATCGTGGGTACACGGAGAAGGGAAGAAAGAATGGAAGCGGCTATCTAAAGAACTGATTAAAACCGGCGTGGTAACAGGATTCGATTTCATCGGTCTGGCTACGCTTTGCCATATGTGGGGCGAATATGTTGAAGGCGCACAAACTGGTGAGCCTGTCAGTGTTGCCCATATCACCCAAATGCGTTTGTACCTGGTTGAGTTTGGTATGACACCAAGCAGCCGCAGCAAAGTACACGCTGGTGATGGAGACAGGCCCAAAGACCCTTGGGATGATTTTTGAATCACGCTGGAAAGGCTTCTACTTTTCCTTTGTTCCTTCCTTTATATAGATATTCTTTAAGAATGTTACCCAGTGCGTTACCCAGAGAGAAATTTAGGCAATAAAAAACGGGGGCTGTATCGCTACAACCCCCGTGATATTTGGCTCCGCCTGCTGGGCTCGAACCAGCGACCCAATGATTAACAGTCATTTGCTCTACCAGCTGAGCTAAGGCGGATCGGTCAAGAGGCGCGTATCTTATATATCGGTATGGGGGTAGTCAACCCCTGATGGGCTTACAGTTTCGGGTAAGTTTCTAGAGTATAATGTGTGGTTTTTTACCCATTAAGCTTGAGTCAAAATACTGTGTCAAAACCCTTTAAAGTCACCAGTTCCTACCAGCCAGCAGGTGATCAACCGGCGGCCATTGAACAGCTGGTTGATGGCCTTGAAATGGGGCTAGCCGCACAGACATTGTTAGGTGTCACCGGGTCGGGAAAGACATTCACCGTTGCTAATGTGATTGACCGGGTACAGCGCCCTACCATTGTACTGGCTCACAACAAAACTCTGGCAGCGCAACTCTATGGCGAATTCCGTGAGTTTTTCCCTAATAATGCAGTAGAGTATTTTGTTTCTTACTATGATTATTATCAGCCCGAGGCCTACGTGCCATCTTCTGGCACCTTTATTGAGAAGGATGCTTCGGTCAATCAGCATATAGAACAAATGCGGTTGTCTGCTACCAAGGCACTATTGGAACGCAAGGATGTCATTGTCGTGGCGACAGTGTCATCCATTTACGGGCTGGGTGACCCCGAGTCTTACCTTAAAATGCTGCTTCATGTGGTTCGCGGTGACAAAGTGAACCAGCGTGAAATATTGCGACGCTTGGCAGAGCTGCAATACACACGTAATGATGCTGTGTTTCAACGTGCCACGTACCGGGTGCGTGGTGATGTCATTGATATTTATCCAGCAGATTCTGATCGTGAGGCTGTACGGCTGGAGTTGTTTGATGATGAAGTGGAAAACATTTCTTTGTTTGATCCGCTCACCGGAGAATCAATTAAGCGTGTGCCACGGATTACTGTTTATCCCAAGTCTCACTACGTGACTCCACGCCAGAAGATTCTTGATGCGATTGAGCACATAAAAAATGAGTTGGACGGGCGGTTGGAGCAACTTCGTTCAGTCCATAAACTGGTCGAAGAACAAAGACTTCGTGAGCGAACTCGTTACGACATGGAAATGATGCGAGAGCTTGGGTATTGCACCGGCATTGAAAACTATTCACGTTACCTATCGGGTCGTGACCCTGGTATGCCGCCGCCTACTTTGTTTGATTATCTGCCGCCAGATGCATTACTGGTCATTGATGAGTCCCATGTGACGGTACCTCAGCTTGGCGGTATGTATAAGGGTGACCGTTCTCGCAAGGAAACCTTAGTGGAATACGGTTTTCGGCTGCCCTCGGCACTGGATAACAGGCCGCTTCGTTTTGATGAATGGGAGAAACTAGCACCTCAGATGATTTTTGTTTCTGCAACACCGGGTAAATATGAGCCAGAAAAGGCGGGGCAGGTAGTTGAACAGGTGGTTCGCCCCACGGGCTTGATAGACCCGGAGATTGTGATAAGGCCTGCCTCCTCTCAAGTGGATGATGTCTTATCTGAAATTAACCATTGTGTGGCCAAGCAGCAGCGAGTATTGATTACCGTTCTCACCAAACGCATGGCGGAGGATTTTACGGAATATCTTGATGAGCACGGTGTTCGAGTACGTTACCTGCACTCGGATATAGATACCGTAGAGCGGGTGGAAATTATCCGAGACCTTCGGTTGGGTGAGTTTGATGTTTTGGTCGGAATCAACCTGCTTAGAGAAGGCTTAGATCTGCCAGAAGTAGCGTTGGTGGCGGTGTTTGATGCTGATAAGGAAGGCTTTCTGAGGTCAGAACAAGCTCTGATCCAGACTATCGGTCGAGCGGCAAGAAATATAGAGGGCAGGGCGATTCTCTATGCGGATAAAATTACGGGTTCTATGCAGCGGGCTATGGACGAAACTGATCGTCGACGAGATACACAGATTAAGTACAATGAAAAACACGGAATTGTGCCCAAAGGTATTTATAAAACAGTTGCCGATATTATGGAGGGTGCCGCCGCGATACCCGGGAAAGGTTCTCGTCAGGTGACGGAGAAGAAAGGGGCATACCGGCTGGATTCTAGTTCTTCTGGTTCGGAGGTTGATCTGTGGCACCAGATAGCGGCTATGGAAGAGAGAATGTTTGAATGCGCTAAAAATCTTGAATTTGAAGAGGCTAGTCGCTTGCGGGATGAGGTGGCCCATCTGAAGAAAATGGTGGATGGTGCTGTCTAGCCTTTTGATTGGTAGGCACGAGTGGATTTGAACCACCGACCCTCACCATGCCAAGGATTAGCTACAAAACAATAAATCTCATTGTAATCAATAGTTTACATAGACATATGAGCAAGAATCGAACTATCAAGCCAGTCAAAAATGGTATTTCTCTTAAAAAGGTTTTGTAACTCATATAATAACGATATTTAGCTTCAAAAATATGCTCAAAAATATATAAATAGATCGATAACCTGCATAACAAGAATATACAAGTTTCGGAACGAAAAGGGCTGTCAACCCTTTGATTTTAAAAAGAATGGTAGGACTACTCAGATTCGAACTGAGGACCCCCTGCATGTCATGCAGGTGCTCTAACCAACTGAGCTATAGTCCTAAAAAAGAAGTTGGCTATTCTACTATTTAAACTGTGTATGTAAACCTTAATAGCTAAAAAATTCGCTACTGTTTAGCCACAGGAAGCCAAAAACTTATTGGGTCCAATTGCCTACATAACTCACTCGAAATTGATGCTCTAAACAGCCTCCTGCCTTCCCTTCCAAGTATTTACATACAAGCTAATGAAGGGGCATCTTGATTCTGACCATTAAGACGGTAGAATGCCCCCTTCATCATATCGCTGTACTCACAGCATTAACCATGTGGCCTTTAGTGGGGGTCACCACTGGAAAGGACAGAAGTATGCCTGTTATTACCCTTCCTGACGGTAGTCAACGTAGTTTCGAAAACGCGATCAGTATTCATGATGTCGCCGCTGATATTGGCCCCGGTCTTGCCAAGGCTGCATTAGCTGGAAAGATTGATGGCGAGTTACTTGATACCTCTTATCTTATTGAAAATGATGTTGAGCTGGCTATTGTGACTGAAAAGTCCGATGAAGGGCTTGAGGTTGTTCGTCATTCAACAGCACATTTGTTGGCTCAGGCCGTTAAACAATTGTTCCCTGAGGCTCAGGTGACCATTGGACCGGTCATTGAGAATGGCTTCTTTTATGATTTTGCCTATGAGCGCCCGTTTACACCGGATGACTTGATAGCTATTGAAAGCAAAATGTCGGCGCTGTCCTCAGAGGATACAGCGGTAGTGCGCAGGGTATTGTCGCGCGATGAGGCTGTTGCCTATTTTCGTGATCTGGGTGAAGAGTATAAGGCTGAGATTATTGAAGATATTCCTGCTGATCAGGATTTATCTCTTTATCGTCAAGGGGATTTTGAAGACCTCTGTCGCGGCCCCCATGTGCCATCAACAGGAAAGTTGAAATACTTCAAATTAATGAAGGTGGCGGGAGCCTATTGGCGCGGTGATTCCAACAATCAGATGCTTCAGCGTATTTATGGTACGGCCTGGACAAGCAAGAAAGGATTAAAAGCTTATCTTCATCAATTGGAAGAGGCTGAAAAGCGTGATCACCGGAAACTGGCGAAGAAATTTAACCTGTTTCATTTACAGGAAGAAGCGCCGGGTATGGTGTTTTGGCATCCTAAGGGATGGAGCGTCTATACCGAAGTTGAACGCTATATGCGTGAGGTGCAGAGGAAGAACGGTTATAAGGAAATTAAGACCCCTTTAGTGGTTGATCGTACCTTGTGGGAGCGTTCGGGGCACTGGGACAAATTCCGTGAGAACATGTTTACCGTCGAGTCAGAATCCCGTGATTTTGCGGTGAAGCCGATGAACTGCCCCTGTCATATTCAAGTGTATAACCAGGGCTTAAAAAGCTACCGTGATTTGCCGCTGAGGCTGGCAGAGTTTGGTTCTTGTCACCGCAATGAAGCGT
>JBALWM010000009.1:0-25931 GCA_036960905.1 Porticoccus sp.
CGTTCCAGCGTATTTTCTAATTCACGGACATTGCCGGGAAAACTGTACCCTAGTAGGGTTTGAAGAGCTTCGTTAGAGAGTGTTGGTACTGGGAGTCCAGACTCGTTGGCAAACCGCTCCAGAAAGGTCTCTGCCAGTTGTGGGATATCATCTTTCCGTTCACGCAAGCTGGGTACCATAAGTTCGATCACATTGATGCGGTAAAACAAGTCCTGACGGAACTGGTTGCTTTGTACTTCTTTAGCCAGGTTCTTGTGAGAGGCACTGAGAATCCTAACATCCACAGGTATTTCATCTTCAGCACCCACAGGCCGGATGCTTTTTTCCTGAATGGCACGGAGTAACTTTACCTGCATCCCAAGGGGAAGATCGGCAACTTCATCGAGTAATAGTGTTCCTCCATTGGCCGCTAGAAACAGCCCTTGTTTATCCTGATGAGCACCGGTGAAGCTGCCTTTTTTATGACCGAAAAACTCACTTTCCATGAGTTCAGAAGGAATGGCACCACAGTTAATGGGGATGAAGGGACCTGTACTGCGCGGTCCGAGGCCATGAATCGCTCGGGCGACCAGCTCTTTACCGCTGCCGGATTCTCCGCTGATAAAAATGGGTGCCTGGCTACGTGAAACGCGTCTTATTTGTTGTTGGAGGGCCGCCATGGCGGACGAGCTTCCAATTAAGGAGGTCGAGGGTGGTGCTTTCTCAGTTTCATCCTGATCCAGTTTGAGTGCTGACTGGACAATATTGCGTAAACGAATCAGTTCCAGGGGTTTAGAAATAAAATCAAAAGCCCCTTTTTTGAGGGCTTCGATAGCAATTGTCATATTGCCATAGGCTGAGATCATGGCAATGGGGAGATGTGGGTGACAGGCCTGTACATGATCCACCAGTTCAAGCCCGTTGCCATCAGGCATGTTCATGTCCGTTAAACAAAGATCAAAATTTTCACTGTCTAATAGTTTGCGAGCCTTGGTAAGTTTGGCTGTAGTGATAACCTCCAGCCCCATTTGCTCAAGAGTCATGGAGAGTAATTCCCGGATATCGGGTTCGTCATCAACGACTAGAACACGTTTTTTCATATTACTGAGACCTCGGTAGTAGTCGCTCTGTATGGGAAAAGCCTATTCGAAAATGACTATCTTCAGGTTTATCACCAAAATAATTTAGAGAGGCATAGTTTACCTTACAAAGTTCTTGGGCCATGTAAAGTCCCAGACCTGAGCCTTCATGGGATGTTGTGAAAAATGGCTCAAAAATTTTCTCTTGGTCGCTGTTGGGAATACCTGGGCCTTTGTCATAGAGGTCCAGAAAGGGAAGGTTAGAAGCGGGGTCTTTCGATACAACAAGCTTGACCCAGCGTTGATCGCACGATTGCTCACTGAAACGTATGCCATTATCTACCAGATTTGTCAGTATCTGTGTCAGATGGCTAGGATCAAAAAAGATCTGGGTGTCATTCACATTATTTTCTATTTCTATCACGGTTAGAGGTTGATGATAGTCTAGATATTCCATACGAAATTTCTTTAGCCATTGCAATAACCAGAGTTTTTGAAATGCAGGTGTCTTTTGTCGTGATAATTGAAGTACGTTTTCTACAATCTGGTTCACTCGGATGCAGTGTCGGTTAATGATATCAATTAGCTTTCCTTGGCTGTCGGTGGAAGGTTGTTCTGATAGTAATTGCGATGCGTGGCTGATTGCTCCCAGGGGGTTGCGAATTTCATGGGCAATACTGCCGGTTAATCTGCCGAGTGATGAGAGTTTCAGTTGTTGGGCATACTGAGCAAGTGTGCGGGTATCTTCCAAAAAAATCAGTGTCTGCTTGTCTATACCCTGGTGTAGAGAGGTAAAGTTGGCCTGTAACTCCTGTGTTGAAGGAGCCGCTTTAAATGTGGGGGTTCTCAACCAAGGGTAGGTTCGCCAGCGCTCAAGTTGTTTAAACAGGGGTGGGACAAGCCTGAGTGTCTGGTTGGTTCCCAAGGGTTTTCCCGGTTGTTGGCCGCCAAGTAATTGCACAGCAGAGCTATTGATCAGCTGGATATTGTCATGACTATCAACAACGACAATTCCGGTGTGCATTCTTTTTACAATCGATTCATTCAGTTTTTGGTGTTGAGCACTTTCAGTGGCTTTTTTTGATGCTATGGCTTGGGCAACCCGGATACGCTGGGTTAGTGTTTGAAAAATCAATGCAGTAATAAATAACAGAATACCCAAAATTCCCGCAGGGAAGATGGCTTCTTGATTCTTGCCCAGCAGTAGAAAGGTAGAGAATGTTTCAGTCATCACAAAGATACTGGCCGTGGCTGCCAGTAATAGTGCTAATCGCCCTGCTACCAGAATACTACCTGCAGCCACAACGGCCAGCATCAGAAAGCCCAGCCCACTTTCTATCCCGCCACTGGCGTGCATCATCAGTGTGACGGCGACCATGTCGGTGAGTAACATAAAGAAGAGTAACTGGATGCCTGGGCCCGAGGGGTTTAGTCGGAAATAGAGTAGTGTGAGAATGCAGAGAGAGGTATAGGCTGTTGTTATTCCCAGGAATAGCTGGGGATCATCGCTGCCCAGAATGTTATAGGCTATACCCGTTAGGTACATAGTCAGCAATGTAGCCGATAGAATGGTCCTATAGTAGGCGTACACCTTTAGCAGCTTATCGGGTGCTGAGTGTGTTACATCCTGATCTGCTTGCAGTAGCATGACTGCCCTTTCATTTATATCGTAAGGAGATTCTATCCGAAAAGAGCCTTTTATTTCATGGTGAAAACTCAGTGATTGAGTATTACTTCAATACTTTATGGGTATTCTTCTGTTTGGACGGCCCCTGATGAAGGGTAGATTATTCGTATAGGGTGGGGATGGGTTGACGTTTGTGCTGGGTTTTTTTGTAAATCTCGACGATACGAGTTATCGCAGTATCACTAACAGGCTTCCCTTCTAAAAAGTCATCCAGTTCATCGTAGGTGATGCCGAGGGCATGTTCATCGGCTTTTTGGGGTACCAGACATTCCAGATCTGCTGTAGGTGTTTTTTCAATCAGCCTCACAGGTGCACCAAGACATCCAGCAATCTGCCGAACTTGACGCTTGCTGAGGCCAAACAGTGGGGCCAGGTCACAGGCTCCATCTCCCCATTTGGTGAAAAACCCGGTTACATTTTCGGCAGAGTGATCAGTACCGACGACCAAACCACCTAAAAGACCAGCAAGTTCATATTGAATCGCCATGCGAATGCGGGCCTTGGTATTACCTTTGGTGAAGTCGATAACGGATTCTGTGGCTGTCATTAGATCGTTCTTACCTAATGTGTCCAGAACTTCACTATGTACACCATCTGCCCCTGATTTGACATTTATTGCCAAGCTTTTAGAGGGCTGAATAAATTCCAGCGCTAGTTGGGCATCTTTTTCATCCGCTTGAACACCATAGGGTAGTCTGACGGCAATAAAGCGGTAATTCAGGTCAGATTGTTGTTGATTGAGTTGGTCTACTGCCAATTGAGACAGTTTTCCACAGGTGGTGGAGTCTATGCCTCCACTTATGCCGAGAATAAGGTTTGTAGCTCCAGATTGAGTTAGTTTGGACTTTATGAACTCAATTCGGCGCTCAACTTCTGAGGTGGGGTCGATATTTGGCAGGACCTTCATTTCCCTGCGGATTGCGTCAATATCCATGGCTGGGTTCTTTGGGGAGTGTTGACAGTGTGGGGTTAGTTAAAAACCCCAAAAGTAAGTTGGTCAAACCAGGACTTTTCTCCACGAGCGGCTTCTTTGCCCGATTTTTTATAGCGCTCACTAAAAACATGGCGAGTATCAAAGCCAATAGTTTCTGGTTTGTCATAGAGTCCTGCCGTCAGTTTATTCGTCCAGCTACGTTTGAATCCGGCAGTCTCTTCTTGATAGAGAAAATTTCCGCTTTCATCGAGTGCGGGGTGTTGGGGATAGTTAGCAACTAATAACTTGACAGCGTCATCAGATAGATCCTGCATTTGCATGAGGTGGTAGGCTTGGGCCATAACAGCGAGACCATCAGGAACAGCGGGCGTTGCCTGGAAGTTTTCGACGACATAACGTCCACGATTTGCCGCAGCCAAGTAGGCGCTACGTAAGAAATAGTAGTTAGCGGCATGAATCTCGAGTCGTGCGAGATTGTTGCGTATGTAGATGGTCCGTTTTCTGGCATCAGGTGCATACAGGCTATCTGGGTACCGGTTCAATAACTCATTAAATGTAGTCAAAGAGTCACGGGCAGCACCGGGATCGCGCTTGGTGTCGTCCGTGGGCAGAAACGCTTCAAAAAAGCCTTTGGTTTTTGAAAAATAAGACAGACCTTTTAAGTAATATGCATAGTCCACATTGAGGTGTTGAGGATGTAATCTGATGAACCGGTCCGCAGAAGCAATGGCCGCTTCAAAATCACCCGCTCGGTAGCGGGCATAAATAAGTTCTAACTGAGCCTGCTCTGCGTAGTCACCAAAGGGATATTGAGCTTCCAGTGATTCCAGGTTTTCAATGGCTGTCTGCCAGAAGCCTGCATCTAAGTCGTCCTGAATGACCTCATAGAAATCTTTCTCCGAGAAGGCACTGGTATCTCGTTCTTCCTGGTTGATTTGCTCTGCGCCTTTCAGCCATGAGCAGCCAGTGACCAATAGTGTTGTACATAACAGCAGAGGAGTCAAAAATCGCATGTTGGTGGTTAAATCCCGATGAGTAAGCAGTTAAAGTGTTCTTGTTAGCTGGAGCAATGCCTGTAAGATTCGCTATTTAACCACAGGCCCGACGGGATGCAAAACACAGATGACTGATCCAATAAAACTGGAAGCAAGGGTACCGGAAGAACTGGCAGGTAACCGTCTCGATCAGATAGCTGCAGAATTATTTAATGCGTTTTCTCGCTCTCGCTTACAACAGTGGATTAAGGAGGGCGATTTGCTGGTCGATGGCCAGTCATCTCGCCCAAAGGACAAACTTTTGGGTGGGGAGGTATTAACGGTCAATGTGGCACTGGAGCCTGAAGGGGAATGGGAGCCAGAAGACATCAAACTTGATATCGTCTATGAAGATGAGCATATTCTGGTTATCAATAAACCGACTCGTTTAGTTGTTCATCCGGCTGCGGGTAACTATTCCGGTACCTTGCTTAACGGCTTAATTCATTATTTGCCGGATAACGAGAACATTCCCCGAGCAGGTATTGTTCACCGACTGGATAAGGACACCACAGGATTGATGGTGGTGGCTAAATCTTTGGTGGCCCACCATTCTTTAATCAAGCAGCTACAGGAGCGAACGGTGAGCAGGGAGTATCAGGCCATTACGCAGGGGGTGATGACGGGGGGGGGTACCGTAGATAAACCCATGGGGCGTCATCCTCAAATCAGAATCAAAATGTCAGTGCTGGAACACGGCGGCAAGGAGGCAGTAACCCACTACAGGGTGATCCAGCGTTTTCCCGGCCATACTCATGTTAGGGTCAAATTGGAGACTGGCCGAACTCATCAAATACGCGTACATATGGCTCATATTGGCTATCCTCTGGTAGGCGATGCAGTCTATGGCGGGCGTCTTAAATTACCCAGGGGAGCAACCCCTGAATTACAAGATACCCTGCGTGGTTTCAAACGACAGGCACTACATGCGGCCAAGTTGGGGTTGATTCATCCAGAGACGAATGAATATATGGAATGGCAGGTATCACCACCGGCAGATTTTGATGTTTTACTTCATGCCCTTGAGGCAGATGCCCGAAACCAATGACAGCCATTCTAACCCCAAGCTGGCCAGCACCTGAGAATGTTCACACTGCCATCAGTACCCGAAGTGGCGGTCAGTCGGTATCACCTTGGGACGAACTTAATCTTGCTTATCATGTGGGCGATAACCCAAAAACCGTAGAAAAAAACTGGCAGCTACTGTCTGAGCAATTATTGTCGAAGAAACAACCCCTGCCTTCATCACCTCAGTTGCTGCAGCAGGTACATGGAACAACCATTGTTGATGCAGTGTGTGATGGTTCTATTCCTGAGGCAGATGGTTGTTATACCAATCGGACAGGTCGTGTTTGTACGGTAATGACAGCAGACTGTTTGCCAATCTTGATTTGTAATCGTGCCGGCACCGAGGTTGCTGCTGTGCATGCGGGTTGGCGTGGTTTAGCGGCAGGTATTGTCGGTCAGGCCATTAACCGGTTTGATACTAGTCCAACCGAGCTCATGGTTTACCTGGGGCCAGCGATAAGTCAGCCCCATTTTGAGGTGGGAGTCGAGGTGCTCGAGGCTTTTTTAGCTAATGCCTCTCAACGGCATATGTTCCGTAATATAGAAAATAGCTTTATCAAAAAGGATGAAGAACACTGGCAGGCCGACATCTATGGTCTTGCCACAATGGCTCTTTATGAGCTGGGTGTGACACAGGTATATGGTGGTGATTATTGTACCTATGCGGATGCTCAGCGATTTTACTCCTATCGCCGTGATGGCCAGACAGGTCGTATGGCCAGTTTGATATGGATCAGCTGATTGCCAGCTGAACAAAGATTGTCATCAGTTCAACTTTGGATAGTGCTTGAAATATCCATCCCTGCCCCAACCTGTTGTTTAACGAGCAAAATTTTTTGATCAAAATTGAGGTCAGCTATGCGATTTGATCGTTTTACCACGCACTTACAAACTGCTATCTCGGATGCCCAGTCAATGGCTGTGGGCAGGGATAACACTGCCCTTGAGCCTGCACACCTCATCTTGGCACTGTTGACTCAAGAGGGTAGTGCTTTGCGGCCCATGTTGATTCAGGCGGGTTTTGATACGGCTGGACTAAAGAACGAGCTTGAGCAACAGATTGACCGACTGCCTCAGATACAGTCGCCAACGGGTGAGGTCAACGTATCAACGGATTTAGCCAAATTGTTCAATCTGGCGGATAAGCAGGCACAACAACTGGGCGATCAATTTATTTCCAGTGAAGTGGTTTTGTTAGTGGCATTTGAGAATAAGGGTGATGCAGGTAAGGCGTTGTCCAAGTTTGGTGATGGCGTCAAATTTAAGGCTGTTGTGGATAAAATTCGGGGGGGTGAGGCAGTGACAGATCCAGAGGCAGAGGGTAATCGGCAAGCGCTAGATAAATATACCATTGATCTCACTGCGCAGGCCTCAGAAGGGAAGCTGGATCCGGTGATTGGTCGTGATGATGAGATACGCCGGACTATCCAGGTATTACAACGTCGTACCAAAAACAATCCCGTGCTGATCGGCGCCCCTGGTGTGGGTAAAACAGCCATTATTGAGGGGTTAGCTCAGCGGGTAATTAATGGAGAAGTACCGGAGGGGCTGAAGGGTAAGCGCATTTTATCATTGGATTTGGGTGCTCTACTGGCTGGAGCCAAATTCCGTGGTGATTTTGAAGAACGCCTTAAAGCGGTTCTCAAAGAGCTATCAAAGCAGGAAGGACAAATCATATTGTTTATTGATGAGCTGCATACCATGGTGAGTGCTGGTAAAGCTGAAGGTGCCATGGATGCCGGGAATATGCTGAAGCCAGCCTTGGCCAGAGGTGAGCTGCATTGCGTGGGTGCCACAACCCTTGATGAATACCGTCAATATATTGAAAAAGATGCCGCTTTGGAGCGTCGCTTTCAAAAGATATTAGTTGATGAGCCTAATGAAGAAGACACTATTGCTATTTTGCGTGGATTGAAAGAGCGCTATGAGGTACACCACGGGGTAGATATCACCGATTCTGCCATTGTGGCGGCGGCCAAACTATCACAGCGCTATATCGCGGACCGCCAATTGCCTGATAAAGCGATTGATCTTATAGATGAAGCCGCCAGTCGTATTCGGATGGAAATCGATTCCAAGCCGGAGGAGATGGATCGTTTAGAGCGTCGGTTGATTCAACTGAAAATGGAGCGCGAAGCGGTTAAGAAAGAAGAGGATGACGCCTCCCGCAAGCGTCTGAAAAAGATTGAGGAAGATATCAATGTAATTGGTAAAGAGTTTGCCGATCTGGAAGAAATATGGAAGGCGGAAAAGGCCGCATTACAGGGGGCCGCTCAGATTAAAATAGAATTGGAACAGGCTAGAATTGATATGGATGCTGCCAGTCGAGCGGGTGATTTGGCAAAAATGTCTGAACTGCAATACGGCAAAATCCCTGAGCTTGAGAAGCAGTTAGTGGCAGCCAGTGAAGCTGAAACCAGTGAGAAGCAGCTGTTGCGCAACAAGGTCACTGAGGAAGAAATTGCCGAGGTTGTTTCCAAATGGACGGGTATTCCTATCACTAAAATGCTTGAGGGTGAGCGTGGCAAGTTACTCCGAATGGAGGATGACTTACATAAGCGGGTTATTGGTCAGGCCGAGGCAGTGGTTGCTGTGTCCAATGCCGTAAGACGTAGTCGAGCCGGACTTTCCGACCCTAATCGTCCCAATGGTTCGTTTTTGTTTTTAGGGCCCACAGGTGTGGGTAAAACCGAATTATGTAAAGCGCTTGCCGAGTTTTTATTTGACAGTGAAGATGCCATGGTGCGCATCGATATGTCTGAATTTATGGAGAAGCATTCCGTCGCCCGGTTGGTGGGAGCGCCTCCGGGCTATGTGGGTTATGAAGAAGGCGGTTATCTGACAGAAGCAGTGAGGAGGCGTCCTTACTCGGTACTGTTGCTGGATGAAGTGGAAAAAGCTCACCCGGATGTCTTCAATATTTTGTTGCAGGTTCTGGATGATGGTCGGTTGACGGATGGGCAGGGCCGTACGGTTGATTTTTGTAATACCGTGGTTGTGATGACATCCAATCTGGGTTCTGACCGAATTCAAGAGCTGGTTGAGGATCACTCCTTTGATACGGTCAGTTTTGATGTTTCTGGCCAATCTGGTGCGGAGGCGGGTGATTCCACTGACAATGAAAATCGTTATCAAGCGATGAAAGAGGCGGTGATGGATGTTGTGTCTGGCCATTTTAGGCCAGAATTCATTAATCGGATTGATGAGGTTGTAGTATTCCATCCCTTGGCCAGGGGGCAAATTAGCGGGATTGCTGATATACAGCTTGGGCTGCTAAGGCGGCGTTTGGCTGAGCGTGACTTGTCATTGGATATATCGGAGTCAATGATGGACAAGCTTTGTGATGCAGGGTTTGATCCGGTTTACGGTGCGCGCCCACTGAAAAGAGCTATTCAGCAATTACTGGAAAACCCACTAGCTCAAAAGGTGCTTGCTGGTGATTTTGTCCCAGGCGATACGATTGTGGTTGACTTGGACGATGAGTCTGTAGTGTTTTCTAAGGAGTAGATTTAGCAAGGAATAATGGGTGGACACCTTCAGCATATTGATGAGCCGAATGACGACACATTAAAAATAGAGGTTTTTAAAGCCATGGTTCAACCAACGAAGGGGCGCGAAGCCGGAGATGCTTCAGGAGCAGGCATCACTTCAGGAAAAGACACTACTTCAGAAAAAGAAAATACTACAAATGTTGAAACCCCAAATAAAAAATATTTTGAGCTATTAGATAGCCTTCTACATGACCAAAAGAATATCGCAATCAAAAAGCACCCTGAATTAATTTCTGCCTACAAAGCACTGGAAGTTTACGAGATTTATTTTTTGGCGGGTGGTGACTGGGATGAAGTAGGAGCAATCGAATTCAAAAAGAAAATGGCTAAAACAATTATCAGTAAACTAGTAAAAGAAAATGATTCACCCAAATTCCAAACACCTATAGAGAAGAAAGAGTAGGAGTGTTGAGGCTTACTGTTGTCTGAATATGAGTGTGGAAAAACACCATTTAGTTTCGGAGCGGTGTTTCACGTCAAAAGACGCGTTGTTTTATGTCAGAAAAGAATGGAGATTAATGTGTTGGTAACAATCCTGACCACACAACACCCTTAAAAAACTTGTAGCTGTCGGACAAATATGAATGACTACAATTAAATATGGAAGATTAAGAAGGAGAAGATAGTTATCTACTCCTTCTTTGTTCTGCTCATTTAGATAGAAACTTTTTAATCTTTAGCCACACGTCATTACTGGCAGAATTCCTTCACCTGATCTTTAGATTTTTGACGCCATTCGTCATGTTCTTCAGGGGTCAAGTAGCGCTCTTCACCTTTTTCTTTATCTGTATAAAGAATTCGGGGGCGGTTGGTTAGGGATTCCAGGTTTTTACTAGCGCGCTCACAATTCTTGGCCTTGCGTTCACGTTCTGCTGCCGCCACTTCTGGCGACTGCTTTAGAGGTTGTTCTTCTGAAGGCTCAGTGCCCTTGTCAGCGTTTTCTGGTTCTGATTCCTCAGTTGTGGGTTTCTCAGCCAGATTACCCGTCTTAATTTTGAGTGTTTCAGCCTCTTTTTCGACAGGGGGTATTTCTGAATAATACCAGGATCCATCATCACCCTGCCATTTGTAGACTTTTCCCGCTTGCGCGGCCATTCCGATTGTCAGTAATAGCCCTGTAAGTATGACCAAAGAGAGATGTTTCATATCCTTGAACCTATATAAAACCGTGATTAATAGCATCATAGCGGATTTAAAGAGCAGATGTTGAGTGTTTGGTAGCAAAAAAAAGACGTTTATTAATTGGCCAGCGAGGGTAACTTCTTGACTTTATGGCGATAAATCCATAAAGTCCAAAACTTCGGCGGGTATTGTCTTTTACTCGCGCGCTGGGTTCTTCTCAGCTTGCCAAGTGAACGTAAACAGCGTTCGCTGGGCATCCAGAACAGGCTTGTTTACCCATGAGTCTGACGCGCCGACCATCAGAAATCGGCCGCGGTGTTGCAATAGCAGACCTGTGATGTCACAGCGGTTGTGGTTTATGTCCCTTGTGGGCTGGATCAGCGTTGTGCTGTTTACATTTGAGGGTTTGTGAAGTGGAACTTTTGTCTGGCGGTGATATCGTCGTTCGTGCGCTCAAAGATGCGGGTGTTAAGCATATCTGGGGTTACCCGGGTGGTGCGGCATTGCATATTTATGATGCGTTATTTCAACAACAGGATGTTCAACATATTCTTGTTCGTCATGAGCAGGCAGCTGTTCATGCAGCTGATGGTCATTCCCGTTCTACAGGGGAAGTAGGTGCTGTGCTTGTTACATCTGGCCCAGGTGCTACCAACGCCATTACCGGTATTGCTACTGCGTACATGGACTCTATTCCCATGGTTGTCATTTCAGGCCAGGTTCCTCGCGATAAAATAGGCGGAGATGCTTTTCAGGAAACGGATATGGTGGGTATTTCCCGCCCCATCGTTAAGCACAGTTTTTTGGTTAAGGATGCATCCGAGATTGCTGGTGTAATTGCCAAGGCTTTTTATATTGCAGGAACAGGGCGCCCTGGTCCGGTGGTTGTTGACATCCCGAAGGATGTTACTGCCCCCAATCATCGCGTGCCTTATGAGTATCCAGAAAAGGTCAAGATTCGCTCTTATCAACCTACCACCAAGGGACATACGGGCCAAATTAAGCGTGCGATAAAAACGCTGTTGGCTGCCAAGCGCCCGATTATTTATAGTGGCGGTGGTGTCGTTTTGGGTAATGCATCCTCACAGCTGACTGAGTTGGCTAAACTGTTGAATATCCCCGTCACCAATACCCTAATGGGGCTTGGCGCTTACCCTGGTACCGATCGTCAGTTTGTCGGCATGCTGGGTATGCACGGCACCTATGAAGCGAATGCTGCTATGCATCATGCCGATGTTATTCTCGCAGTTGGAGTTCGATTTGATGATCGGGTGACCAATACGCCTAGTAAATTTTGCCCTTCAGCAAAAATCATTCATATCGATGTAGACCCCACCTCAATCTCCAAAACAGTGGCGATAGATATCCCCATTGTTGGTCCCTGTGATGCAGTATTACAGGAGATGCTTGCTCAGGTTGAAAGCAATGACCTGACGTTGGATGAAACGGCTATTGCCGAGTGGTGGGCGCAAATTGATGAATGGCGTGACCGTCATGGCATCTATACCCAACCACGACATGAACCCAGTGGCGGCAACATTATCAAGCCACAGGATGTGATAAAAACCCTGTACAAAGTAACGGGTGGAGATGCCTACGTTACCTCTGATGTGGGTCAACACCAGATGTTTGCTGCCCAGTACTACCTGTTTGATAAACCACGTCGTTGGATCAATTCCGGTGGACTTGGCACTATGGGCTTTGGTTTGCCTGCAGCTATGGGGGTGCAGCTAGCTCACCCAGATGCGGCTGTCGCTTGTGTGACGGGTGAAGGTAGCATTCAGATGTGTATTCAGGAGCTATCGACCTGTACGCAGTATGGCCTTCCGGTAAAAATTATTAATCTCAACAACCAAGCGTTGGGTATGGTGCGCCAATGGCAGGATATGCAATACAGCAGCCGTTATTCATCCAGTCTTTATGAAGATTCTCTACCGGATTTTGTTAAGTTGGCAGAATCCTATGGTCATGTGGGAATCCGCGTAACCAACTTTGATGAGCTTGAAGAGAAAATGGCGGAGTGTTTTAGCCTGAAGGACCGAGTGGTCTTTATGGATATTTGTGTGGATCGTTCGGAGCACGTATACCCTATGCATGTGGCGCCTAATGGTTCTATGCGTGATATGTGGTTGAGCAAAACGGAGCGCACCTGATGAGACGTATACTTTCAGTATTGATGGAAAATGAACCTGGCGCATTGTCTCGGGTTGTGGGTCTATTTTCTCAGCGTGGCTATAACATTGATACGCTCACAGTAGCGCCTACAGAGGATCAGACGTTGTCTCGTCTGACTATGACGACTCATGGTAATGACCAAGTGATTGAGCAGATCACTAAACATTTACACAAATTGATCGATGTGGTCAAAGTGGTTGATTTGACCGAAGGGCCGCATATTGAGCGTGAACTGATGTTGGTGAAAGTGAAAGCCAATGATTCACAGCGAGCAGAGATCAAGCGTTGTGTGGATATTTTCCGTGGTCAGATAGTTGATGTAAATGCGAATGCTTATACATTACAGATTGTGGGTAACAGTGATAAACTCGACGCCTTTGTTCAGGCCATCGGCGATGCCGATATTCTTGAGCTCGTTAGGTCAGGCGTGTCTGGCTTAGCACGCGGTGAAAAATCATTGCGGCTTTAGCTTTTATAGGGAGGGCTTTTTGTGCAGGTAAAGAGGGGCTCTCTTGGTAATTCATACATTTAGATTTAAAACCATAGATTGAAAACATAGGTGTAAACATGCAAGTTTCTTATGACAAAGACTGTGACCTCTCCATTATCCAAGGTATGAAGGTCTCCATTATTGGTTATGGTTCTCAGGGCCACGCTCATGCTCTTAACCTGAAAGACTCAGGTGTAGATGTAACTGTTGGTCTGCGAGCTGGTTCAGCTTCTGCCGCAAAAGCTGAGGCTGCCGGCCTGGCTGTGAAAAATGTACCAGAAGCCGTTGCTGGCGCTGATTTGGTGATGATTTTGACCCCTGATGAATTCCAATCTCACCTCTATAGAGACGAGATTGAACCAAATCTTAAGCAAGGCGCTACCATGGCTTTTGCTCATGGCTTTGCTATTCACTACAACCAAGTTGTGCCTCGTGCAGACTTGGACGTTATCATGATTGCGCCTAAAGCGCCTGGACACACAGTTCGCAGTGAGTTCACTAAAGGCGGAGGTATTCCTGACTTGGTAGCGATTCACCAAGATGCTTCGGGTAATGCCAGAAGCGTGGCCATGTCTTATGCCAGCGGTGTTGGTGGTGGTCGTACCGGTATTATTGAAACCACATTCAAAGATGAAACAGAAACGGACCTATTCGGTGAACAAGCCGTGCTGTGTGGTGGTACGGTTGAACTGGTAAAAGCAGGCTTTGAAACATTGGTTGAGGCGGGTTACGCGCCAGAAATGGCCTACTTCGAGTGTCTCCATGAACTGAAACTGATTGTGGATCTGATGTACGAGGGTGGCATTGCCAATATGAACTACTCGATCTCCAACAATGCGGAGTACGGTGAGTACGTTACTGGCCCTAAAATTATCAATGATGAGTCCCGTGCAGCGATGCGCAATGCTTTGAAAGATATTCAAAACGGTGAGTATGCCAAAATGTTCGTTACTGAAGGTGCGATGAATTACCCTTCTATGACGGCCTATCGTCGTAACAATGCAGCGCACCCTATTGAGCAGACGGGTGCTAAACTGCGTTCTATGATGCCGTGGATTGCAGCTAACAAGCTGGTTGATAAAGAAAAGAACTAAGCCTTAGTATCAAGTCATCTGATATAACTTGATTTAAGAACCGCGCTACGGCGCGGTTTTTTTGTCTTAACCTTTGGTGTTTAATACCCTTAGTCATCTCCTGTAAAGAAGTGCTGATGCAGGTGGGTAATTAATAGAATCGCTGAGAGTGAGTCGGTGATCTTGGCAAAGTAAGAAATTAAAGGGCTAATAATGGTGGATAACAACAATCACAATGTAGAACCGAATGGGGAAACTCCTCAGCCGGTTGTTGATGACAGTGCCCAGCCTCCCCAGCATGAGAAGGCTCGTCATAAAGGAATTTTTCTACTGCCAAACTTGTTTACCACCGGTGCTATGTTTGCTGGTTTTTATGCCATTTTGGCAGGCATGGATGGCAAGTTTGAGGCAGCTTCCATCGCTATTTTTGTGGCAATGATCTTTGATGGTCTTGATGGAACCGTAGCACGTATGACCAACACATCCAGCGAGTTTGGGCTTCAGTACGACAGCTTGTCAGATATGGTTTCCTTTGGCGTGGCTCCGGCAGTGGTAGCTTTCAGCTGGATACTCAATGAAGTGGGTAAAATTGGCTGGGCTGCAGCCTTTATTTATGCCTCTTGTGCGGCCCTAAGGTTGGCTCGTTTTAACACTCAAGTTGATACCGTTGATAAGCGGTATTTTATTGGTATTGCGAGTCCTACGGCCGCCGCACTAGTGGCCGGAATGGTCTGGAGCAGTTATGACGTAGAGCCAACAATGCAATTGGCGTTGGCTGCAGCACTGGTGACAGCTTTGTCAGGGTTGCTAATGGTCTCCAATTTTCGTTACCACAGCCTTAAAGGAATTGATCTAAAAGGCAAGGTACCCTTTGTTGTTATTTTTGCCGTAGTGATGGCTCTTATTATCGTCACTATTGATCCACCTCGAATTTTATTTCTGCTTGCGTTGCTTTACAGCCTCTCAGCACCCGTGGTTTGGGTATGGCACAAAATAAGGGCACCCAAAGCCTAGCACTTGGCAAACAGTTTGAAACCTGTTTGAATGAAGCCCTACACATGAATTATTGTCAGCGACAAGTAATGAATTCTAGCCGTCATACAACAGTTTCTTTTCAGCAGGACGCCCTGTCTCGTTGTACTGTTGCTTGCCTGCTTCTACTCCTGCCCTGAGGGGCATATTCGTTATATTCACAATTTTATTATTCTCGTTTGCAAATTCTCCCCGTCACGGGGAGAATTCGCGTAACTATTTTTGTCCAGCCCTTGTTGGTGTAAGGGCATAAGATCTGGAGTAGCAACTAATGGACAAACAACATTTGGTAATTTTTGACACAACGCTCCGAGATGGGGAGCAGAGCCCTGGTGCATCCATGACCAGGGAAGAAAAATTACGTGTGGCAAAAGCATTAGAAAAACTCAGAGTAGATGTGATTGAGGCTGGTTTTGCCATTTCCAGTCAGGGTGACTTTGAAGCAGTAAAAGCCATTGCTGAAGCAGTAAAAGACAGCACTGTTTGTAGCCTTGCA
Source organism: Porticoccus sp. (assembly GCA_036960905.1). Taxonomy (GTDB): domain Bacteria; phylum Pseudomonadota; class Gammaproteobacteria; order Pseudomonadales; family Porticoccaceae; genus Porticoccus. Next base: position 15,721 of record JBALWM010000009.1, read on the forward strand.
CGCACCAAAAACTTGGATATTGAACGTGCGGCAGAAGCATTAAAAAATGCTAATTCCGGGCGTATTCATACTTTTATAGCCACATCCCCTATTCATATGCAGTACAAATTGCAGATGTCACCGGATCAGGTCGTTGAGAAAGCAGTGTCAGCGGTGAAATTGGCTCGTAATCTCATAGATGATGTTGAGTTCTCGCTGGAAGATGCAAGTCGTTCAGAGTTTGACTTTATGTGTCGGGTTATTGAGCAGGTCATCGATGCTGGTGCAGGAACAATCAACTTGCCTGATACGGTTGGCTATGGCTTCCCGGAAGAGTATGCGGAGACGATTGGCCGCTTGATCGAGAATGTACCCAATTCAGATAAAGCTATTTTCTCGGTACATTGTCACAATGATCTTGGTTTGGCTGTCTCCAATTCCTTGGCTGCCGTTATGAAAGGTGCGCGCCAAGTGGAGTGCACGATTAACGGGCTAGGTGAGCGCGCGGGCAATGCTGCACTGGAAGAGGTGGTGATGGCGGTGAGAACCCGTAAAGATATTTTTCCGGTGGAAACGTCTATTGATACGAGTCAGATCGTATCCACATCGCGATTGGTTTCCAGTATTACAGGCTTCCCCGTTCAGCCCAACAAAGCCATTGTCGGTGCCAATGCCTTCGCCCATGAGTCTGGGATTCATCAGGATGGAGTGCTGAAGTTTCGCGAGACGTACGAAATTATGAAAGCGGAAGATGTGGGTTGGAGTACCAATAAAATTGTACTGGGTAAGTTATCTGGTCGAGCCGCATTTGCTGCACGTTTGGAAGAATTGGGTACACAGTTTGAAAATAAAGAGGACCTCAATGAAGCTTTTGTTCGGTTTAAAGCGTTAGCAGATAAGAAACGTGAAATTTATGACGAAGACCTTCAGGCGTTGGTGTCTGAAGTTCAGGTGAGTGGGACGGATGGCGACAAGATTACGTTGGAAAGCCTTGAAGTGATTTCCAAGACAGGTCAATTGCCCCATGCTGAACTTACCCTAAATTACAAGGGAGAGTCATATCACTCAACATCTGATGGAGACGGGCCGGTGGATGCAGTGTTCAAGGCCATCGAACAGCTTGCCAAGAGTGACACCGAGTTGAAACTTTACTCCGTAAATGCGGTAACAGCCGGTACTGATTCTCAAGGTGAGGTGACCGTTCGGCTTGAGAAGGGTGGACGTATTGTGAATGGTCATGGCGCAGATACGGATATTTTGGTAGCGAGCGTGAAGGCATATCTGAATGCGCTCAATTTGCTGGAAAATCCTGATCGATTACATCCACAGATGGCGGGTGTATAAGGTTACGGATGATGACACCTGAGCTGCGAAACTGGTACCTCGCTAATTTGGGTATTGTGCAATACCAACCCAAGAGTGAGGAGCCAGTATCGTTGCCATTTCATACCCCTTCATCTGGTGATGAGGTTAGCTCTGCCACTTACTCGGCCAAAGAGGACGTGGTCAGTATCCTAAAGGGTGTTGACGAAATTGGCGGTAGCTCATCGCAGACAATAGAAGAACCCGTTGTTGAGAGTAATCCTGCGTCAGTAGTTGAGGTGATGAGCTTCAGGCTTGCATGCTGGCAACCTTGTGATGATTTACTGGTATTCAATCAACTCCCTCCTCGTGAAAACCCACAACCCGAAGAGCTCCAATTGTTGGGTAATATCCTGCGAGCCATTTGTCGATTGCCTGATGGTCTGTCTGCTCCTGAATTCATTGATTGGCCAATGGGGCGTGGCGGAGAAACAGATGTGTGTGCTGCACGTAGCATGTTGTCCGTTTTCCTTGATGCCCGGATAAAAAAACGGGGTGTGCTTTGGGTTCTACTCATGGGTGAAGTGGCGACAGATTTACTGTCGCCCTCAAACAAAGTTTATTCTGAGTCGCTGGGCACCATAGAGGGAATTTCGGGTGGAGCAAAAACGATCGTGGTGAGAAGTCTACAAGACATGTTACAAGATCCCAATGCAAAGGTTGAAACTTGGCAAGCGATCAAATGCCTGACAGACAGAGCCTGAGTATTTCCGCTGCTATTCGTCCCATGGTCGTTGAAGATGTGTCCTATGTCAGTACTATTGAGCAGCAGGTCACACCGCACCCATGGCGTGAAAGCCAGTTTCTAGAGAGCGTTTCTAAGCATCACTGCCTGATATTGAGCCTGGAGGCCCAAATCATCGGGTACACGGTTTATACCATTGTGGCAGGGGAGGCAGAAATCCTGAATATTGCAATTCATCCTGACTACCAAGGGAAAGGGTATGGGCGTCAGCTACTTGAGTATCTAATGTCCATTGTCTCTGAGCAGGCCGAGCGGTTTTTTCTTGAAGTGAGGGCTTCTAATCACCCTGCTATTCATCTTTATCAGGATGTTGGTTTTGTGGAGATATGTTTACGCCAAAATTACTACCAAACATCTTCCGGACCAGAAGATGCCATTGTCATGGCGATAGATTTTCAATTTGGTTTGTAAGTCTGTTTTCATAGCCGTAATATCCTATGAGAAATTGACTTTGGTGGCAGTTTATTTGTGACGTAGTTCACAAAAAAGTGTTCTAAGGTGGGTGAGATTGGCCATTGGTCGGAGTATTTGACCGTGTTATCTCCACCGAAGTTGTTTTTTTTTAGAATGTTTAGCCTGTTCTCTGGACTGTTTATCAGGAAGATGACTATGGAACGTACAGCAGATCAAATTAGCGAATCTACAAGCTTTGATATGGCTGGATTGATGTTGAATCGCTTGCCACTTTGTTTGGGGGTAACTGCTGGTTTCTGTCTGATACTGTCTTATGCCTGGCAGCAGGTGTTTTCGACTTGGCACATGGTTGCCTGGTGTGCATATGCGATAAGTGTCTTCATTATAGGCTGGTGGTTGATTCGACGGTTGTCAGAGTCTCTTAATGTGGTAGGGATGACCATCAAGCTGGTTGAAGACATCAACAATCTGACAATAGTTCTTGCCGTAGCAACAGGCATGATTTGGATATTGGCCAGTTGGCTTCAGTTTTATCATCAGGGTTCTGATCAGTGGCTCTACCTTTCTATTCTCATTGGTGCCGCTGCCAGTAGCGGCATGTTATTTAGTTATAACATCAAGGCTGCATTGATTAAGGTGGGAATGGTGCTGTTACCTTGCACCATTCAGGTTTATTTGGCGGATCAAAATGCCAGCGCCTATTTTGTAGCATTTACTCTTATTTATCTGGCCACCCTGTATCTGGTTCTGATTCAGTTTCACCGTCTTCTTGAGAAGAATGTGTCACTGAGAATTGAATCTGAGCAGGCGGCAAAAAAACGGTCTGAAGTAAGTTATTTGTTTGAACAGCACTGGCTGAATGCACCTTTAGCTGCGATTCAATGGGATAGAGATAACTGCGTCATTGACTGGAACCCTAACGCTGAATGCTTATTTGGCTATTCGAGGTCAGAGGCCTTGGGTAAGCATGCAGATTACTTTGTAGCAGAGTCCTCAAGGGACCAATCCAAGCAAATGTGGTCTGCACTATTTCAGCGTAAAAAAGAGGGCGAACACAGTGTTCACGAGGTTAAGCATAAAGATGGAGATATATTGATCTCTGAGTGGCACAACACACCGTTATTGAAAGACGGCAGGTTGATTGGGGCTGCATCATTTGTAGAAGATATTACATCGCAGATGAAAGCCAAGGACACCATTCAGAGGCAGGCGACCTACGATAACCTCACGGCATTGCCAAATCGCCGCCGTATGATGGATGAGTTAGACCGCGCGATATCACGCTCACAGCGAACTAAACAGTACGCGGCTGTACTGTTCATCGATCTGGATCATTTCAAAGATATTAACGATACCCAGGGCCACCATGTGGGTGATTTGGTATTGCAGTTCTTTGCTAAGACTCTTCGAAAGGCCGTACGGAATGAGGATGTAGTGGCCCGGTTTGGTGGTGATGAATTCGTTGTATTGATTGAGGATTTGGGAAGGAAAGAAGCTGATGCGCGGACCAAGGTGCTTGCTATTGCCGATAAGATAAGTGAAATGGGCAGAGAAGTGGGCAAGCATGAAGGCCTTGAATATGAGGTTGAAGTCAGTGGTGGCATTGTTATTTTTAACAATGATAGGCATTCATCAAACGATATCCTGAAGCAGGCAGATTTAGCCATGTATCGGGTGAAGGATGGCGGTCGAAAAGGCTTCAGCTTTTATGATGAATCGATGACTGTTGAAGCTGAATACCGGGTCACTCTGATCCATGAATTACGTCAAGGTATGGAAAATAAAGAATTTGATTTGCACTTCCAGCCTATACTCGAGCCCTCTGGAAAAATGATCTTTGCTGAATCGTTATTGCGTTGGAAGCGTCCATCTCAGCGCATTGTTCCTGCGGGTGAATTTATCGATTTTATGGCTACTCTACCCATGATGAATGAAGTGGGTTTCTGGGTATTTGAAACGGTCTGTGAAAATATCGTCAACTGGCGTGAGAATGGGCAGTGGACTGATGAGATGTCGATGTTTGTCAATATCAGCCCAAAGCAATTTCACAATGATAAGTTTTCTAAAGAAGTTAAAAAAATCATTGAAAAACATGGAGTCAATCCACATCAGTTAGTCTTTGAAATTACTGAGGAGAGCTTGATTCATAATCTTGATAAAGTTCGTGGCCAGCTCATGGAGCTCATCGACTATGGTATACGAGTTGCTCTGGATGACTTTGGCACGGGGTATTCTTCTCTGGCTATGTTGCAAAAGCTACCGGTTCAGTTTGTTAAACTCGACAGGGAGTTCATTAGTAATCTTGATACTGGTGGCGAGTCTCATTCAATCGTTAGGGCGGTCATAAAACTTTGCGAAATCCTGTCGCTCAAAGTTATTGCCGAAGGGGTTGAAACTGAAGAGCAGTATCACGCGTTAAAAGAAATGGGTTGTGACTATTTTCAGGGCTACTATTTCCATAAACCAATGGCCGCACTTGAATTTACAAAACTGATCAATCCTAAGAGTGAGGATAATTCGCTTAAGTTGGTTGTTAGTTGAATACCTACCGGCTTGATCTCTGATTCAATACCAAGAATTTCTCTCTGTCCTTCTTTCAGCTATACATAGTGATAAGCATTTATCGCCTCGGACACTGTTTTAGGGTCGCTTTCATTAACTACCATCTATGTAATAGAGTATTTCTTATCCATGCCTAGGTTTAGAGGGCCAGGATAAAAAAGTTTATAGTCATCGAATGAAAAAACTGAAAAGAAAGTGGCCAATATTACTTCTTGTGCTGGATTTTCTAGGGGCGATAATAGCCGCTGCAGGTATTATTGAGTTTTTAGACACGGGCAGTTTGAATGCAGTTCTATTAATTGTTGCGGGATTGTTACTCATGCTGCCACTGATACTACATATTCTTAAGCGGTTGCCACGAAATGGCATAGACAAAGATGGACCCTAGGGAGAACCTTGATGGAATTAGAATTTGCCTACTGGCATTGGTTAGTGTTGGGCATAGGCTTGGTTATCGTTGAAATTTTCCTGCCAAGCTTCACCATCTTTTGGTTTGGCCTTGGGGCCATTATTGTGGGTATTGCTCTATGGCTATTTCCAGCGATGGACCTTGCCATCCAGTTGTCCATATGGATTATTGCCTCTTGTGCTTTTGCTTTGTTCTGGTTTAAGGCACTTAAGCCAAAAATGATCGACAAAACCAGTGCAGGTATAGCTCGCGAATCAGCTATTGGAGAAGCGGGGCAGGTGATAAAAGTCCCGCTAATAGAGAGGCGCGGTATCGTCCGATTTACCACACCTGTGCTGGGCTCAGATGAATGGGAGTTTATCTGCGAACATGACGTTTCCGTTGGAGACCGGGTGTTTATTAAAGATTTTTCAGGTAATACTCTTATCGTCGTCAAATTAGATTAGCCGTTCATATCCGCTGTTCAGATTAGAGCGTTTCGTAGTTAAGGCCTGTTAGCTGGGTCAACTAGGCATCTTAAGTTTAATAGGCATCTCAAGTTAACCAGCAGGAGTCATGGAAATGGAAGGAACAGTGGTTGTTTTTGCAATATTAATATTGTCGGTTATTACTATAGGCTTGGGGGTTCGCTTAGTTCCTCAGGGCAGTAAACAAGTGGTACAACGTTTGGGTAAATACCATAAAACGTTACCTCCTGGTTTGAATATCATCATCCCCTATGTGGACTCCGTGGCCTACAAAGTTACCACCAAAGATATTGTGTTGGACATCCCCTCACAGGAGGTCATTACTCTCGATAATGTGGTGATTATTGCCAATGCCGTAGCGTATATAAATATCATATTGCCCGAGAAAGCTGTTTATGGCGTGGAAGATTATGAGCTAGCGATTCGCACCTTGGTACAAACCTCGTTGCGCTCTATTGTGGGTGAGATGAAATTGGATGATGCCCTGTCATCCAGAGATCAGATTAAGGCAAAGCTAAAACACTCTATTTCTGATGACATCGCTGATTGGGGTATTACCCTGAAAACCGTAGAAATTCAGGATATTAACCCCTCCGGTACCATGCAAACAGCCATGGAAGAACAAGCTGCTGCAGAGCGACAACGTCGTGCAACAGTAACTCGTGCTGACGGTGAAAAAACAGCGGCTATTCTGGAAGCCGATGGTCGTCTTGAAGCATCGCGGCGTGATGCAGAAGCTAAAGTAGTTCTGGCAACAGCCACTAAAGAAGCCATTGAAAAAGTAACCGAAGGGATTCAGGGCAAGGAACTACCTGCCGTTTATTTACTAGGTGAAAAATATGTCGAAGCGGTGCGTGAAATGGCTAAATCAGATAATTCTAAATTAGTCTTTTTACCAGCAGACCTCCCAGCAGCTGTTCGTGGTCTTATGAGCGGAATGAAGTAACCATAAGGAAGTAATAGTAAAAAGGCTGTTAACCAAACCTATTATGGGTTGAGCTCCATAATAGGTTGAAGGATTGTCAACGATTTTACCCGTCATACGTTCATTATAAATGAGGTGCGTGCATAGCTGTATGGGCCAGTAAATTATTTGAATGAAAGATGAAGGACAATGATATGTATAAAGGACTTCTACTTATTTTCATGGTGCTAGCCGTATCTGGTTGCGCCAATAACCATCGTTCTCATCATGGGGCTAATCACTCAGGAAGCGGTGATGTCATTATTGATACCCAGGGTGTCGATATGCAGCAATATCATCAGGATATGGATGATTGCCGTAGCTTTGCTGCACAGGTTCCCGTGGCAGAAAAAGCCACTACAACCGCTGTTGGCGGGGCAGTGGTGGGTGGTGTCTTAGGTGCTATTGTTGGTAATAGCAGTACCGCAGCAAAAGGTGCTGGCGTGGGGGCGGTAACAGGTGGCCTTAAGGGGGCTAGTTCCGGTTATCGGGAGCGAGATAGGGTAGTAAAAAACTGTTTACGAGGCAGAGGTTACCGGGTGTTAAATTGATCAATCAATAATAGCTAAAGCTCTAGCGGGAATTGATATGGAAATTTTATTGCTGGGCCTATTTCTTTGGTTTCTGATTCACCTAATCCCTTCATTAGCTCAACCCCTTAAAAAGGGTTGGATCAATGTGATGGGGGAAAACGGTTATAAGATCACCTTTTCTCTCTTTGTGGGGATATCCCTTGTTCTTATCGTCTATGGCTGGCGCCATACCATGCCCGTGTATGTCTATACGCCCTTAACCCTTAATCCCTAAGCCTGTTGCCATTGCTCTCATGGTGATCAGTTTTCTCCTAGTTGGTGCAGCAAGCCTTCCATCTAGGATTAATACATGGGTACGTCACCCTCAGTTATCAGGTCTTCTGGTTTGGTCTATCGCTCACTTGTTGGTCAATGGTGATAATCGTTCCATTGCCCTGTTTGGCGGGTTAGGTGTATGGGCTGTTTTGGAAATGATCTTTATCAGTCGAAGGGAGGGCGAGTGGATTAAAAAGCAGGTGCCCAGTGGGCGACAAGAACTTAAAGGGCTTGCCATTAGTTTGGTTATTTTTGTGGTTGCTGCGCTGATCCACCCTTATATTGCGGGTGTTTCTCTGAAGTAGGGGTGGTGTTTAACATATCAACTAACCAAACTAGGCCAATGAGCTTGTTGCGTATCACTCACATTCTCGCGGTCTGGTTGAGTCTTTTGTTATATTTTCCTGATTAAATCATCAGCAAGCAGATACTGGTATGCGAAAGATCATACCTTGTGTCCGTTAAGCTAGGGAGGTTCAATCCGTCCTTATTAGGAAGACGAAACCTTAGTCAATAAGCAGCAGGGAACATGCCATTAGGGTCGTTAAGTCAGTGAGTTCTTCTGTGGAGAGATCTTGGATTTTATTTTTAGGTGACACAATAAGTGTCGATGGGGGTAGGTTGAGTGAGTGTAGAAGTAAAGGGCTGTTATAGGTAAGTGACTTAAAGTTAATGTGATTAATTTTTGATAATGTCTGTTTGATTTCAGCGGGAAGTTCTGTTTCACAGAGCACGGTGATCTCGTAACAAAAGCTGCTGCCAGCAAGTGTTTGAATCATGTCCATAGCTCGATCGAATTGCGGTGAAACATCATAGAGTAGTACGAGTTGCTGGTAGGTTGGTGGCTTTTTTATTTTAGCTGTGGGTTGAAAGGTGGTTATATTTCTTGCTGGAAAAAAAATATCAAAACCCTCATAGGATAAGGCTTTTGATATAAGTTCTCCCGCTTCAATAGAATATGTCCAAGAGACCTTGTGTTCTGCTGATAAAGCTTTCATCAGATTTTGAATCTCCAGAGCTATTCTTTTAGTTGCCCTTATTAACGTATCAGCATGTAGATTACGCTCTTCCGCGGAAAATCGATTGATTTCTGTGGTAAAAGGGAGATTAGCCACTTCTATGAGGCGGCTATCTTCAACGAACAACCCTGTTAATGAAGCATTTAAGAGTTTCGCCATATTCACCAGCGAAGCAAGGCTGTCCTTATTCGAATATTGGGCATTCAATGCGATAAGAATCTGTTGTTCAGTTTTACTAATCATCAGTGTGTTCATTGTTAGGCGGACTGGTGAATGTTTTGTTTAACTTAATCCATTCCTCAATTTGTGATGACACTACCCCATTAATGGTATCGGCAGGATACTCACCCTGTTGATCCTTTATTCCGACTGGCATTCCCATCAATAGTGATAGGGCTTCATCAATATTGGCGATGGCATAAATATTAAACAAACCCGTTTCGACAGCATTGATAACCCGCTTTTCCAGCATCAGGTGCTGAACATTGGATTGAGGAATGATTACGCCCTGACTTCCGGTAAGACCACGTGAAAAACAGATATCAAAAAACCCTTCTATCTTCTGGTTAACACCGCCAATTGCCTGAACTACACCGTGTTGATTGATTGACCCCGTCACCGCCAGGGATTGTTTAATTGGGATTTTTGAAATGGCAGAGATCAGTGCGCTTAGTTCTGCGATAGATGCACTATCGCCTTCTACACCACCATAGGATTGTTCAAAGACTAGACTTGCAGATATAGGCAGTGGGCGATTCCTGGCATATCGATTAGCCAGGAATGAGGATAAGATCATGACGGCTTTAGAGTGAAGGTTACCTCCTAGTTTTACTTCACGCTCGATATCCAAAACCTTACCGCGCCCTAGTCGGGCTTGTGCAGTAATTCTTGTGGGTCTACCAAAGGTATATTCCCCAAGCTGGTAGACAGATAGCCCATTAATTTGTGCGACTTTTTCGTTGTCAGTTTCGATGAGATGAATATCTCGAAGAATATTTTCATGCATGCGTTGTTTAAATTGATCCAGTCTTTTTTCTGATGCATCGATGGCTTGCTGTACGTGTTCCTTTGAGATGACATTAGATTCAGAGACTTTGGCAAAATGGTCACTTTCATAAAGTAAGTCTGTTAACCCCATATGGTGCAGCCATAATTTTTGCGTATCTTCGATATGGCGGGAGCCTTGCTCGATAACTTTGGAAACGGCACTTTGGTCGAGAGGCCTAACGCCATTTTTGTGTTGTAGGGCGGCTATTAGGCGCGCATAACACATGAGGTTATCATCAGTGATGTCGATTTCTTCGGTGAGGTCTGCGGGCACCTTGAACAAAAGGTCGAAGTCCGGATCGTAGGCCTGAAGCAGGTAATAAATAAATCGGTCTCCGAGCAGGATGACTTTGACATCTAATGGCACTGGTTGAGGTTCAAGGGATTTTGTACTG
>JBALWM010000154.1:0-2937 GCA_036960905.1 Porticoccus sp.
TTGCAGCACTAATCATCGGCGTGGTCCTAATATTATTTGCCCTTTGGACATTAAAAATCCGCAAAAGCCCCCTGACCATTATCATTGCCCTTATTGCCACGGCCCTAGCCTTGATACTTCCCTGGCAAACCCACACCAACAAAGACAACAGCAACACATTCTGGGAACCCTATAGCGAAACAAAACTACAACTTTTACGCGCCAAAGGAGAGCCTGTATTTGTCAATATGACCGCTGACTGGTGCATCACTTGCCTGGCAAACGAAAAACTGGCACTGAGCTCAGATCGATTCTTAACAATGCTACAACAGGAGGAGATAACCTACCTAAAAGGTGACTGGACCAACTACAACCCTGAAATAACCCGACTGCTCAATAGGCACAATCGAAGCGGGGTTCCTCTGTACCTGTTTTACCCGAAGGGAACAGGTAATCCGCGCATTCTTCCCCAGCTGTTGACAGAAAATATTGTTATAGAGGCCATTTCTACACAATTTGAGTAAATGTTGCAAAAAATAGCGACAAGTTAGACGAAGTTACTGTATTTCCTGCCATTATGTCGACATCGCCCTCAAAACCCCCACAAAAAAGGGATAATCATGCGCTGCGCGCCCTAACCAGCGTCTCGAAAAAACATGACTTCTACCTAAACTTGCTGCGAATAGGGCCAAAAATCCTAAAACTATAAAAAATTGGACAGTGTTACACTTTTAATGCAAACTTCTTTCATCAGCCCCACTTTAGGGCTTAACCGCCAATATCCATTAAACACTCAAAGCTAGCGGGGACACCATGGCGACCATACTGGTACTACACGGCCCCAACCTGAATTTGCTTGGCTCTCGAGAGCCAGATGTTTACGGTAAAGACAGCCTGGACAACATTAATCAAAACCTGGCCGAAATCTGCATCAAAAAAGGTCACCACTTATTAGCCCTGCAAAGTAATGCAGAGTACGAGCTGGTCGATCGCATTCACGATGCTCAAAAGGAAGGCGTGAACTTTATTATTATCAACCCTGCCGCCTTTACCCACACGAGTATCGCTTTGCGTGACGCACTACTGGCAGTAGATATTCCTTTTATTGAGGTTCATCTATCCAACGTCCATACGCGAGAAGAGTTCAGGCATTACTCCTACTTTTCCGATATTGCTCAAGGCGTTATTTGCGGCTTAGGCGGCCTAGGCTATGAGCTGGCACTGACTGCAGCGCTGGACCAACTTAATTCCTAACAACATTTTTACCATTTGGAGTAACCACAGATGGATATTCGAAAGATTAAAAAACTGATCGAGCTAATTGAAGAATCTGATATCAATGAGATGGAGATCAAAGAAGGCGAAGAGTCTATTCGCATTAGCCGCAGCGGCCCCGTAATAACCGCAGCACCCATTATGGCCGCTGCACCAGCACCTGTTGCTGCAGCACCACAGCCAGCTGCCGAAGCGACTGCATCTGAACCAGAAGGGCATGTAGTTGCATCGCCCATGGTAGGCACTTTCTATCGCTCATCGTCCCCAGGTGCCAAGCACTTTGTTGAAGAGGGTCAGCAAGTCAATGTTGGTGATGTGCTCTGTATTGTTGAAGCCATGAAAATGATGAATCAAATTGAAGCCGACAAATCAGGCACCATTGGCGCCATCTTGGTAGCAGATGGTGAGCCTGTTGAGTTCGATCAACCCATGATTACCATCATTTAAACCGCAGAGGACAGGAGCAACAGCTATGCTGGAAAAAGTGCTTATTGCCAACCGCGGTGAAATCGCGCTGCGGATTCTGCGAGCCTGTAAAGAGCTTGGCATCAAAACTGTTGCCGCCCACTCAAAGGCCGACGCAAACCTGAAACATGTATTACTCGCCGATGAAACCATCTGTATTGGGCCAAATTCATCGGCACAAAGCTATCTGAATGTACCCGCTATTATCAGCGCCATGGAAATTTCTAATGCCCAAGCCGTTCACCCCGGCTATGGATTCCTTGCTGAAAATGCCGACTTTGCCGAACAGGTTGAAAAAAGTGGCTTCACCTTTATTGGACCAACCGCCAATGTGATTCGTACGATGGGTGACAAAGTAGCCGCCATCGACACCATGATAAAGTCTGGCGTCCCAACTGTACCCGGCTCCAATGGCCCGCTAACAGACGATGCTGCACGCAGCAAAAAAATTGGCCTGGAGGTTGGCTACCCTGTCATTATCAAAGCTGCCGCAGGCGGTGGTGGTAGAGGCATGCGAGTGGTCCGCAGTGAAGGCGAACTGATCAAGGCCATACAAGTTACCAAAGCCGAGGCAAAAGCAGCGTTTGGTGACGGCACTGTCTATATGGAAAAATTCCTGGAAAACCCACGCCATGTGGAAGTACAGGTGCTTGCAGATGGCCAGGGCAATGCCATTCATTTGGGCGACCGCGACTGCTCATTACAACGTCGCCACCAGAAAGTACTGGAAGAAGCGCCAGCACCCGGCATTCCAGAAGATGCTCGCAATAGTGTTCTACAAGCTTGTGTTGATGCCTGCATCGAAATTGGTTATCGCGGCGCGGGCACCTTTGAGTTTCTCTACGAAAACGGCAGTTTCTTTTTTATCGAGATGAACACTCGAGTGCAGGTTGAACACCCCGTGACAGAGATGATTAGTGGTGTCGATATCGTCAAGGAGCAACTATTAATTGCCAGCGGAGAAAAGCTCAGTCTTCGCCAAGAGGACATCACCTTCCGCGGCCATTCTTTCGAGTGTCGAATCAATGCAGAAGATTCAACCACCTTTATGCCTAGCCCTGGAAAAATTACCGGCTACCATGCTCCCGGCGGCAATGGCGTAAGAGTTGACTCCCACATTTATGCGGGCTACACCGTTCCACCCTACTACGACTCATTAATAGGGAAAATAATCACCTATGGTAAAGACCGTGATGCCGCCTTATCACGTATGGCCAA
>JBALWM010000155.1:0-2922 GCA_036960905.1 Porticoccus sp.
CAATGACAACACCACCGGCATGTTTCCCTACATTACGGGTAATGCCTTCAAGCTGCAGGGCCATTTCCCAAATTTCCTGGGCCTCTTCATCATTATCTAAAAACTCTTTTAATACCTCCTCCTGCTCCAATGCCTTCTCAAGGGTCATACCGATATCAGGAGGAATCATTTTTGATAATTTATCGGCCAGCCCGTAAGGTTTCCCCTGAACCCGAGCGACATCACGCACCACAGCCTTGGCTGCCATCGTGCCAAAAGTAATAATTTGAGACACCGCATCACGACCGTATTGATCGGCCACATAGGCAATGACCCGATCCCGGTTATCCATACAGAAATCAATATCAAAGTCGGGCATAGAGACCCGCTCAGGGTTTAGGAATCGCTCGAACAGCAAGTCATATTCCAATGGATCAAGGTCAGTAATACTGAGAGAGTAGGCCACCAATGAGCCGGCACCAGAGCCACGACCGGGTCCTACAGGGATCCCGTTTTCTTTGGCCCAACGAATAAAGTCCATCACGATTAAAAAGTAACCGGGAAATCCCATCTGGATAATGATATCCAGTTCAAAACGTAAACGGTCCAAGTAAGTCTGTCGTCGAGCCTGATAATCTTCGGCTGATTTATTAAGAATTTTATCCAGCCGGTTTTCCAAGCCCTCGAAAGAAAGTTTCTCAAAAAAACCATCGGTGGTCATACCCTCTGGAATAGGATATTCCGGTAGAAAATACTCACCAAGCTTGAGGTTTAGGGTACATCGGCGAGCAATTTCGAGGCTGTTCTCCAGCGCCTCAGGGATATCGCTAAATAGCTCAACCATTTCCTCGGGTGAGCGTAAGTATTGCTCGTCACTGTAACGATGCTCACGGCGTGGGTCGCCCAGAACCCGCCCTTCACCAATACAGACTCTTGCCTCGTGGGCTTCAAATTGCTCGGCCTCAAGAAACCTTACATCGTTCGTAGCCACCACAGGACAATTGCATTCAGCTGCCAATGCAACGGCCGCATGAATAAAGTCTTCTTCCTTAGCACGGCCTGTTCGTGTCAATTCAAAATAGGTTCGATCAGGGAAATCCCTCAACCAACCCTTAAACAATTCATTAGCCTGCTCAGGTTTATTTGATAACAGCGCCTGCCCCACATCACCCTGACATCCAGAGAGAAGTATTAGGCCTTCAGCTGCTTCGCTTATCCACTGGCGTTGAACAAAGGGTTTTCCCTGTACCTGGCCTTCCTGATAGGCACGAGAAATCAATTTGGTGAGATTGCGGTAACCCTGTTGGTTCAAAACCAACAGGGTTACCCAACTGGAAGCCCCATCTTCTATAGTGCTCAACACTTGAAGGTCTGCCCCACAAATAGGCTTCACGCCTGCACTCTGAGCCGCCTTATAAAATTTAACCAAACCAAAAAAGTTAGCCACATCAGTTAATGCGACGGCAGGCATACCCATTTGAGCGACCCGCTGAACCAGCGGCTTGATGCGCACAACGCCATCCACCATTGAATACTCACTGTGCAAGCGGAGATGAACGAAGGGTACTTCCATAAGCGAGGTGTTATTCCTTTTTGTTCAGACAGACTAATTTTAGATGAATTTATAGTCGCAAACGCCCTGCGAACCACCAATGTTAACTGGCCACATGACAGATATTTTCAAGGCAACACAATGCCTACTATCCTACTGTATGACTTCCAGTCGTTCCAGAAGATCAGATAAATGAAAAGCTTTGTGTAGCATTGAATGAATGGTGTGCTCAACAAAAAGAAAGCAGTTGAGAAAATAAACTCTTTATCACCTATATCACGGTCAGCTGCTTGGCAGCTAACATGCTTTTCACTGGTTCAAAGGAGCAACGATGGATGGGACTAGGTCCAAGCTGCTTAATCGCCTGTAGATGTTGTTTGGTGCCATAACCCTTATGCGCCGCAAACCCATAGCCTGGGTATTGCTGGTCAAAAACACACATTTCATTATCTCGATACACTTTGGCAATAATCGATGCAGCACTAATTGCAGGCACTTTGTCATCACCTTTGACGACTGTCTCACCAGAATAATTCCAAGCTGGCATACGATTGCCATCAACAGCCACATACTCAGGCCTACACACCAAGCCATCAACGGCTCTCACCATCGCCATCAGCGTGGCCTGGAGAATATTGTATTGATCAATCTCGGCAATGGAGGCTCGGGCTATATGCCAGTAAAGGGCGTTCTCCCTGATGTCCATAGCGAGTTGTTGGCGACGCCGTTCCGTTAACTTTTTTGAATCAGCCAGCCCTTCAATGGGTTTGTCAGGATCAAGGATAACCGCTGCCGTCACCACATCACCGGCAAGTGGACCTCGCCCTACTTCATCCACACCCGCCAGCAGACCACCTTGATAATTCAACGAAAAGTTTTCTGCCATTACCCCGCCTCAATTAACTGAGCCAATGCATCTGCAGCCGCTTCACTCCCACCGTGACGAAGGGATTCATGAAGCTTGCTAAATCGCTGCTCTAGTGCTGTCACTCTCTCTGGATTTAAAAATAGCGCCAGCACAGCCTCACTAAGATTTTCTACAGTAGCGGCATCTTGTAACAGTTCCGGCACCAGCTCCTCACCAGCGAGCAGATTGGGTAACGCAACAAAGGAGACCTTGGCCATTCTTGACACAATAGCAAAGGTATATGCCCCCATCTTGTAGCTCACCACCATAGGCTTCTTCAACAGCATCGCCTCAAGTGCTGAAGTACCCGACGACAGTAACACCACATTAGCGGCAGCCATCGCGGTGAGAGACTGCCCATCCAGGAGGGTGACGGGTAGGTCTGGATAATCTCCCAGAATAGCCTCCAGCTGCTCTCGGCGCTCCGGACTAGCGGTAGGAATCACCAACTGCAACCCCGATAGTTGGGCCTGACAATGTTGAC
>JBALWM010000156.1:0-2921 GCA_036960905.1 Porticoccus sp.
GGCTGCAATATTATCTATCTCGGCCAGGTACCGACACCACTACTAAACTATGCCACCCACCAACTCCAGGAAACAGATTGCGGCATTATGGTTACTGCCAGCCACAACCCTGCGGAGTACAACGGTTTCAAAATATTTTTTAAACATCACGCTCTGTGTGGTGATGAAATTCAGGCTTTAAAAGCGGAAATGGAAGGCGATATTCCGACAAAAACAGATGGTCAGCGCGAGATGCGTTTGCTCTCGACAGACTATGTCAACGATATTGCCAGTGATATCGTGCCCGCCCAAAACCTAAAAGTTGTGCTAGATGGTGGTAATGGCGTCGCTGGAGAGTTAGGGATTGCCTTGCTTGAGGCCATTGGCTGTAAAGTGATGCCTCTTCACTGTGATATTGATGGTGACTTTCCCAATCACCCCCCAGACACGTCTGTGGCCGCCAACCTTGAAGATCTGATCTTATGCGTCAAGGAACACAATGCCGACTTAGGTATTGCATTGGATGGTGATGGTGACCGTGTTGTAGCGGTTTCTTCCAGCGGCAAGATTATTTGGCCCGATGAACTACTGATGATTTTTGCACGAGATGTCATCTCCCGTCACCCAGGTGCCGATGTGGTCTTTGATATTAAAAGTACCCGCCGCCTCAACAGTCTCATTAGCAGTTATGGTGGCCGACCCATTATGTGGAAAACAGGTCACTCCCACATGCACAACAAGATTTTGGAATGTGGCGCACCGCTAGGCGGCGAATACAGTGGGCATATTTACTTCCATGATCGCTGGCACGGTTTTGATGATGGCCTCTACGCTGCTGCGCGACTAGTAGAAATCATGTCCATTAGAGAACAGGGGCTCGACGAGATTGTCTCAAGCTTTGAAACACTGCATGCCACAACAGAAATCAAAATAGATGTGGGCGATGAAGAAAAGTTTGTGATTGTCGATAGCCTGATTTCTAACCATGCTTTTCAAGAGGGTAAAGTATCAACGATTGATGGTCTGAGAGTTGATTTCCCTAAGGCTTGGGGTCTTATTCGGGCGTCCAATACCAGCCCCGCCCTAACACTACGTTTTGAAGCCGAGTCCGAGGAAGCGCTGGAGAAAATCCAGTCGCTTTTCAGGCAGCAACTACGTAGCATAGATACTAATTTAACGTTCTAATTCTGCACTACAGAGCATCATAGGAACCCACCATGTCACTAACCCGCGAAGCGGCCACCAATATTGCCAATGTCCTCTCAGAGGCGCTTCCCTATATCCAACGGTTTACCGGCAAAACTATCGTCGTTAAATTTGGCGGCAATGCCATGGTGGATGAAAAGCTTAAAGCCAGTTTTGCACGTGATATCGTCATGATGAAACTAGTGGGTATGAATCCAGTGGTCGTCCACGGTGGCGGCCCTCAAATTGGCAGCCTGCTATCGGAACTTAACATCGAGTCCCACTTTATTAACGGCATGCGGGTGACTGACAGTAAAACCATGGATATTGTAGAAATGGTTCTAGGTGGTGCCGTCAACAAGGAAATCGTTAACCTAATTCACCACGCAGGCGGAAATGCTGTGGGCATTACGGGAAAAGATGGTCAACTAATCAAAGCGAAAAAACTACAGGTGACTCGCCATACGCCAGAAATGGAAGCGCCTGAGATCATCGATATTGGTCATGTTGGTGAAGTGGATAGCATTAATACCGGTGTCATCGATATGCTCACCGACAGTCACTTTATTCCCGTCATTGCTCCCATAGGGGTCGATAACAAAGGCAACTCCTACAATATCAATGCAGATTTGGTAGCCGGTAAAATTGCAGAGGTACTCAAAGCTGAAAAACTGATGCTATTAACCAATGTGGCAGGGCTTCAAGATAAGAATGGAGAGGTTCTGACAGGGCTAACCACTCAGCAGGTCGATGATTTAATCAAAGATGGGACAATTCATGGCGGGATGCTTCCCAAAATCAGCTGTGCTCTGGATGCCGTCAAAGGCGGTGCCCAAAGTGCTCATATTATCGATGGCCGGGTGAACCATGCCACGTTACTGGAAATCTTCACCGACCGGGGTGTAGGCACACTGATCACCAATACAACCACAGATGAGTGATTGATCATGGCAACGGGAAAAGGCTCCAGAAAACAACAAATTCTACAAGCCCTTGCTCGCATGCTGGAAGCCACGCCTGGTGGTCGTATTACCACTGCAGCACTGGCCGCTGAAGTAGGTGTCTCAGAGGCCGCGCTCTACCGGCATTTTCCCAGCAAAACCAAAATGTACGAAGGGCTAATCGACTTTATTGAAGAAACTCTGTTTAGTCGGGTTCGCGTGATTATCTCCGAAGAACCCGATGCCATAAGTCGCTGCTATCGAATCCTCACCCTGCTACTAACCTTTACAGAGCGCAACCCTGGAATTACTCGCCTGTTAACCGGCGATGCCCTCACCGGTGAAACCGACAGGCTTCATCGTCGGATTCAGCAATTATTTGACCGCCTGGAAACTCAACTCAAGCAAATTTTGCGTGAGGCAGAAGTGACCGAAAACCTCCGACCGACAATGACAGTAACTTCGGCAGCCAACATGCTTCTGGCACTAGCGGAAGGGCGTATCAGTCAGTTTGTTCGCAGCGGCTTTAGTCGTCGCCCGACGGAACAGTGGCAGGAGCAGTGGTCTGTGGCGATGTCAGGGTTTTTTCGAGAGGCTCAATCCCCTTTAATACCATAAAGCGCAACCGGTAATGCTCATAACGTTGACTGACTGATTCACTCTCCTGCTGCCGAAGTTCCAACACTTGCTCGGCATCTCTCTCCTGAATCACTAAATCATCCATGTGTTTTAACAGCGATTTCGGCACCGGCTTGCCACTGAGCTGATAGTTAGCCGCCTTAACTCTGGCATTTTTCTGCATGTCTCGATTCTTCA
>JBALWM010000157.1:0-2880 GCA_036960905.1 Porticoccus sp.
CCAACACTGGTTTTATCCGCCCAGTCTGCCAGCTTGGCGACCGGTCCAGCAGTGACCTCTTCCACAGCAGCGAAGGTGGCTTCAGTTTTAACTTCCGTTTGGGTGATCCGTTCTTCAGTGGAGCTTAGCTCAGCTTTCAACTGGGTTATCTCTGTTTGTTGTTGCTGAATCAACGTCCACATTTCTTCCAAACTTGGTGTTGCGTGCGCCGCAGCTGCAATATTGAGGCCGATGATCGTGGCCAAAAGTTTCTTGTACATGTCGGTCTAATCTCCATATGTTCTGCATGGGTAATGGCGAGGCGCTACTATATGAGCTCCTAAATGCAAATGCAAACCATTCTCATTTGCATTTGACTTGGATCATAGTCAAAAGGTGATTTTTTAAATTGATGGTAGATTTTTTGGTGAAATGGTTTTAGCTGAGCGGGTATAGGGGTAAAATAGTTGACCTTTAAGGTCGACTATTATTACTAAGAGGTATGAATTGATGGATATTATGGAAACCATTCGAGAGCAGGTAGAAGGCAACCCGGTTATTCTGTATATGAAAGGCTCTCCGAATCAGCCCCAGTGCGGTTTTTCTGCTAGGACTATCGAGGCGCTGACATCTTGCGGTGAACGCTTTGCCTATGTGGATATACTCGCTAATCCAGAGATTCGCGCAAACTTGCCGAAGTATGCGAACTGGCCAACATTTCCCCAGTTATGGATCAATGGCGAGTTAATAGGCGGTTGTGACATTGTGACGGAAATGCATGCTAAAGGTGAGTTGGTAGACCTGGTCAAAGAAGCCGCACAGGGTGCTTCGGAATAGCCTATTGTATCTATTAGGCATTAGATGCCGCTTACTTTTAATAACTAATTAGTACTATAGCTAATAACAATGGGACAGCTTGAGTCGATTGTGTGACATTGGTTGTCCATAATTTAAAGGTGAGGATTTTTATTCCTGACCTATTTCAATAATTGACTGATTAAGGAGTTACACATGGGAGTATTAGTAGGTAAGCCTGCCCCGGATTTCACCTCTGGTGCCGTGTTGGGTAATGGTGAGATTGTTGATGGATTTAATCTGTCAGCCACTATCAAGGGAAAAAAAGCAGTTGTTTTCTTCTACCCCCTGGATTTCACGTTTGTTTGCCCTTCAGAGCTGATTGCATTTGATCACCGTATCGAAGATTTTCAGAAACGTGGTGTTGAGGTGATTGGTGTTTCTATTGATTCCGTCTTTACCCACAACGCGTGGCGTAATACTGCCATTAATGATGGTGGTATTGGTCCAGTGAGGTATCCACTGGTAGCGGATATGAAGCACGAAATCTGTCAGGCTTATGACGTTGAATTTGATGCGGCAGGTGTAGCCTTCCGTGGTTCATTCCTGATTGATGAAGAGGGTGTTGTTCGTCACCAAGTGGTCAATGATCTGCCTTTAGGTCGTAACATTGATGAAATGTTACGCATGATTGATGCATTGAGCTTCCATCAGCAGCACGGTGAAGTTTGCCCTGCTGGCTGGAAAGAAGGTGATAAGGGTATGGATGCTTCGCCCGATGGGGTTGCTTCGTACTTGGCAGAAAACTCTGATACGTTGTAAGTATCGATTCAGTGTAAGTAAATAGCTGTCAAATCGATGAGCCGCAGGTGTGTAGACTCCTGCGGCTTTTTCTTGGGTGCCTTTTTTGGTGCTAAAATGTACGTTCATCTTTTGAAGGGGAAGAGAAGACTATGGATGATGACCGTCTGGTCGAAGTGGAAACCAAGTTGGCGTATCAGGAAGATACGATTCAGCAGTTGAATGATGTTATTTGTAGGCAGCAGGATCAGATCGATGCACTCCTGGTTAAATATGAGCTTTTGGTCACCCGAGTGAAAGAATTGGATAATGATCTACCTGAAGGTGATGGGGTGGATGAGAGGCCTCCGCATTATTGAGTGATAGTTTGTGCCAGATGGTTGTTATGTGTGGATATAAATGAACAGGCATAAAAAAACGCGGTATTGACCGCGTTTTTTAATGCCTGTTTCATAACTAGATTTGTTCGGATTTTGCGTGAATATCTGTGCCGATCATTGCCGTCATATTGAGTATTCCTCTACCAGAAACAGAGGGGATCAAAATGTGTGCTGGTTTCTCGAGGCCGTAGAGGAATGGGCCGACTAAGCGAGCATTAGTTAGTGAGCGGATTAACCCCAAGGCAATACTGGCGGCATCCATATTGGGCATAACCAGTACATTGGCACGACCGCTGAGATTGGTGTCTTTGCAGATGCTTTGACGAAGTGTTTCATTGAGTGCCGACATGGCATGCATTTCACCTTCGATTTGTATATCTGGCAGCTGATGACGCAATCGTTCGGAAGCACGCTTCATTTTGTGGGCAGAAGGGTCATCGTATGTGCCGTAGTTCGAATGAGAGAGTAATGCCACCTTGGGTTTGATGCCAAAACTCTTCGCAAAGCGGATTGCATCGTTGGTTATATTAACAATCTGTTCTTCAGAAGGGTCAACATTCACAAAGGGGTCAGCCAGAAATAGTGGACCATCCTCCAGTAGCAGTACGCAGATAGACGATACATGGCTGTCTGCATTGCTGGGAGGAATAATACTTTGGATGTTTTTAAGGTGTTCATCGTAGCGACCTACTTTGCCGCAGACCAGTCCGTCAGCATCGCCAAGCGCCACCATGATGGCAGCCAGTACAGTGGTGTTGTTGTGAATGGCATTTTGAGCAGCCTCAACAGATACACCAGAGCGACCCACACGTTGGTGGTAATGCTGCCAATAGTTTTCGTGGTGATCGCCCTCTTCAGGGTCGAAGATTTCTAGGTCAATACCTGGGCGAACCCTCAATCTCATTTCTGCAATTTTACGTTTGAT
>JBALWM010000158.1:0-2813 GCA_036960905.1 Porticoccus sp.
TATTTACCCGTACCACTAATCAGCAAGTGTTCTTTCTCATACACCATATTTTGACGATCGTACTCACACATCTCGAAATCTGGGGTTAGTTGGATCGCGTAGGTCGGGCATGCTTCTTCACACATGCCACACATAATGCAGCGGGAAAAATTGATGCGGAAAAACTCTGGATACCAACTCCCGTCCTCGCGAGTCCCTTTTTGCAACGCAATGCAATCTACCGGGCAAGCCACTGCACAGAGGTTGCAAGCCACACAACGTTCTTCACCATCCGGATCTCGGGTCAACACAATACGGCCACGATAACGCGGTGCCAGATAGGGTCTTTCTTCGGGATACTGAACGGTTTCAGCAGGAGTAAAGGTATGCTTTAAGACTTGCCACATGGTGCGAAGCTGACTAATCATGCTGTACCTCCGTTAGTCAGCCAAAGTGCGATAGCACCAGTGAACACCAAGTTAATCAGCGTCAGTGGCAGCATAATTTTCCAACCCAGGGACATGAGCTGGTCATATCGGGGCCTAGGTATGGCGGCTCGCAACAGAACGAAAAAGCAGATAACAATAAAGGTTTTAAGACCGAACCAAACAATGGGTGGGAGCCAAGGGCCGAGCCAACCGCCAAAGAATAAAGTAACAATCATGCTGGAAATTAATATCAGCCCCAGATACTCGCCCAGCATAAACATGCCAAACTTCATGCCGCCGTATTCGGTATGGAAGCCCGCACAAAGTTCATGCTCCGCTTCAGGCAAGTCAAACGGCAGCCGGTGGCTTTCAGCAACACCCGCAACGGTAAAAACAAATAATCCGAGGAATTGCGAGAAGCAGTACCACCCGTCCGATTGTGCTTCGACAATCACCCTGAGGTTGAAGCTACCAGAGAGCATCACCACACCCATCAGCGACAATCCCATAAACACTTCATAGCTGACCATTTGAGCTGCAGAGCGCAGTCCACCGAGCAGCGCATATTTATTATTAGAGGCCAGTGCCCCGAGCAATACGCTGTACACCGCCAGTGAGGTCATACCGAGGAAAAACAGCAGACCAATATTCATGTCGATAATCTGAAGCTGCGGCGCAAAAGGCACAACCGCAAAACCCAACATCATCGCCATTACAATAGCCGTGGGCGCAAAGATAAAGACGACCTTGTCGGAAAATGGCGGTACCCAGTCATCCTTGGTCAGTAATTTGAGCATATCCGCTGCCACCTGAAGAATGCCAAACGGCCCCAATCGGTTGGGGCCATATCGATCCTGCCAAATGCCGAGCAAACGCCGTTCCCACCAAGTCATCACGGCAGCGCCACCCACTGCACCCACCAGTACAATGAAAGCAAATAGAATGATCCTGCCATCAGACATAAGACACCCCACTTTGCACTCCACAGTTGGGGGCATTTGGGTTATCGGTAGCAATCAATTGAGGTTTTCGACGCTGCCAATCACTGGCCTTTTGCAGAGACACGGCTGAGCCAACAACCAGTGATTGAGTGCCTGACATTCCCATGGTAATACCAACGCAGCCACTAGCGATCGAAGCATCAATCAACACCTCGAGAGAAACCTCTGCATCACCGACTATCGCGGTAACACCATCACCATCGGCAACCTGAAGGCTATTTGCATCATTCGGGTGCAAAATGAGCTGCGCATCACCTGACAGTTCATTAATAGCCGGCGCCTTATGGCTCAATTCATCACTGCCAAACACGCGATAAATGGGAACCAGTAATAATTCAGTGTCCGAAGACGGAAAGGCCTCTGGAACAGAAATGCTACCCACACCCAAATCAACGCCCTGCCCAGGAGAAATCAACCTTACACCTGCGGATCCACCTTTAATGGTACCGCCAGCTTCATCCTGAAATTTCTGTATGGACTGGTTGGAATTCCAACCCGGAGACCAGCTGGAGGACATGAGTGAACTGGGTTGCCCAACATTCAACCCCTCCATACTGAATGACAGTGGAGTCTCCTCATCCACGGGCTGTTTCGGCTCATGGACAGATACGTTAGCCAGCATTGCGGTGCGGCCACTGTAGCGCACAGGCTGTCGAGGTATTTTTAACCCACGATTACGGAACTGATGATCTGGTGCAGCAGCAGTGATGCCAGACAAGACTGGGATATCCTGTGCACAGGCTTGCTCCACTTGATCGAAATGCTGCAATTGATCAAATCCGGATAAGCCCAACACCTGACCTAGCTCAGACAACCATTGCCAACTGGGCAACCTGTCGTCTTCCGCCACAAATACCGGATAGTACCGCTGTGCCCGTCCTTCACTACTGACCAAAGTTCCTTCAGACTCTGCGAAAGTAGCCACTGGCAATGCGATCTGAGATGTTGACAAGGTGGCATTATCCAAAGCGTCCAATACCACCAGATGTTTGATATTTCCCAACAACTGATCGATAACTTCAACAGGTGCACGCCGATAAAGATCGTTTTCCATCACGATCAATGTATCAATCTCGCCCTGCTTTGCACTTGCTGTTAGCGCATCAAATCCCATGCCTTCACCACCATCCAGCATAGCCACACCGAGGCTATTACACTCCGGAACACTCAGGCTGAGCATGGTGATTTTATCCGCCGCAAGAGCCTCCGCTACGGCTGCCGAGGCATGAATAATCGCCGAGGTCATCAAGCTGGTGCCAGAGACAATTAATGGGTTTTTAGCGGTTTTTAATGCTGAAGCGATAGTCCCAGCCAATGCGGCAAGCTCATCACTCAGCCCACCAATAGACGCTCCTGTTATTTCCCCGGCCACAGCAAAACCCAATCGGGCAATATCATCTGGAGC
>JBALWM010000159.1:0-1125 GCA_036960905.1 Porticoccus sp.
ATTTCAAAAAAGCATTGAAGTCATCGTATTCAAGATTGGTCTCAATTAAGTAGGCAGTATTGAGAAAATCGGGTTGCTGGGTATAACCAACAGGCGTCGTCTTGATGATATCAGCAACTGCGAGAAGCCTTGTCTCATTGTCCAGCACCTCGTGTGATAAACGGATGTTTTTTTGAGGGTCAATGTTAGAGCCTACGGAAACAACAACCTGATGTAACCCCAGCGATTTACCAGATTGTTTCGTCTTCGTCACAGGCCTTACTTTAGTATCCATAGTTACAGAACATCCCCATCACTGAATTGCTCCGCATGGCGCCCCTGATGATTCAGCCCCTCTCCACCATCTACGATTAATACCTGCCCGGTAACAAACTCATTGTTTAATAGATAGTTCATGGCAGAAATCAAATCATCTACCCTGCCCTGTCGCTTTAAGGGAATACCGTCAATCCGCCATCTGACATAGTCATCAGTTCTCTCTTCACCGGGCATGACCACACCTGGTGCAATGCCATTTATACGGAGGTGCGAAGCAAACTCTATGGCGGCAAGCTGGGTGAGCTCAGAGAGTGCTTTCTTAGATAAAAGATAAGCTGCGTAATGGTTTTGCTGAAAGGCAATTTTATTGTCCAGAATGTTAATCACATTCCCTTTAATACATCGATCAGCAAAGGCTGAGGTTAAAAGTAAGGGTGCAAAAAAATTGACGGAGAATTGTTGTTTCAAGAGAGCCATATCAGTATGGGCAATGGTTGCTGCTTCATAGACGGATGCATTATTAATTAAGACGTCAAGACTAGAGAACTCATGAAGTACCGATTCAATCAACCCTTCTGGGCATTCTCCCGACAGATCAAATGGGAAGGTTTTACAGGTGACGCCGAGAGCCTTAATACTCTTAGCAGCTTGCTGTGCATTGTCTGCAGAGCGGTGGTAGTGCAAAGCAATATCATAGCCTGCTTCAGCCAAGGCATAGGCAAAAGAAAAGCCTAATCTTGTGGCACCACCGGTCACCAGTGCAGTTGGCCTTTCAATTAAATCCGACATTTTATGATCGTCTATGGGGTTTCAAGTTGCTCATAATTCCATTCTTAGGGAGAAGGATCAATGGTCAGTTTCTGACAA
>JBALWM010000159.1:1225-2809 GCA_036960905.1 Porticoccus sp.
AAGACTGGAGATAAAATTATTGCTGTTGGTCAAGGTGATGAAGAAAAGGTAGATGTCATTGGCTGGCGGCTGGATGATGTGGTTGACCTTATTCGTGGCCCAAAAGACAGTACTGTTAGACTTGAGCTCATTCCAGCCCAAGGTGAATCTGCGGGAAACAGCCGGGATATTTCGATTGTAAGAGACAAAATTCAGCTAGAGGAGCAGTCCGCTAAAGCTGAGGTTATCGATGTTCAAACTGACACGGGAAAATACCGTGTGGGAGTGATTGAGATTCCAACCTTTTACCTCGATGTAGACGCATACTATAAACGTGACCCCAATTTTAAAAGCACAACTAAAGATGTCGTACGACTGTTGGGTGAACTTGAAGAACAAAATGTGGACGGCATTATTCTCGACTTACGGAATAATGGTGGCGGCTTCCTGCAAGAAGCCACAACCTTAACGGACTTGTTTATTGATCCCGGTCCTATTGTGCAAGTCCAGCATTCTGATCAACTCATTTCCCGTAACTACCGATCTCGCGCTGAAGCTTACTATCGAGGCCCTTTAGTGGTATTGATTAATCGCCTCAGCGCTTCAGCATCAGAAATTTTTGCTGGTGCCATACAGGATTATGGGCGAGGTCTGGTTGTGGGTGGTCAGAGCTTTGGAAAAGGCACGGTACAGGTTCAATTACCCGTTCGTGAAGGACAGTTAAAGCTAACAGAGTCCAAATTTTACCGGGTCTCAGGAAACAGCACACAGCACCTTGGCATAGTTCCTGATATCCAGCTACCCTCCTTCTTCGATATTGAGAAGGTTGGAGAGAGCAGTGAAGATAATGCGTTACCTTGGGATCGAATCCCTGCGGCACCTCACCGTACCTACAATCTGGCTCGGGTGCCGTTGCAAACCCTCCAAGAGCGGCACGAGTATCGGTTACAAAAGGATCCTGACCTGATTCACTTACATGGTGAGTTAGTGCTGATGAAAAAGCGTCAAAGCCTGAAACAATTATCTCTCAACGAAGTAAAACGACGTGAGGAGGCTAAGGAATACGATACAGAAATACTGACGCTGGAGAATAATCGTCGCCAAGCCAAAGATTTACCAGCCTATCCATCCATTGAAGAATGGCGAGCAGTTGAGGAACCCGAAGTGGATGAGAGGCCTCTCCCTGAGAGAGACCCTATTCTGTATGAAGTAGGAAATATCATGTCGGATTATATGAACTTGGCTAACTCCCCACTACGTCAGGCTCAACAGCCCTAATGAAGATCGTTTCTTTTAACGCGAACGGCCTACGTGCCCGTCTACACCAACTTGAAGCCATTGTAGAGAAGCACTCCCCCGATATTATCGGCCTGCAAGAGACCAAAGTAGTTGATGAGCAGTTTCCTCTCGATAAAATCAAGCAACTTGGGTATGACGCGATCTATCATGGGCAAAAGGGTCACTATGGTGTTGCCCTCCTCTATCGTCTACCTCTACTGACGAGCCAAAAGGGATTTCCTTCAGATGTGGAAGAAAGTCAGAAACGACTTGTCTACGGGCAATTTGAGGTTAATGGAAAAAAACTGAATATTTATAATGGTTATT
>JBALWM010000160.1:0-2788 GCA_036960905.1 Porticoccus sp.
CGTGGTGATCATATTTATGTTCGTCGTTTTGGTGGTATGTATGCCCACCATGGTGTTGATGCCGGTGACGGGACAGTTATTCACTACACCAGTAGCCACTGGTTGTCACCGAGGAGAGTACGTCGTACAGCTATGACCAAGTTTGCAAAGGGTGATGAGGTTTACGTTCGGGATTACAGCCGATTCTTTGAAAAACTACAGCGTGGAGATTTGGTTGATCAAACCAGTCAGGGTTTGAATCAATTGATGGATAGTCTACGAGGTTTGCATATTGGCGCTCTAGATTTCTCAGTAGAGGCTGTGATGGAGCGGGCAGAGAATCGTTTGGGTGAATTTGCTTTCGATATCGTTTTCAATAACTGCGAACATTTTGCCACTTGGTGTAAAACTGGCATCAGTAATAGCGAACAGATCACTGATCTTTGGCGGCAAGTGCTAACAGGCGGGGGCTTGGTGAAGCCCGATTTAGGTTCAAAGCATACCAGTAAAGCCCTGGCTGATATTGCGGAGATTCCTTGGCGTCTTCTTAAATAGTGTCCTATTTTTAAATGTATCCGAGACTTTATTTACTTTGGATATTCGAGGAGGCTATATGGGTAAGGGCGATAAAAAAACCCGTCGTGGAAAAATCTGGCGCCACAGTTATGGTACAACACGGTTAAAAGCAAATCGTAAGCGTGCCAAGAGTAGAAAAAATGGTGGCTAAGCGACTAACCCCTATTTAATGAGGGGTTTTAATGGGCGGCTATTAATGAGCTACTTGATTTAGTAGGAACTCCACCAGTGCCTTCTGGGCATGGAGCCGGTTTTCAGCCTCGTCCCACACTACCGACCATTTAGACTCCATAATCGTGTCACTAATTTCAAGTCCGCGGTAAGCGGGTAGGCAGTGCATAAAGAGAGCATCTTCTGCCGCATGCGACATCACTTCTTCATTCACTTGGAAGCCAGAAAAGGCTTGTTCTCTCAGATGTTTTTCTTCTTCCTGGCCCATAGAGGCCCAAGTGTCAGTTACCACCAAGTCTGCGCCAACAATTGCTCTGGCTGGATCGCGAACAACAGAGACACGGCTGCTGAATTTTTCTAATAGATCAGCAGATGGCTCGTAGCCTTCAGGGCAGGCAATGATCAATTGAAAATCAAGCATGTCTGCAGCATTCATATAGGACTGACACATGTTATTGCCATCACCGACCCAGACGACACGCTTGCCCTGAATACTACCGCGATGCTCCTGATAGGTCTGCATATCTGCCAGTAGTTGGCATGGGTGGTAGTCATCAGTGAGTGCGTTAATCACAGGGACTGAGGAGTACTTCGAAAATTTCTGTAGCTTGTCATGACCGTAGGTGCGCACCATGATGATGTCCACCATGCCAGAAATTACTCTGGCAGAGTCTTCGATGGGCTCACCCCGTCCTAACTGTGTGTCGTTGGACGAGAGGAATAAGGCGCTACCGCCCAGTTGAGACATTCCCGCTTCAAAGGACACTCTTGTACGGGTAGAAGATTTTTCAAAAATCATGGCCAGCACTTTTCCTGGAAAAGGCTGGTCAGCGGTGCCGTTACGATGTGCGGTCTTAAGCTCAATAGCTCTTTTTAGTAATTGCTGAAGCTCTTTTTTAGAGAGATCTTGTAGTGTCAGAAAATGTCTTAGCGCCATGATTTATAACTCCTGCCTGACCAGATCGCTCAATATATCTACCAGCTGATCGGCTTCTTCATTATTTATAATCAGTGGCGGTAATAACCGGATCACTGATTGGGCTGTCACATTGATGAGCAGCCCTTTTTCCGCGGCTTTATCAACGAGAAAGGCGCAAGGTTCACTGAGTTCAACGGCCAGCATCAGGCCTTGGCCCCGAATTTCTACTACATTGGTGCAGCCCGCCAATTTACTGGTCAGCTGTTGTTTTAGATAGTTACCCATAGTCCGGGCCTGTTCACAAAGCCCATCGTTGATGATCGTATCTACGGTTGCCAGCCCCGCTGCACAGGCTAGGGGATTACCACCAAAGGTTGATCCATGACTGCCGGGTTGCATAAGGTCAGCTGCTTTTTCTCCTGCAAGGCAGGCGCCAATGGGCATACCGTTGCCGAGCCCCTTCGCCATTGTCACCACATCTGGAAGGAGATCGTAATGCTGATAATTAAAGTAGCATCCGGTACGGCCATTACTGGTCTGAATTTCATCCAACATCATCAACCAGCCTTGGTCATCACAAAGCTGGCGTATGCCAGGTAAGTAATCATCTGAGGGCATTTGAATGCCACCTTCCCCCTGAATGGGCTCAACGAGTATAGCTGCTATATTTTTGTTGTTGGCCGCAATGGTTTTTAATGACACAAGGTCGTTAAATGGTGCCCGAACAAACCCTCTCACCAGTGGCTCAAAACCGGCATGTACCTTTCGGTTGCCAGTGGCAGATAAGGTGGCAAGAGTTCGACCGTGGAATGAATTTTCCATCACGATAACAGCGGGTTCAGCAATGCCTTTCTGGTGACCAAAGAGGCGTGCCAGTTTGATCGCTGCTTCATTAGCCTCTGCACCAGAATTACTGAAGAATAACTTGCTCATTCCTGAAATATCCCGCAACCGCTCTGCCAACTCTTCCTGAACAGCAATGTTGTAGAGGTTGGAGCAGTGGGTCAGCGTGGCGGCTTGATCTGCAATGGCTTTGGTGACGGCCGGGTGGGCGTGACCCAGGCCGCAGACTGCAATGCCAGAAAGAGCATCCAGATAACGGTTGCCCTGATCATCCCAAACCCAGGCTCCTTGGCCTTTGCT
>JBALWM010000010.1:0-4669 GCA_036960905.1 Porticoccus sp.
GCTCTCGTAGAACCTTTTTACGCATGATGGGTGGTTTAACTGCCGGGTTGGCTGTGTCTTCTTCAGCACTGGGTAAAGTTGCCGCTTCTCAAGAAAGGAGCATGGCATTTTATAACTTGCATACGGGCGAGTCGCTGAAGACAACCTTCTACCTTGATGGACACTTTTTGCCTCAGGGCCTAAAAGAAGTGAATCACCTGCTACGTGATCACCGGACAAATGAAGTGTGCGAGATGTCACCCCAATTGCTGACACTGCTCGGTGATTTAAAAGACATGCTAGGCACATCCAGACCATTTCATATCATCTCGGGCTACCGTTCTCCCGCGACGAACAACATGCTTAGCCAGAAAAGTGGTGGAGTCGCCAAAAAAAGCCTGCATATGCAGGGCAAGGCTATTGATATTCGTATCCCTGGCATTGATACCAAATACCTGCACCAGGGCGCACAGGTATTAAAAGGCGGTGGTGTTGGGCTTTACTCAAAAAGTGATTTTGTTCATCTGGACGTAGGTCGAGTTCGTTACTGGGGCGCTTAACCCAGTTTAAGGCCCGTATAGGAGGCTATTCAGCGTCCTGTTTTCAATTCCTGGTTCAGTGTTTATTTTTGTGGTTTGCGGCGCTCTGTCACCATCCAGAAAGTATCAGCCCAGACGGCATGAGCCTTGGTTGTTCTAATACTGTAGGCGTGATACCCCACAAACAATGTTCCATTTTCCTCTACACGGTAAACATTAGCTTCAACACCGGGATCATCCGCGTGTTCTCTCATAGTGATAAAGTCACCTTTCTTTACTTCTGGGCGTTCCATAATCTGTCCTGTGCTGCTTCAAACCGTTGAATACTGTATTGGACTAGGGCAAGAGGACCAAGCCTTGTTCCAGCTCAACCTTCCCGTGTGTCCGTGATAGCCGCGCATTATATGATTCTTTGAAGAAAGTATCTCGCCCAAATTTATTTACTCTACTATCGAGAAGCTTTGGTCATAAGAGAGGGGTTGGGTATATCGAGGATAGGGTGAGAATCAGCGCAATAGCGCCCCTGCTGGTATTGATAATAAAAAAAGACCACATCTTGGTGGCCTAATGGGGGAGAACAAAAAGGAGAACAAAATAAGTTTAAAAAGAGGGGATAAACTCGCTCGCGGTAATACAGGCACCAATAGCACACATCACACCGGTACCAGCCCACGCGTCCGGGCCATGGGCAAACATACCAAAAGAAGCCCCAAAAAAGGTTCCACACACAACTGCGAGAAGATAAGCAATATTTCGATTATTCATGATGACTTTCCTCAACACCGAGAACTGTTTGACCGTGAGAAGATTAAATGCGCAAAACTGGATCGATACTAGGTGACCGATCGCAACATCCCTGATACCTAGTTCTCAAACAGAGAAGGGGTTTTTGATTTTGTGAGGAGGGTCTAGTCTTCGGTGAGACATAAGGACAAATTATTAGGAAGTGGGCAGAAATAGGTAGAGAGCAAACGGAATTAGCCGGGGGATTAATCGTCTACTAACGCCCGGCTTTGCGGCGTGCAGAAGCGAAGCGTATGCGCGTCCGACAACAGCCGATTGTTATGCAATTATTCAATGACAAGGCTGCCATCCTTATTGAACTCCCAGCTGTCAGCATACGCTACTTCCCACAAGTAACCATCGGGGTCCGAAAAGTAGCCACTGTAACCACCCCAAAAAACATCTTGAGCTGACTTTTCTATCTTTCCGCCGCACTTTTCGGCCAAAGCCAATGTGGCATCTACTTCTTCCTTACTCTTTGTATTGTGTGCCAGAGTAATTCCAGAAAAGCTACCTCGATCTACAGTCTGGCTCGGGGAAACATCCTCGGCCAATTTCTCCAACGGGTACAAAGCCAAACAGGTTCCACTAGTTTGAAAGAAGATTATCCCAGCTTCAGGCTTCCTCGTTGTTGGAAGCCCCAAGCCTTCATGATAAAACCTGTAGGAACGCTCAAGGTCTGAAACGCCAAGTGTAATGATACTTACTCTAGGTTCCATGACGCCTCCTTTGCATAACTGTTAATTAATAAGCCTGAAGGCCTTTTAACTAGAAGGCTCTGTATCAAGGAGAAATTGATGCTAAATAATGGGGTTTTTGACTTAAAAATCAAATAATTAGAGAGGTTATCAAAAGATCGAATTACTGACAAAACAAGCCTCCGTGCAATGTTCTCATTAAATTCTTAGGCTATTGATCATAATCGATAGTCTAAAAAAATCAATGCCTTAGCCGTTACTTTTCTTTGATACAAAGCCTGATGGCTTGTGATTTTTTAGATTGAGCAACTAGGGTGGATAGCCCCATGAAGTAAGGAGTAGCAAAGGGATTGTAAACAAGAGGGTAGATTCATTTTAGCTTAGCCCAAAGCCAACCAAGCTGAGGGTATGAGTGGTGGGCTACTCGCACCCATCATTGATGAGTTCGGGTATACTCCGCCGCCATGAGCACCCCCCAAGATACCCTGCAAACCATTTTTGGTTACCCATCATTTCGCCCGCCTCAGGATGAGATTATCCAAACGGTGATGGATGGGGGCGATGCGCTGGTGTTGATGCCCACGGGCGGTGGTAAATCCCTGTGTTATCAAATTCCGTCTCTGTTGCGTTCGGGCTGTGGCATTGTGATTTCCCCCTTAATAGCCTTGATGAAAGATCAGGTGGACGCCTTGCGTCAATTGGGGGTGAGGGCGAGCTATCTGAATTCCACTCTGGATGCCGCTACGGCCAAGCAGGTGGAAGAGGCATTGTTGGCGGGTGAACTGGATTTATTGTATATCGCCCCGGAACGACTGAACCAGGATCGAACCCTATCGTTGTTTCAGCAAGTCCCCATTGCATTATTTGCCATTGATGAAGCCCACTGTGTGTCCCAGTGGGGGCACGATTTTAGAGCAGATTATTTAAAGCTCAGCCTCTTGCACGAGATCTTCCCTGAGGTGCCTCGTATTGCATTGACGGCTACAGCGGATGCCCGTACACGCAGTGAAATTATCCATCGTTTGGACTTGGTGGACGCACGCCAGTTTATTGCAGGGTTTGACCGACCCAATATTCGTTATCGCATTGCGCTCAAACATAATGCCAAGCAGCAGCTGTTGCGTTTCCTGAACGATGAGCATGCCACTGACGCGGGTATTATTTATTGCCTCTCTCGAAAGAAAACAGAAGAGATTGCTTATTGGTTGCAAGAGCAAGGCTTTAACGCGTTGCCCTATCATGCTGGTTTGGATGCCGGAACCAGAGCCGATAATCAGTCTCGATTTTTACGTGAAGACAATGTGATTGTGGTGGCCACCATTGCTTTTGGTATGGGTATCGATAAGCCTGATGTGCGCTTTGTGGCTCATCTGGATTTACCCAAAACGGTGGAGTCTTACTATCAGGAAACAGGTCGTGCGGGTCGTGATGGTGAACACGCTAATGCCTGGATGGTTTATGGTCTACAGGATGTGATTAAGTTGCGACAAATGATGGAAGGCTCTGAGGGTAGTGAAGAGCACAAGCGGGCAGAACAGCATCGCCTGAATGCCATGCTGGGTTTGTGTGAAATCACCAGTTGTCGCCGACAGGTGTTACTGAATTATTTCGATGATACGTTGGCAGAGCCCTGTGGAAACTGTGATAATTGCCTAGAGCCGGTGGATACCTGGGATGGTACTGAGGCCGCTCGCATGGCCTTGAGTGCGGTTTATCGAACGGGCCAGCGCTTTGGTGTGAAGCATGTGGTAGATGTTTTACTGGGCGCGGAAACGGACAAAATGACTCAACATGGGCATCATCAATTGCCAACCTATGGTATTGGCAAGATGCTGGATAATAACCAATGGAGTTCGGTGTTCCGTCAGTTGGTTGCCCGGGGTTATCTCTGTGTGGATGTGGAGCGCTTTGGTGCACTGCGACTTGAGGAAAAATGCCGCCCTTTACTGCGTGGTGAAGAGCAAATTGAACTGCGCCGGGATATTAAGAAAAAAGCAGTCAAGCGCCTGACCAAGACGTTCCTTTCGACGGACATTGACGAGACGCTTTGGGAGGCGCTGAGGGAGTGCCGACGAGAACTTGCTGAAGAGCAGGGTATTCCGCCCTATATTATTTTTCATGATCGCACGTTGCAGGAAATGTGCATTACCGTGCCGCAGACAATGGCACAATTTAGTCAGCTTGGTGGTGTGGGTGAACGCAAGTTAGAAAAATATGGCCCCGGTTTTTTAGAAGTGATCAACGGCCATTTGGCGAGTGGATAAAATGCATGTTATTTAAAGTGATTGTCTGAATCTTTAAACACCTCAGTAATATGAGGGTTTTCTCGTTCTTTCTCTAGACCCCCATCTCGCTCCCTCTGCTTTTCAGTCTTCCATTGATCTCTAATAATCAGATCCTCTTCTTCAATCACATACCCATCACCCAATTGTTGTTCCCAGGAATAGGTTTTTAGCGCGGATTTGGGGTCCCAGTGCCGAAAAATCAGGGCGCTAAGAGTGCCGCCTAAGGCACCGAAAAAGTGGTATTCATAGGAAATATCTGATTCGCGGGGAAATATCGTCAGTAACATGCTGCCATACATAAAAAAAGCGATCATGAGCAGGACGATTGAACGTTTATCTCGTCTGAGAATACCTCCGATAAACAGGTAAAAAAACATCCCGTGAG
>JBALWM010000010.1:4769-10377 GCA_036960905.1 Porticoccus sp.
CGTTTATCTCGTCTGAGAATACCTCCGATAAACAGGTAAAAAAACATCCCGTGAGTTAGTCCACTGGCCCCGAAGTGATAGCTGTTTCGAGCAAACAGCCACACCCCCAAGCCGGATAATAACCAGATAATAGCCAGGGCCCACCACCGTGACTTGGGGTAACCATAAATAAGGATACTGCCTAACAGTAGCAGGGGTAGCGTATTACCAATCACATGTTGCCAGGAGCCGTGGATCAGTGGGCCGGTGAGAATGCCAATGAGTCCGGTTAAGGTTTGGGGATACACCCCCAGTGAATGAAGATCCCAGCCAAACATTGTTTCACACTGTTTGAGCCACCAGATTAAGATGACAAATGCAGTGGCAGTAAGAGTGCTTTTTTGGAGAGAAGAAGTCTGGTTCATCACTAATTAGATTGCGGGTTTGGGTAAATGTTTAAAAAGAGAAAATGGCACCACAGTATCGCCATGTTGCATGTAAGGAAGGATATATCACATAAGGCTATGCTTCATACACATAATGCAGAGCCGTTATCATATTGATGGGTGTGGTAGTGATACCTTGCGGATTTGTTGGGCGGCGTTTGCCTTTGTGGGGGACGAAGTTATTGCTTGCGTTGCTGGGGAAGTTTTAGGCTGTTTTATGTTGTCAAAATCTTGTAGTTTCTGTGGCTGATTGGGATTACCTATCCAGCGTGCATGTTCAGTAAATGTACCTGATACCAAGCTGCGTGTAGTGTCCATACCATCAAAATTAATACCTATCATATGGGGCAGTGTGTAGATGAAATCGGCACTCGAGAATGGTCGATTTTCATAATGAGCCCACTCTTCCATATTTCGGTTTTTACGCCAATCTGTCGATGCCCATGTGATGAAGGGCACGGTGTACATCGCAGGTGACGGCGCATCTTCATTGCGACCACAGAATAATTTTTCTTTGTAGTCGAACACCTCTTCTCCATGATCAGAAAAATAGACCAACAACGCATTGTCGTTATGTTCTCGTAGGTTGTTAATCAGTGCGACGATGACAGCATCATTGTAGAGAATGGAATTATCGTAACTGTTGTATTCCTCTAGGTTCTCTTTTTTTACCCAGAGCGGCACATTATCGTTATCAACAAATTTTTTAAACATTTCCGGGTAGCGGTAATCATATTTACGGTGAGTGCCTAATAGATGTACCACAATGAATTTTTTAGGATTTGATTGTGAAAGTGTCTCTATAAAGGGCGCAATAACGGCACCGTCATACTGGCTGGCATTCTGTTTGCGGTTATTGTTCAGATAAACCTGATGATCAGCCATTTGTGAAAGGGTGGTCAACATGGTGTTTCGCTTGGTTTGTGTTTGCTGGTTGGTAATCCAGGTGATTTCATAACCGGCCTGTTTCATCATATTTAGCAGGGTCGGCTGGGTAAAGAAAGCCTCTGGATTCTTGGAATCCGCGAACGAGAGCACTTGTTGTAAGGCTTCTATGGTATATGGCCTTGGTGCGACGACATCATTGAAAACCACCAGCTCATCTCGTATAGCGTCAAGCTGAGGTGTTGTAGCACGTGGGTAGCCATAGAGGCTCATGCGTTGTCGGTTGGTGGATTCACCAATAATCAGAACCAGAGTGTCTGGCATGGTTTCTACATCTAACTCAAAGTTATCCAAAGGTGGAATATTGTGATTATTGGCTAACAAGTTCTCCATATCGCTTAATTGTTCGCGATACTTGAGATAACCAATAACCAGATTCCACGGAGCCGTTGGCTCCAATCGAGACAACAAGTGCTCACTGGCGTGCGCAATGCTCTTTTTTTCAATCAGGGTATTCAGGAATGGCCAGCCCACCACCAGGGTAAACAAAATGGCATAGGTGTAACGCGCTTTAAATGCCAGTGAGAGGGGTGGCATCAGGCGCCATAGTATCAGCGGAATGACACTGTAAA
The DNA here is from genome assembly GCA_036960905.1 of Porticoccus sp. GTDB lineage: Bacteria > Pseudomonadota > Gammaproteobacteria > Pseudomonadales > Porticoccaceae > Porticoccus. The sequence goes on from JBALWM010000010.1 coordinate 6,712, forward strand.
TAGCAAAGACTAATACATGCCACCAGCGTAGATAGGATTCAACAAACTCACGGCCTTCAGCAGGGTTTGATTCAAAAATGATAAAGATAGCGCTTTGGGAAAAATCCTGTCCATAGATCAACCAATACCCAACACTTGCCAGAGATGCCAGCCATAGAGTTACTCCGATGGTCGCGGTAAGGGCTTTGATTTGTCTGGGCCAGAGCAAGACGGGAATTAACCACACAACACTCATTAGTAGAGCATCGCGGACACCTACGGAGCCTGCCATTCCCGAGGAATACACCAGTACTTGAGCTGTGACGGAAAAATAACAAAAAAATAGGTAGGCCCATAAAACGGGGTGGCGTTGAGCAAATGCACGCATAGGGGACAGCCAGAGTTAATTTTAATCTATGGCCAAGGAGCTTAGCGGCCTTTTCTTAAGAGATACTTAACGTGGGTCATGCTATATCGATAAGCATTGGGCAGCAACGCCCACTGCGGGTTTTATTTTAGGAGCGGATGATCTGCGGGCAGTTGCTTGGTGATCCAAAGCACCAGCTTGTGTTTCATATGCTGGATATCCAGTTGCGCTTTTGCCAGTGGCTGAATCAGTTTGTCATGTACTAGTAATCGGTAAACGTATTCAATTTTATCTTTGGCCGAGTCGGTTTGGTCAAACTTTGCCACACCACGCTTTTCGGCATAAATCATACCGATTCGTAGGGCTTCTTTTAATAACTCAGCTTCATTTTTCTGTTTAGACATGTGTCTTCCTTACAAAAGAGGGCTAGTTACTGCAACCGCCCAACCCCTGATCCATTTGCTCGGCGGGAGATTCGATATCCAGTGTACCTACAACAGTAGCTGGCACACCAGCAACAATTGAATGGGGGGGGATATCTTTTAGTACGACGCTGGCAGCGGTAATTTTTGACCCTTCGCCAATGTTAATGTTGCCTAAAATTTTTGCGCCGGGGCCAACCAGAACGCCGCGTCGAACTTTGGGGTGTCGATCACCAGCATCTTTGCCTGTCCCTCCCAGTGTGACTGACTGAAGAATGGAAACGCAATCTTCCACTACGGCGGTCTCACCGATAACAATGCCGGTGGCATGGTCAAACATAACGCCTTTACCTATCACCGCTGCCGGATGAATATCCACGCCAAACACGACTGAAATCCGGTTTTGTAATACGAGTGCCAGAGGTTTTCTATCATTTTTCCACAGCCAGTGAGCCGCACGCCAAGCTTGAAGGGCGTGGAACCCTTTGTAATACAGAAAGGCTGACGAGAGGCCTTCGCAGGCAGAATCTCGGGTGTGAATCGCACAGATATCACCGTTAACCTGATCTTCAATTGCTGGGTCTGAACTGAAGGCTTCATCAAAAACTTCTTGCAGTGTCAGGGCAGGGGTCGTTTCACCCCCCAACTTTTCAGCTAATAAGAAGCTCAGCGCTGCCAGTAGGGAGTCATGTTTGAGGATAGTCACTTGCAGAAAACTGGTCAGCACGGGCTCAGCTTCTGCAATAACTCGGGTTTCCTGCTGTATTTCTTCCCAGAGGGGCAAATTCATAGGGCTAGTCTCATAAGGACAGACTCATAGAGGTCACTTGTTGGTTGACAATTCGTTGTGACATTATCGGGGGCACACCACTATTTTTCCAGCGGCGTGCGTGCCAGGCACCAAATTTCTACATGAATTGCCCCAGCTTTTCGGAGCAAACGGGACAGTTCTGAGATGGTGCTACCCGTGGTGACGACATCATCGACCAGAGCGATATGTTTACCCTCGATGTCGTTATTGAGACGAAAAGCTTCCTTAAGATTTTTAAGCCGTTGTTGACGAGGTAGACCTTGTTGGGCCGGAGTGTATTTTTGGCGGTAAAGTAGCCGAGTGTCTACAGGAATCGTTAATCGCCGACCAAGGTAATGTGATAGCCACAGAGCTTGATTGAACCCTCGGGTAAATTGCCGTCGCCAATGGAGGGGGACTGGCAAAATCAGCTCTGGCTGTCGTTCCTGATATGTGAGTTCACGCAGCAATAATTCTGCCAGCACAGCCCCTCGACTAAATTGACCATGATGTTTAAAGCCATTGATGAGCTTGTTGATGGGGAATTCATAACGGAGAGGAGCAATACAGCGGGTAAAGTCCGGTGGATTTGCGATGCACTTACCACAGGTGCCAATGTTGATGGTGGAGCTGCCCATAGCGGTCATTGGCAGAGCACAACATTGGCAGGCGGGTTGGTTAAAGGGCAACTCAGCTTCACACCCCTCGCATAAATCTAAAGGACGTTTTGATAATGCGCCACAGAGTACGCAGCGTCCGGGAAATAGGTAATAGCTACCGCGTTGTAAGGCCGCAGAGTAGCGCTGGAGCAGGGTTGAGAAACTTGGGTTTTCTACCATAGCTGTTAACCTTAAATCCATTTTTGGTTGACAGTGGGCTTGTCTCACTTATCATAGTGAGTCAGATAAAGAATACGTGAGACTGCCAATGCCTGCCAGTAGTGAAACTGCAATTCGCCAAGATTGGACAAGAAATGAAGTCCTAGCACTGTTTAATCAGCCGTTTAATGATTTGGTATTCCAGGCACAGGTGGTGCATCGACAGCACTTTGACCCCAATGAAGTGCAATTGAGTACATTGCTTTCCATTAAAACGGGTGCCTGTCCGGAGGATTGTAAATACTGTCCTCAGAGCTCTCGTTACGATACTGGCCTGGAGAAAGAAAAGCTGATGGCCGTTGAGCAGGTGATTAAAGAAGCCCGAGCTGCCAAGGCGACGGGAGCTACCCGGTTTTGTATGGGGGCAGCCTGGCGTTCACCCAAGGATAAGGATTTGCCCTACGTTGCCGAGATGGTTCGTGAGGTGAAATCACTGGGTATGGAAACCTGCATGACACTGGGCATGCTGAAGGAAGAGCAGGCACAGATGCTTGCTGACGCGGGGCTGGATTATTACAACCACAACCTTGATACCTCACCGGAATACTATGGCGAAATTATTACCACACGTACCTACGAAGACCGTTTGGATACGCTGGGCAATGTGCGCAAGGCAGGAATGAAAGTCTGTGCCGGCGGTATTGTGGGTATGGGTGAAGGTGAAAAGGATCGCGCGGGGTTGCTGATGCAGCTGGCGAACCTTCCCCAGCAGCCAGAATCTGTGCCTATCAATATGTTGGTTAAAGTGGCAGGAACACCATTGGAGCAGCAGGAAGACCTAGATCCTTTTGAATTTATCCGCACCATTGCGGTGGCCCGCATTATGATGCCCAAATCCCATGTCCGGTTGTCGGCTGGTCGGGAAGAGATGAATGACCAGATGCAGGCTTTGGCTTTTATGGCCGGAGCCAATTCCATTTTTTACTGTGAAAAACTCCTCACCACGCCAAACCCCAAGGCCAACAAAGACATGGAATTACTTGAACGATTGGGGATTAAGCCCGAGTCCTATCGCGTTGAGCGGGATAGTCAGGAGGAAGAGACGGTACTCCATCAGGCCATGGCTGATGCCGAAACAGACCATTTGTTTTATAACGCGGCCAATTAGAGAGAGCTGCCTCCTATGTCGTCCTCTGGGTCGTCCAATACGTCATCATCAATGGATTCAGCACTTCAAGCCAAATTGGATCAGCGCAAGGTAGATAATCTCTATCGGCAGCGCCATGTCCT
>JBALWM010000010.1:10477-13638 GCA_036960905.1 Porticoccus sp.
TGATAAGGGCGATCATGTTTTTGAGGATCGTCTAAACCACGCCTCTTTACTGGATGGTGGCTTGGCTAGTGCCGCTCGTTGTCACCGTTATCATCATGCCGACAGTGATGACCTTAACCGACGTATGCAAAAAGTAACCAGCGGACGAAAACTGGTAGTGACCGATGGTGTCTTCAGTATGGACGGCGACTTGGCGCCGTTGCCTGCTCTTGTTGAGACATGCCAGCAACATAATGGTTGGTTAATGGTTGATGATGCACACGGTTTTGGGGTGTTAGGTGAGAATGGTGGCGGCATTACTGAACACTATGGCCTGGGGCTGGGTGAATTGCCGATTTTGATGGGCACTCTGGGCAAAGGCTTTGGTACATTTGGTGCCTTTGTCGCGGGTTCTGAGGCCCTGATTGAAACCCTGATTCAATATGCTCGAACCTATATTTACACCACCGCATTACCCCCGGCGGTGGCCTCAGCCACCCGTATCAGCCTGAAAATTTTACAGCGGGAAACCTGGCGGAGAGAACAATTAAAAAGTCTGATTGAGCGCTTCAGATCGGGTGTCAAAGAACTGGGTCTGGAATTAATGGCGTCTACAACGCCGATCCAACCCGTCTTGCTCCATGACGATGAGCTGACTCAACAAGTGGGAGAGCAGCTTAGAAGTAAAGGTTTTCTTGTGGGTGCAATCCGCCCGCCTACAGTGCCGGTGGGCAGTGCACGGTTACGCATAACACTCTGTGCTGAGCACACCGAAGAGCAGGTAGATAGGCTGCTTGACGCCGTGGATAAAACCTTGGTTGATCTCCGGAGTAAGGGAGGATGATAGCTACTGCAGCCAATGAAATATTACCTTCTCAGTTAGCGGTTTATGATTACCCTTGCCGGGGTAATAAAATTCAGCCAGAACCTTTGGTGCTTCTACATGGCTGGGGTAGCGATAGCCGTGTTTGGCAGACCATATTGCCCGAACTGACTCAGTATCTGCATGTGGTGGCGATAGATTTACCGGGATTTGGGCAAAGCCCCGTGCTGGAGCAGGACAGTATTGAGCACTACTTGGATGCTATTAGCACGGTGTTACCCTCACGTTGCACGCTTCTAGGTTGGTCTTTGGGTGGCATGTTGGCGACGATGCTAGTTAGTCGTTACCCTGAACGTTTTAATAGCCTTGTTACGATTGCCAGTAATGGCTGTTTTGTTCAGCAACCCTCTTGGCCTTGTGCAATGCCTGCACAAACGTTTGAAGAATTTTTTAAGTTGTTCCAGCAGCAACCCGCACTTTGTCTGAAGCGTTTTCATGGCCTGCAGTGCCGTGGCGACAAGTTCGAACGGTCCTTGTCAAAAACCCTGAGAGACACCTTTAATCATGTTGCCGATGCTTCTTCCGATAGCAGTTGGCACAGAGGGCTGGAGTTACTGTCTGAGATTGATAATCGGAAAGCGTTGCAATCACTTAAGGTGCGAGGACTGCATATCTACGGTGATACTGATCAGCTGGTACCTGTTGCTGCTGCCAGTGATGTTAAGGCATTGAACCATTGTCAGCAGGTCCGGATTTTGGAAAATACGGCCCACGTGCCTCAGTTGAGCTGCCCTGAAGAACTGACCTCTAGAATTTGTACCTTTTTACGAGAGGGACGTTACCACCTGGATAAACAGCGGGTGGCAGATTCTTTTAGTCGTGCTGCCAGTAGCTATGATTCAGTGGCTCGCCTACAGCGGCAGGTGGGGCAGAAGTTGATCGAGGCACTTCCTGATAACTGTCAGTCCAATCATTGTGATGACTTTAAAATTATTGATCTGGGGTGCGGTACGGGCTATTTCACTGAGCAGCTCACTAAAAAATATCCCTCTGCGGAGATTACTGGTATCGACTTGGCACAGGGGATGCTGGATTTTGCTGCCAGAGAACACGAGCTGCCTGTTACCTGGTTGTGTGGTGATGCAGAAAATATGCCCTTGGCAGATAATTCTGTGGACCTGATTTTTTCCAATCTGGCCTTTCAGTGGTGTGAACAATTACCTGTTTTAGCCGCTGAAATTTCCCGAGTATTAAAGCCCGGGGGCCTCATAGCGTTTACCTCCCTGGGTAAAAAGACGCTATTTGAGCTTCGTGAGTCTTGGGCAGAAGTGGATGACTATGTACATGTAAATCACTTCCTTGCAGCAGATAATTGGCAAACCGTGTTTACCAAAGCGGACATGGATTTTCAGGATTTTGAAATAGATACGTGCTTGTTGGCTTATAGGGACCTTCGGCACCTGACCAGTGAGCTAAAAGACTTGGGCGCCCACAATGTCAATATGGGGCAAAATCGTGGGTTGACCGGGCGTGAACAGATTCGAAAGTTGGTGGGTGCCTATGAAAAATTCCGCAATCCCCAAGGGGAGTTGCCGGCGACCTGGGAGGTAATTTACGGAGTGGCTCATTGCCATGTCTAGCGCCTATTTTGTGACAGGGACCGGCACCGGTGTGGGAAAAACTCTGGTGACGTCCGGATTGTTAGCTGCGGCACGACAACAGGGATTGAGTACAGTCGGCCTCAAGCCTGTGGCTGCGGGTTGTGAGTTGACCGAGGATGGATTGCGTAATGAAGATGCACTGGTACTTCAGGCACAGACAACCTTGCCCGTCAGCTACGAACAGATTAACCCTGTGGCATTGGAACCCGCTATTGCACCACATATTGCTGCCGCAGAAGCTGGACGCCGATTGAGTGCAGACCGGCTGGCAGGGGTTTGTCGCGGGGTGATGATGCAGCGCCCTGATCTGACTTTGATAGAAGGTGCGGGTGGTTGGCGTGTGCCGCTGAATAATCGGGAAACCTTTGCCGAGTTGGCAAAAATCATGCAGTTGCCTGTCATACTGGTGGTAGGTATGGAGCTTGGTTGTATTAATTTGGCCTTGTTGACGGCAGAGGCGATACAACATGATGGTCTGACCCTAGCGGGTTGGGTAGCTAATCAAGCAGTTCCAGCAATGGACCGTTATCAGGAAAACCTCCAGACCTTGCAACGCTGGATTCCCTGCCCCATGATTGGTGAAGTGTCATATCAGCCGGGATTGGATGCTGAGCAGGTAGTAGAGCATCTGAGGTTGGATGTATTGCTAGGGCAAGCTACCACGTAGAAAAAGTCTAAACGAGTCACTAACGTTTAAA
>JBALWM010000010.1:13738-23207 GCA_036960905.1 Porticoccus sp.
GTAACAAATTAATAGGATAGCAATTGCCATGGGTATGAGAAGCGAAGATGAGTACAACGAAGAAGATCTGGCTCGAATTAATGAAGCGCTTAATGAAGGGATTCATTCCGTAGAGCGTAAACCCTTTAGGTTCAGCCTATTATTTTTGTGGTGGATTGTTGTGGCTGGTTTGGGTGCAGCGAGTTGGTATTTCGCTAAGTTTGCGGGTGTTATTTAGTCGATTATCGATTACCTGCGGTCTATGTATTAAAACAACCCAGCAAATGCTGGGCTGTGTTTAAGATACTCTTTTTTATATTCTCTTTATTATCAGAACAGAACGGCGTAAATGGTGCCTAGACGTCTTTTACCCGAACCATCAACTTGCCCGTATTTTCACCGGTATAGAGTTTTTTCACCGTTTGTAGTGCGGTCTCTAATCCATCGGCCACATCCAAGCGTGCCTGTAATTTACCTTCATCCATCCACCGTACCAGAGCTTCTGTTGCTTCGGGATAGCGGTCCATATAGTCGAGAATAATAAAGCCCTGAATTTTGAGTCGATGCATCAATATCAAATCATAATTGTACGGGCCGGGCACAGGTTCTGTTGTATTGTATTGAGAGATCAGCCCACAGGTAGGAATCCGGCCAAAGAGATTCATCAGCTTCAGGCAGGCATCAAGAATTTTTCCACCCACATTGTCGAAGTAAACATCAATGCCATTGGGGCAAGCACGCGCTAGTGCTTCTGGCACATTCTCGGTTTTGTAGTTAATAGCCTCATCAAAGCCTAAATCATCTTTGATCCACTGGCATTTTTCATCACTACCCGCCAAGCCAACCACATGACAGCCCTTGATTTTGGCAATCTGCCCCACCAGCGAGCCCACTGCACCGGCAGCAGCTGAGACCACAACGGTTTCGCCAGCTTTAGGCTCGCCAATGTCGAGTAGGCAAAAATAGGCTGATGGTCCAACTAACGCAAGGGTGCCGAAGGCGTCAATGACCGGCACATCACCGGTATCACCCAACAGACCAACGGTTTCGGGTGTGCCAATTTGGTAGTCTGCCCAAGATCCAATTCCGCTGACAATATCACCCTCTTTGAAGGCGGGGGTGTTACTTTTGATGACGGTACCGCAAACAACCCCTCGCATGGGGGCGCCCAGTTCAACGGGCGCCATATACTGTTCGATATCGCTCATCCAAATGCGGTTGGTAGGATCCAGAGATAAGTAGTTCAGTTGAAACAAACATTCGCCTTCTGCTGGTTCTGGAACGGCTTCATTTTCAAGACTGAGGACATCGTCCGTGATATCTCCTATAGGGCGTTTGCGCAGACGCCAGACGCGATTGCTTTCGGACATAAATATTTTCCTCATTTTCGGAATGTTGGTTCGAGTGAAGCTTACTGAAAGTTATAAAACTAAATAGGCCAATAATAGTAGGCGAATGCAGTTCAGTATGCCATTTTTCAGATGGTTTATCGGACTATTTGGTTCGTAGTCTAATTGTTGCAGCTAACAAACTAGCGGATAACAAACAGGTCATATTTTACATAGCCGGTTTCCCCAAACTGCACTTCTGCCATTTTAATAATGGTCTGTACCTCATTGAGCCAAGCATATTTTTCAGAGGAAGTTTGGAATGTGGGGGCTGCAATAAAATAGGGAATATCTTTATCAGTGAGTAACTCCCCATTATTAAGACGTTCGGCACTTTCAGCGGAGTTTTTAATAATGCCGTTGTAGGAAATGTAAATATGGGCGCCGTCATCGGTTTGGATCAGGCCCCTCACATCGAGACGAAAGACACCCGAGGGCATGACCCGGAGCCAGTCAGCACCGGGAGCAATAAATTTCCCGTTGATGTTTGGACCTTTGACCCAGCCACCAGGACGAACGTTAACAATCATCATTCCGTCATCGATGGCCACCGGTGGGTCTAGGGGGGCCATGTAGGTCATAACATACTCTGTGGTTACCTGAGTACTGGGTACCGGGCCAGAATGGTTTTCCATGATGGTCTCCATTATCGGGGGGGGGGATGTTAGAAAATTAAGTCCGGATAGTAGGGGGGAGAGAGCGTACTCCGCAAAGAACTTTTGTGACCGAACAGTTCTGTCAAAAGGGGTTGATGATATTTTGTTGGAGAATCATTGGATAAAAGAAACAAAACCCATCAATGAATCAGTTTGATCCACTCACCAGATTTTGGTTCTCCAGCGGGGTAATAATTGTTGATGATCCGTAATTCATCTTCACCGTATTTACCCAATTTTAGGTGATGCGCAAGCCGGGAAAAACGGGTATTTTTAGTGGCTTTAACGTAATGAATAGTTTTTGGCTTACGTTCTGTTAGAGAGCGTTTTGAAATGGGACGAAAGCTTTTAATGATATGGAGAAAGTCACTGTTGGCCTGTGTCTCATCAGCCCCTGAATCAATCTCTCCGCGAAACACATAGGCTCTTCGACCATAATAGATGACGGCTAGACGTTGATCTGGCAGACCGTTTTCACCCGGGACAAACCCTGTGTGTCCCTTGAGCCTCGACTGTATAAAGGCCTCTGATTTTTTAATAATCGGTATCTTTAAACGGTCTTTAATAAATTTTTCAGGGGCTGCCACGGAGCGAGCCATAATAGTGATATCGATACGTGCATTTTCCGGTTTATTATTTGCCCGAATCAGTTGTGCCTGTTCACTGAAGCTCCATTCCTTGGGAAAGTACACTTGAAAGGCCAGCTTTTTATTCTGATAAACGTTCTTTGGTAATGTGTTCGTTTCAAAGTTTTTTCCCCAGACCATGCCTTCAGTGGCTACTCTAAATGGCGTGATATTTTGTTCGGTATTGATGGCCTCGGGGAAGCTGCCAGATTTACTCACCACCTCCCGAAGCCGTTTGTCATTGCGTGGGTGAGTAGAGAATAGACCATGGTAGGTTTGAACTTCTTTACCAGATTCTTGAGCACGCTTTTTCTCAAAACGTTCATGGTCTTTGAGAAGGGAAATAACTTCGATCATGGCTTGAGGGTCATAACCGGATTGGAAGAGATACTGACTACCCAGCTCATCGGCCTCCAATTCCATGTCGCGTCCGTATCCACTTACCAGAGAAGTGCCCCATAGTGCGCTAGCCTCACCAACATCAGCACTGCGGGTTAGAATGGCTAATATTCCTGCCATCAGGTTGGAGCCTAACTGGGCTCGTTCCCCTCGGGCATGGTGGTTGGCCGTAACGTGCCCCACTTCATGAGCTAGTACTGCTGCTAGCTGAGCCTCTGTATTCATGTAGGTAATCAGCCCCCGGTTGATATAGATATAGCCGTCCGGGAGAGCGAAAGCATTTATGTTTGGTTCGTCGATCACGGTGAAGGTGAATGTTTCATCTGTATTGTCCAAGTGACGGGCAATACGTTGCCCCACCTGATTGACATACTCGGCTAACTTGCCTTTCACCAAGGGCATATTGGCAATAATTTCCTCATGCATTTCTTTACCGGTATCGGGTACATCTTTGGCGGCAAGAGCAGGTTGCCCTGTGAAATAAAGGGTAAAAAAGAGAGTGAAAAACAGATTGCGATATATCATGTCATATTTAGGTCGTTATGGTTCGGGTTCAACGTGGTTAAAGAAACCTTTCAAACGGTCACCGATGCCTACGCAAGCATCACCTTGGACCTGTGCAATAAAGGGGATGGGGGCAACGACTGCCAATACATAGGATGACCCTTCAGTGCTTACTTTTACTCGGCCCTCTTCATCAAGTTGCTTTAAGTCCCATACCGTTGCTTCATAGTTTGCAGACTTGTCCCAAGAGCTAAACCCGAAACACCCGCCGCCGCCGAGAGAAATAGCACATGAGATTGTGCCATTTTTTTCTGTGGTTTCAGTACGGCCATCTACCCAGATTAAATAGCGTATGCTGAGACTATTAATCCGTTCTGCAATCAGTGGATCATTGAGCATTGTGCTCATACGTTTCAGCTTTAAGGGAGCCACTCTCGGTTCAAACCATGGGTAGAAGCTGTCCAAAAACTGCTGTTCAGGCATAACAGACACTTTTCCGCCATTGGCAAGCCGGTTGCCTATACAGTCTATGAAGTCGGGCTCTGTCTCATATTCGCCAGCATGCCGTCTTCCCATAACGACTACCTGCTCAGAGTCGCTGAGCTCCAGGTCGAGATTTGTCTCTCTAAATTCATCAATGATGGTCGAGGTGGAGCAGGCGGTAAGCGACACTATCATCAGCGCAAGGGAAGCCGTTGGTGTAACCACACTATGCCTCATGGACTATCTCCCTGTGCCAATGTGCCTGAGGTTTGTTGGCTGGCAAGCCAGTCCTGAATTTCAGGTACCCTATGAAAGCCGATTACCAATCGTACTCCCGCGTCTCTTAGCGCTTCAGTGGTGGCCTGATTAAGTGCTTCTTTTTCAGATGTCAGGAGGCGGCTTTGAGTCTTGCCATAGGACGTCATCAACCAATCTGCAATGGGTTCACCTTCACTGTCGAAAACCTGTAAATTGTACTTAAGCCAAACCTCAAATACGTTAAGTCGGGTTTCAAAAGGCATGGCTAGTTGTACCTCTTCAACGTGAGGAACAACGACCAAATTTACCTTGCTGGTTGAGGCTTGGTTGATGGTGTTGAACCTGGTGGCGCTCTTAAACATATCACCAAATATTTGATTGAATAGCCCTATCTGCGATTCGCCCAGTGACATGGTGACATCCTGTTCCTGGCTGCTCACAAAGGTGTAATGGGTGAAGGTATCATCGAGAACCAGCCCTACATGGTAGGGGAGTTGTCGGGTGAGGGCCGAGGGGTAATCACCATCGATAATGATGTCCGTTGAACAGGCGCCAGTCAGGACTGAAGCGAGTAGCAGTACTAGTCGACTATATCGAGTGGCCCTGCATATTGTCATCGGTCATACCTTCTATTTGAGTTCATTGATTGGAATTTTTTGCGGTCACTTATTCAAGGCCATTGAGACCGACAAAGGTTCCATTATTACGATAGCTCAGTTCCCGCATCAGTGCGGAGAATCGAGTCGCCGTTTGCAGGTTGCCCCCTTGAACCAGGAAGTGGACAGGGAAGCCAATGGTATGAATTCGTACCAATCGCTTGCTAGTACTGCCTTTTCGGTTAATTTTATCGACGGTGTCAACAACTCGGGCGATGGAGTGGCCAGTGAAATCATCGCCAAATACGTACAGACTGATTTTTCTATCTGAGGCATAAAACCGGCGGATGGCTTGCTGTACCCCCTCAACCGGGCTGGAGTTGCTGAAGGGTGTCCAGGTGGCGAGACGATTGAGAATGGCTCGACGTCGAGCGGGGGTGTCTGGAATCCATTTACCCCGATAGCTGGAGAACATGTATTCCCCCATATCATTCATGATCTGTATCCCTTTCACCCGTGGATAGATGTTGAGGATATTGATCATTTCCTGTCGCACTCGTGGCCAGGCAAAATTGAACATGCTGCCTGAGGTGTCGACAATAAAAATAATATATTCGCTATCGACCGGTATGCCACCAATAAGCTGGTTACTCACCCTGTTTTGGTTATCGAGCAACCGCTTCATTTCTTCCGTAAGGACTTGCAGGGCCAGTGTCAGTTTGTCTTTTTCGGCGGTATCTACCTGTGCGACGGCATCTCTCTGTCTGCGGACACTGGCCAGATCCTCTTGCAGCTGTGCAATACGCAACTGAAGGTCTGACAGCTGCTCCTCTCGAGACATTAGAGAGCGATTCAGTACAGTGGCTTCACCACGAATTTGAAATAACTGTTGTTGTAGCTCGGCTACACTGCCTTCCAACGGTTGCTCCACAGATTCAAAGGCAGTGGATTCCACTGTTTTGGCGATGAGGAGTAACAGCACAATGGCCCCAAAGCCACAACTGATAACATCCAGAAATGAAATACTGATTTCAGCCGTGATACGCCTTTCCCTGCGTTTTGCTCGGCTCATGGCCAGTCCCTTGATGGACTCATAAAGGAGCCCTTAGTGAACAGAGCCAGTTGCCAAAAACTGGCGGCAGCTACTGGGTCACCCTCCATGGGGAACAGTAGAACATTGAGGGGTATGCCCCGAGGTAATTCACTGCTAGCCTCATTGAAGAGTTTTGCCCTCTCTTTTCCGGAGACAGTGCTTCCACTGGGCGCTTTTTTGCCTTGAGTAGGCAGACCATCGGTTATTAGAAATAGATTGTCCGGTGGGTTGTTAAAATCCCCTATAGCCTGGAACGCGTTGATCAGGCTGGTTCCCCCTTTGGGGACAATATGTGCCAGCGCCTTAATACTCTGATCCATTCCTGCGCTGTCGGCAGTGTCTCGCCAAACGCCATCATCACCATTGACCGCATTGGCTTTTGTATTAAACGTATAAATTTGGTAGCGGCTTGTCCGGGGTAATTGAGCTATCAGCCACTCAGTAGTACGGATTGCTCGCTTCCACTTATCTGCATTGCGTTTGACGGCATCGCTCATATTGCGTCGGCGTATGACATTGACGATTGAGTCAGAAAGCATGCTGGCAGAGGCATCTACCAAAATCATCACACGTTGACCACCCAGTTTGAGGCCAGTGAGGTATTGGCGTTCACCTTCACCCACAAAACGCCGAACATCGTCATCGTTGCCCTGCTCTTGAAGTTTAGCCGTCTCTTCTTCAAGTTCTTCCACTTGTTTGCGCAACAGTTCAACTTCTTGTTCAGGGTCAGATTGGGCGCTTAGCTCTCGGCGAATTTCCCGAGTTTCGGCAAGCACCCTTTTCGAGAGCCCCTGAGCTTCCACAAAAGTTTGTTCTAGATTGGCCAAACTGTTTTTGAGTGTGACCAATTCTGCCTCACCCATCTGAACTTCTTCTGCGAGCAGGTTAGTCTCAGCAACAAGGTATGGGTCTGCAGTTTCAACGGCGGTAGCATCGTGCTTAAGGATCAGGAACAATAGTGTTACAGCGCCAAAACCACAGGCCATAATGTCGAGAAATGACAGGCTGAATGTGGTGATTTTTCGCTTGGGGAGGCGCAACTCAGGTGACCTCAATCAATTGTAGCTGGTGCACACCTATATGGATAGTGGCCCCAAGAGGAAGGTCGTCTCTGTTGTTTGATGTGGATAGATCTGGTCTGTCGGAACGTAACTGTATTTTGCCATTCTCTTTGGTGAGTGAAATATCTCCGGTGTGCTGATGGGAAAAAATCAGTTGGTCGTTATCAATACGAAGATACAGGCCGCCACCAATATCATGGGCTTTGTGTTGATACAAAGCATGGGTTGGTGTGGCTGTGATGGTGGGTGTCGACACTGGTGCTGGTGTAGGTTTCGGTGCTGATGTAGATTCCGACATCTGGGATTGGACACTGTTGCTAGGCAATCGAGTGACAAAGTGGATAGTTTCCCCATTGCCAACAATGGCATCGAGATTCTTCAGGCAACCCTGAATAACTGCATCATTAGGTAGCGTGTTGATGTGCCCCAGCTGTTCAGAGAATCCCTGTAACAATAGGGTTCTGTGACTGGCAATGACAGTTTCACCCTCTCGCCAAATATTGCGTACTTTTTTCTGTAGCTGATCCAGCCGTGTGCGGCTGCTGGCTAATAAATCACTACGGTTGAGGTTGAGGCGATAACTCCCCTGAGGACTATCGAGCGCAATGGCCAACTCAGATGTTTCTGTTATCTGATCCAGCCAGTTTGGCAATAAGTCGTAGAGCTGTTGTTCTCCAGCGGCGGTGTGTAGCGGGTCGTACCGGTACTGTCGAATAAACATATTAGCGATATGCTGGGCCCAGATATCGTAAAAAGTTTTCAGGCCAATATCAGCAATGACCTCGGTATTGGTACGTTCAATATGACTGCGTTCAGTATCGCTGCATTCAAGAGGGTTATCGGCGTTGAGTCTGGTCAGTACACACTGATGGAGCTGGATATCCAGATGTAATAACTGGCCGCTAAGACCAGACTGACTGGCTGCAGCTACTGCTGAGTCCACTATGCCCACAGCCTCAAAGGGGGAGGCCTTGGCCAGCCCTAGCAGGATTGACAGCTGATCCCGGTCGAAGCTGCCTGGGGTGGCGAAGATAATTTGCTGGGGGCTGCCACTTTCACGGTGTAGTTCCAGCAGTTGGGCATAGGCTAGGTCTGCATGGTGCCGGGCATGGTTGTTAGGGGCGGGAAGTGGTGATAGGTTTAGCTGGCGCCAATACTGGTTAAAGCTTTGTTGTGGTTCCAGGTAGGCATGCTCAAAGGCCGCTTTCCCGGTGGTAATGCCTTGTTTTGTGAGAAGGGCATAGCCAGGGCTGACAATCAGCTCACCCCGATCATTGCCACAGTACAAGCCGCTGTCGTTAATTTCAATAATGGCAACATTCATGATCACGCCTTAGAGGGCCTGTTAACAGGCCCCATATATCAGTCTGTTTTGAGGTGACGCAGTAAATTGTCATCACAATAGCTGTGAGTATCCAACACCAGTCGCTCTTGCGTCAGCTGTAGCTGGTGCATTAAAAACATCACCACAATGCTGATGACCAGAGCGATAAACGTTGAGTTAAAGGCAACCCCAAGGCTTGCGGTCACCCCGGCAATATCACCTTGTACTGCCTTGTGGGCTTGGCTGAGAGCTTCACCAATACCTCTTACGGTGCCAATAAAACCGATGGAGGGGATTGCCCAGGCAATGTAGCGCACCATAGATAGCTCAGAGTCCAGTCGGTCTGACTCGGTATCCAGTACCTCACTGACCGCGCTAGAAACATCTTGAATGTTACGAGTGGAGTCAAATCGTCGAAGGGCTGCCAGCAGTGATCGGGATACCAAATAATCTTTCTGTGCACTGGGTAACGCTTGGATAGGCCGGGACATCTGTCGAGCATCTTCGGGCAAAATTCGGGTGCCTTCTGACACGTTAAGCAGTTGCCCGGTTAATAGTTTTCGTTCATCCATAGCATTGCGGGCTTTGAGCCCCATAATGGCAAAAGCCCATAACATTAAGACAAAGCAGGCCTCTTGCTCGTAATCCTTGACCACTATAAAGAAAGAGCGTTCTGCCACATAGGTTTCTCCAGCGGCTTCTCTTGCCAATTGCTGCTGGAGAAGTGCATTGGCATTGGGGCGTATCAGTGTGAGGTAAAAAGTATGTACCAGAATAAGTGCCAGAATCAGGGCAAAGACCTGATAGAGAAAATCTGAGGAAGCTCTTGTTTGCATATTTGACAGGTTCCTTTTTAACCGTACTTTTTTAGTCTATCCCTTATTTAGTCGTGCCTTTAAATATCCACAGGGAAGGGGACCGATAGATCCTCTGATATTTCTTCACTGGGATCAAATTCCCGGTCTGTTGTTTTGTTTCGTGGCCTGGGTTTAGTAGTGGGTTTAGCGGCCGGTTTAGGCTCAGGTTTTTCTACCTGTTCACTATCTGCCGACGCTTCTTCAACGGCATCCTCTGCTGTAACTAATAGCGGGAGCAGCATTGT
>JBALWM010000011.1:0-20634 GCA_036960905.1 Porticoccus sp.
GCGCAATCGCACCGATGTCCATCAACGCGTAGAGAACAACACACAATTCCAACAAGCCCTTCCACGTTATCGATACTAAACCTTGACCGGTGGGCCGCCAATTTCAATTTCTAACAATAACCTAACTATGTCTGTATTTATGAATCTAACAGAACTCAAGAACAAACCCATTGATGACCTTCTGAAAATTGCGGAAGGCATCGGACTCGACAACCTCGCCCGTTCCCGAAAACAAGATGTCATCTTCAGTATTCTCAAGCGCCACGCTAAAAGTGGTGAGGATATTTACGGCAATGGCGTACTCGAAATTCTTCCAGATGGTTTTGGCTTTCTGAGATCAGCGGAAGGCTCCTACCTGGCAGGCCCCGATGACATCTATGTGTCTCCCAGCCAGATTCGACGCTTTAATCTGCGGACTGGCGATGGTATTGCCGGAAAAATTCGCCCGCCCAAGGAGGGTGAACGCTATTTCGCCATGCTGAAGCTGGACGAAATTAATTTTGATAAACCGGAAAATGCCCGCAACAAGATTCTATTTGAAAATCTAACCCCGCTGTTCCCGGATGAACGGCTGACTTTGGAAGCTGGCAGCGGTTCCACAGAGGATCTGACCGGCCGGATCATTGACCTAATTTCTCCTCTCGGTAAAGGCCAGCGCGGCCTCATTGTGGCACCGCCCAAGGCCGGTAAAACCATTATGATGCAGCACATGGCCCAAGCCATCATTCGCAACAATCCTGAATGTTACATTATCGTTCTATTGATTGATGAGCGCCCGGAGGAAGTGACGGAAATGCAGCGCTCAGTCCGCGGTGAAGTTATTGCCTCTACTTTTGATGAGCCGCCCTCCCGCCATGTTCAGGTGGCCGAGATGGTTATCGAAAAAGCCAAGCGTCTAGTAGAACATAAAAAAGATGTGGTCATCCTGCTGGATTCTGTTACCCGCCTAGCCCGCGCCTATAACACTGTGCAGCCCTCTTCCGGTAAAGTACTGACTGGCGGTTTAGATGCTCATGCTCTGGAGCGACCCAAACGTTTCTTTGGTGCGGCACGAAATATTGAGCAGGGTGGAAGCCTTACTATTGTTGCCACGGCACTGGTTGAAACTGGCTCCAAGATGGATGAAGTCATCTACGAAGAGTTTAAGGGTACAGGTAATCTGGAGTTACATCTGGATCGCAAGGTCGCTGAAAAGCGTATTTATCCGGCAATCAATATCCGACGCTCCGGCACTCGCCGAGAAGACCTGTTGATGGGCGAAGATGAGTTACAAAGAGTATGGATTCTGCGCAAATTATTGCACAGCATGGAAGATTCTGATGCCATTGAATTCCTGATCGATAAACTGAAATTATCCGACTCCAATGCCGAGTTCTTCAAGTCGATGAAACGGAAGTGATGTATTTTCACGCTTAAAACAATAAATAGCTCGGCATATGCCGGGCTATTTATTTGTCCCAATGGCCATTATTTATCTTTAGCTCATATAAACTAGACAAAGACGCTGAACCGGGCAGCACCCTTTAATTCAGGGTGCTAATCGTGAAATGTTCCAACCCTTATTATCCAGCAGATACTGAAAACGGTCGTGAAGACGTGCTTCACCACCCTGCCAAAACTCAAACTCGGTCGGCACCACCCGATAGCCGCCCCAAAAATCTGGCAGTGGTACGTCTCCGTTATTAAATTTTTGCTTCATCTGCATAAACTGAGCTTCTAGTGCCTGGCGGGAGCTGATGCGGCTGCTCTGTTTAGAAGCCCAAGCCGTTAGCTGACTGCCTCTGGGACGCTTAAGAAAGTATTTCACCACTTCTGTCTTGGAAAGCTTTTCAGCCCGACCACTAACTATGACCTGGCGATCCAGCTGCATCCAAGGAAAGATAAGGCATACATTAGTATTGCATGCGATTTCTTTCGCCTTACGGCTTCCAAGATTCGTATAAAATAGAAACCCCTGTTCATCAAAACCTTTTAGTAACACTGTACGTTGCCAGGGCTTACCCTCAGTATTGACGGTAGCCAAACACATGGCGGTAGGGTCTGACAGATCAGCATCAATTGCCTGCTCCATCCACAGGGTAAATTGATCAAAGGGAGATTCCTTGAGAGATTCTCTGGTTAGACGGCCATATTTGTATTCGCGACGGGTATCTTCCAACGACATTTCATTCTCCGAATCTGGTACATATTCTAGCTTGGATCATGCCCCCATGCGCGCTAAAACCTTTTCAGATACAGGGAAATAAACTACTGACATTCTACCCTTATCAATTTGATCGGCCAGAATCTGGGTGAAGACTATATGGGGCATAATGATAACAACATCTTCGATGCTAGAATTTACCTACGAGTAGCGCTAGATGTACCTTGATACCAGAGTCCAGTCATATTTTCGCTGGTAGATTTTTCCCAAAGACAGCAAGAAAAAAGATCTATAATCAACCTTGTATTCAATAATTCAGCGGCAGCCAATGGAAGGCCTCAACTATAAGTTTGGATGGAAACTAGCACACGTCAACCATGTTGTGCGTAGTGCGTTGTTTCTGTGTATGTTGTTTTTCAGCGCTCTTTCCCAAGCAAAAATACTGCTGTTACTGTCCAGCGACGTTTCCTACTACGAAGAAACTGCTCAGAGCCTACAAGTCGCCGCCTCGGAACAGGGGATCCCAACCAGCAACTTTACAATAGTCACGATCGAAGAAGCCCGTCGTAACAAAAGTTTCACAAAGACCTACGAGCTCATCGTCGCTATTGGCACTTCCGCAGCCTATGAAGCTCTCAAAGAAGATGAAAAAACCCCTCTACTGAACATCTTTACACCAAAGAATGCCTTTGATGCTCTTGATCTATCAACGGAGAGAAAACCCCAGCGCCCAATATCTGCTATCTATTTGGACCAACCCTTAAGCCGCTTGATCGCACTCGGCTGTCTACTCAAGCCAGAGGCAAAAACATTTGGTACTATTTTTGGCCCCATATCCCAAGGGGTTCAATCGGAAGTCCAAGCACTAACCCAAAAAAATGGCCTTCATCTCAAGCACAATTTTCTCAGCCAGGATGACAACCCTGTCGCCATTCTTAAGCCAGTGGTCTCAGAAAGTGACCTTTTTATTGCCATTCCAGATCATGCCATTCTCAACCGAGCTATTGCCAAATGGATTCTTTATCTAAGCTTTCAACAGAAAATCCCTGTCATCGGATTTTCTAAGGCCTACACCAATGCCGGAGCACTTGCTTCTGTGTACTCCTCACCAGAGGGGATAGGGAAGTATGCTGGTGAATTAATTTCCTCTTGGCTAAAACAGGGTGACGAGGGTATCTGGAAACCCCAGTATCCACGCTATTACACCCTAAGCACCAACCCTGTTGTAGCAAGATCACTAGGTATCACACTTCCATCTGAAAGCGAGCTGTATGAAAAATTTCATCAGCAGGAAAAATTAAAACCATGAGAAGCAAACGGTTGTTTAATAATTCCATTCATCAGCGTTTTCTCGCCGTGGCATTGTTGCCGCTGCTTCTCATCACCTGCCTTCTTAGTTTCTATACCATCAATGCTCGTTGGTCTGACCTATCACAAAGCCTGAATCAGTCTGGAGAAATGACGTCTAACTATCTTGCCACTGTCTCAGATTTTGCACTTTATTCGAAAAATACCCAGTTATTGTCAGCCACAGCACAATCCGCCCTTCGCTTACCCGATGTAACTGGCATTGCCTACCTGGACATAGATAGCAAATTATTTCTGGGCACAGGTGACATTCCTCTACCAACGTCGTCATCAGCAGACCAGATCAAAAAATTTTCAACCCAGAAGGGCTACCTCTATTTTAAAAAACCTATTTCCCTCTCAGGTATAGAGTTCAATGATTACCAGCAAGAAAGCCCAAACCCGATTTCTAATGATGAGCTTGTTGGATGGGTTATCGTTATTATCGATCAATCCTCCCTGCTGGATAAACAACGGGAAATTATTGTCACGTCTTTGTTCCTCGCACTCGCTGGTTTTATTGTTGCGACAATCCTCACTTATTTTCTCAGCTTGGGACTAATTGCCCCCATTCAAAGGTTAATCTCAACCATCAAACAAATGGCTGGTGGCAACTTGAATGTACGAGCTGACACAGGCACCCAAGATGAACTGGCCATACTTGCTAATGGTATCAACCAGCTAGCAGAGTCTGTGACAGAGGGTAGAGTTAATTTAGAGGATAGGATCAGGGTAGCAACCTACCAACTACAAGAAACATTAGCTGACCTGAAGAAGAAAAATCTGGAACTTGAAACTGCCCGGAATGAAGCGGACACAGCAAACCTATCAAAGAGTGATTTTCTGGCTCGAATGAGCCATGAGCTTCGCACGCCCATTACATCTATTCAGGGGTTTATACGTTTATTAGGGACAGCCAGCCTACTGGAAACAGATCGACACTATTGTCATATTATTGATCAGGCAGCACAGCAACTGTTGGTGCAAATTGACGATATTCTCGCTTTCTCAAAACTCCAATCCAACACCGTAGAATTGACACAAAGCCCCATAGACCTTGCAGAATGCACAGAGCAGGTAGTCGCACTTTTTGCACCCCAGGCTCAACATAAAGGTCTAGACCTGATAGTGGATTATGCCCCTGACCTCCCCCTGCATCGAATAGGAGACTCGGTGCGCATACAACAAATTATTAGCAACCTGATTGCCAATGCCGTTAAATTTTGTGATGAGGGTGGTATTTATATAAGCCTGACCACTGATGAAGCACAAGGTGTAATTATCGAAGTTAGAGATACTGGTATTGGTATTCCCGAAGAAGCACAGCATCGACTTTTCAATGCCTTCGCACAGGCAGACACCTCTATTTCCAGGCTCTATGGTGGTACCGGTTTGGGACTATCCATCCTTAAAAATCTAGTGGATTTAATGGGTGGCCATGTAACACTGGATAGTGCTATCGGAGAAGGTTCTACCTTTCAAGTTGCCCTGCCACTGCCTCTCGCCAAAACACAACCAGACTGGCATATCGAGCATAAAAAAGTGGTATTGAGCGGTTGCCATGAGGCAATAACCAACGCAGTAATTCACGCGCTGGAACGATTCCACCTTAACGATGTATTCGTGACAGATCAGTCAGAACTTCTCAGTGTAGCAACACGGTTAAGTCGTGATGACAGGATAATCCTTTGCCTACCAATATCATTCTCGCAACAAGTTAATGTTCCGGAATTTGTATTGAAACTCCGCACTGTAACACCCGCTAAATTGATTCTCATGGCAACAGAATTTAACTCTTACCAACAATTTAATGCCAAGCAACGGGCGGAACTCCATCCCATCACATTTATGACCATACCACCGCCCCTATCTGAACTACAACGAGCGCTCAAATATAGGGTGCCTGACAAACCCAGACCCACCCCTGTGTCACCCAATATACACTTACTCGATGGTGTGAAGATCTTGATTGCTGAAGATAACCAGTTCACACGCCTTTTACTCGACACCTTGTTGAGTAAAGTGGGCGCGTATTGCACATTGACCAGTAACGGTAATGACGCGCTTTCTGCGTGCCAACATGACCATTTCGATCTCTTCCTCGTAGATGTGCACATGCCCATAAAAAATGGTATCAAAACTGTTGATACGTTACGAAAAAGCAATAACCTGAATGCCAAACTCCCCATTCTGGCTATCACTGCGGACATTCTCCAACACGAAGAGAAGGCTCTATTTAGAGCTGGTGCTAACAAATTACTTATTAAGCCTCTAGATGAAGAAGAGCTGCTTAAAAATATCTGCCAACAGCTGAAGATTCAGCCCCCAGCAGAACCTGTAGCAGCAGCCGCAGCCAGTGATGACCTCTCTGCTGAGGTTTTTCGAAAGGAAGTACAGAGATTACTTGAGGGTGCGAAAAACTCACTGAAATCAGATAATATTCTTCAACTTCGTGAGACTATCCATCAACTTCTAGGAATCGCAGGCGTATTCAAGCTGAACCCACTTGAGGACCAAGTCAAACAGCTACACTTGCTGGTAAAAACTAATTGCTTTGAACAAGTGCCAATGTTGATAGATCAAATAGGTAATGAACTCAAGAATATCGATATCTGATGATGGGGGGATAGTGAAGATAAAATAGCCAACCACTAAGGGTTGGCTATTTCTATTTAAGGCTGCCCTCTAAAGCTACCCTGTCTTAAGCTAGAGCACGAACAACAACAATGCCTTCCACCTGGCTGATTTCATCCAGCAATTCATTGCTAGGCGCTGTTTCTACATCAACAATACTATAAGCAATATCATCACGACTCTTGTTGACCATATCGATCACATTCATACTGCGATCAGCTAACAAAGAAAGTACGCTCCCCAACACTTTAGGTACATTTTCGTTGCAGAATGTGATGCGATAGCCGCCATTTCTCGGCATTTTTGTCGCTGGGAAATTTACAGAATTTTGAATATTTCCATTTTCCAGATAGTCCATCAGCTGTTTCGCTGCCATGATGGCACAATTTTCTTCGGCCTCTCCTGTACTGGCGCCAATATGAGGCATTAACAACACATCACTGCGTCCCAAGAGTTCTGGAGTTGGGAAATCCGTGGTGTACTTACCTAATTGGCCCGCCTCCAACGCGCTCAGTACAGCGGATGTATCCACCACCTCTTCACGTGCAAAATTCAGAAGAACCGCATTAGGCTTAAAGCATCGAAGGGATTCGGCGTTGATCAAATGGCGAGTAACATCCAGTGCCGGAACGTGGAGTGTAATAAAATCCGAGACAGCCAAGAGGCTTTGCAAATTATCCATTTTCTCTACACTGCTGGACAGCCGCCAAGCTGCTTCAACGGAGATAGCCGGATCGTAGCCCGCAACATTCATACCGAGTTCCAGTGCCATATTTGCCACTAAGGAGCCAATCGCACCAAGTCCAACGACACCCAGTGTCTTACCAGCCACTTCACATCCAGCAAACTGCTTTTTCTGCTTCTCCAGCAACTTGGACATCTCTCCGCCATCCTTGATCTCACCGAGACCCTGAACATAGCTCATACCACCAAAGATATCTCGCGATGATAAAAATAAAGCAGAGGCAATTAACTCTTTTACTGCATTAGCATTGGCACCTGGCGTATTAAAAACGACGACACCTTTCTTTGTATAGTCACTGATGGGGATGTTATTTGTCCCTGCACCGGCACGAGCGACAGCCTTGACGCTACCCGGGATTTCCTCATCGTGCAGTTTTTGGCTGCGCAATAAAAAGGCATCTGGTTCAGTAAACTCACTGGCTATTTCATACTGCTCATGGGGAAAGCAATCCAGCCCCTTCGAAGATATTTGATTGTATGTACGAATTTTAAACATGGTCTTTTCTCATTCTAATTCGGTGGCAGTTTATTCAGATACCTGGCCAGATACTTCACCATAGGCCCATTCAACCCAAAGCATCAACGCTTCAATGTCAGCAACTTCAACGGTAGCACCACCCCAGATACGCAAACCGGCAGGGGCATCCCTGTAGGCACCTATATCAAAAGCAATACCCTCTCTATCCAGCAACTTGACGATCTGTTTCACTTGATCGGCATTCAGGTCAAGACTCAGACAAATACTGGTATTCGACAGTGTCTCAGGGTCTTCAGCCAGGAAACTAATCCAGTCACGCTCAGCAACAAACTGTTTGACCGCATTCAAGTTAGATTCAGACTTGGCAATAACAGCATCGGTACCACCTAAGGATTTTACCCACTCAAGTGCATCAAGATAGTCAGCAACACAAAGCATCGAGGGCGTATTAATCGTCGCGCCCTTGAAGATACCCTCTATTAGCTTACCGCCTTTTGTCAGGCGAAATATTTTCGGTAACGGCCAAGGTGGCGTATAGCTTTCTAACCGTTCAACCGCCCGTGGACTTAGGATCAACATACCGTGAGCACCTTCACCACCCAACACCTTCTGCCAACTAAAGGTTACTACATCCAATTTTTCCCAAGGCATGTTCATGGCAAATACAGCAGAAGTGGCATCACAAATAGTCAATCCCTGGCGGTCTGTACTGATCCAATCACCATTGGGTACTTTCACTCCAGAGGTGGTGCCGCTCCAGGTAAAAACAATATCGTGATCAGAATTAGCTTGGTTCAAATCCGGCAACTTTCCGTAATCCGCACCGTAGTCATTGATATCCTCGAGTTTGAGCTGCTTGATAATATCGGATAACCAGCCTTGACCAAAAGATTCCCAAGAAAATACATCTACTGGACGAGGGCCAAGGAGAGACCATAAAGCCATCTCCACAGCACCCGTATCAGAGGCGGGAACAACGCCAACACGATAACCTTCGGGCAAACCTAAAAGCTCGGCTGTTTCTGTGCAGGCCCGCTCCAAAGCGGCTTTACCAACAGTGGCACGATGGGATCGACCTAGCGTAGAGAGATCAAGTGCTGAGACGTCGTAACCGGGACGCTTGCTACAGGGTCCTGAAGAAAAATTGGGGTTAGCCGGCTTTTGTGTCGGTTTCATAGTTTATTGCCTGGGTGGTATGTCAAGAAGCGCGCAATTTTAATCGTGATTACCACAAGAGCAAAGCAGTTAGATCGAATATCCGTGCTTTTCCAGCGATTTTTTGGTGATTATTGCGTTCTTTCCATAGGTGGAAAGCTTGGAGAGGAGCAAGGGCCCACTCCCCTGCTCCCGAATCGATTTTCTATTGCGCTAGGGCGCGTTCCTTTTGAATCAAAAAGTCAGCCACTTTCAACATGGCCTCATTACCACCAGCACTACGACCAGAGACACGGTATTTCCCGTTAACAATGACTTCTGGGGTACCCTGTGTACGGTATCGGGCCTGCTTTTTCATAGCCAGATCAACAGCCATTTCAATACCCTTGGAATTAAACACTTTGGTAAAACGCTCAAGAGACACACCATTTTCAACAAAAATCTTGGCAATCTCTTCTTGATTTTCAAGCTTTTGTTTTTTCAGATTCATTGCCTCAAAAATTGCGGCATGCTGCTTATCCAAGACCTTTAGAGCCTTGGCAGTATAATAAGCCTTGGCATGAAGCTCCATCGTTGCATGCCAAACAGCAGGTACCCGCTGAAAATTCACGTCATCCGGCAATGCTCGAGACCAAGGATTAATATTTGACTCAAAAGAGTAACAATGACTACAACCGTACCAAAACACTTCTACAACTTCGATTCTAGCGGGATCGCTAGTAGAAACGGCTTCAGGGAGCATCTCATAGTGAACACCCTCTTTATACTGTGCTTCAGTCTCTGCCTGACAAGCTACCAAAGGTGCCAATACAATGGCAAACAATAACTGTGATAACAATTTACGCATCAATATATCCCTTGAGTTTAATTTGGTCTGCTCTAAATAGACCCCAACGATCTCACAGGTTCCCTAAAATACAAACATAAAAAAAGCGGCCATTAGCCGCTTTTTTAACCAAACAGATTACTTCAGTCCGGCAATATAGTTGGCAACCGCATCAATTTCCACGTCGCTCATTTGAGCAGCAACACCACGCATTATCCGAACATCATCATTGTTTCTGCCGGCAGGGTTTTCAGCATCGTGGGCACCTGTTCGAAATGCACGTAACTGCTTAGCTGTATACTGAGAAAATTGACCACCAAGTGCAGGATAACCCGCCGGAGCATTGCCTTGCCCCGCTGGAGAATGACAACCGGTACAAGCGGGAACACCCGTCTCCATATTGCCACCACGGAAGAGTTGCTCACCTCTAGCCAGATTTTCTTCCTTGGCACCAGACATCTGAATAGTCTTGGAGGCAAAGTAAGCAGAGATATCTGCTAAATCCTGATCAGAGAACGCATTTAACATTCCTGTCATCTCTGCGACAGGACGCTTGCCAGACTTAATATCCTGAAGCTGCTTGATGAGATATTTTTCACCTTGGCCAGCTAATTTAGGAAAGTTAGACACCATACTGTTGCCGTCCGCCCCGTGACAACCTGCACACATGGCTGTTTTGCCCTGCCCAGCCGCAGCATCACCGCCCGCAAAGGCGAAAGAAGATGCCAGGGTAATACCCAGCATGGCAGCAAATCCTAGAATCATTGTTTTCATTTGTTAATCCGCTCTCTGCATTCCGCTACAATATAAGAAAAATCGTATTGCCTTCTAAAAAGCTGGGGCATTATATACCAACTCCCTCCTGATCTTAATAGGCGAAAATCAGGTTATCAGAATAAGGTCTTCCATGTCAGATGACATCTCCTTTAATCAGGCCAAATACCTGATCAGTGCACCAACGATCAAACAATGCCCGGATGATACCGGTAGGGAAGTGGCTTTTGCTGGCCGCTCTAATGCGGGGAAGTCCAGTGCCATTAATACACTGACAAATAATTCAAAACTGGCTCGAACCAGCAAAACACCGGGGCGAACCCAACTGCTTAACTTCTTCATCCTCTCTGAAGATCGTCGCTTGGTTGACCTACCAGGCTATGGCTTTGCCAAGGTGCCCAAAGCCATGAAGCAGGCATGGGATAGAAACCTTGCCTGCTACTTACAAGAACGCCAGTCTCTCTTTGGCCTGGTGATGCTAATGGATATACGTCACCCTCTTCAAGAGTACGACTGGCAGATGATCCGCTGGGCTTCTCAGGCTGGCATGCCTGTTCATCTACTACTAACCAAAGCCGATAAATTGAAAAATGGCCCCGCTAAAAGTGTGCTACTTGGCGTTCAACGTGAACTGGCCAAAGAGGGGTTTAGTGACAATATATCGATCCAAACCTTTTCATCTCTGAAAAAAGCAGGGCTAGAAGAACTGAAGAAAACGCTCAATATCTGGCTCAAAGCGGAGACTTGATTGCCCTCACCCAACAAAACCAGCTCAATGGTCTGAAAGCAGCACGTACCACCACCCTCTGCCTAGCCAAAAAAAAGCCCTAACTTAATACAGTTAGGGCCTACTTTGCTGTTGCTTGGGGAGAAACATCAAGCAAGATGCTAATTTGGGGAGAAGTAGTAACATTGCTTGAGTAAGGTTAGTCACCCCACCTGAAGAAAAGTTCCCACTTATTAAAAATAATTTTCCATTTATCTCATCCAGAAACAAAAAAGCCCTAACTGGGGAGGGTTAGGGCTTACTTTGCTTGGGGAAGCATCAAGCGTTGCGTCTAGCTTGGGGAGAAGATAGCAATATCGCTTGTGGATAGTTAGGCCGCTCTATGTGTAAAAAGTTCCCATTATCTAAAAAATTCTTTTTATCCCTTCTTAAGATAAAAAAAAGCCCTAACTAATATGAGTGTTAGGGCCTGCTTTGCTGTTGCTTGGAGAATTCACAAGCGTTGCATCTAGTTTGGGGAGAAAGCAGCAATGTCGCTGCGAAAGATTAGGCACCTTTTCTTGTATAAAGTTCCTTATCGTTCAAAAAAAATTTCTTATTTTTTTCACTCTAATCAGGATAAATCGTATCCGATTGTTTTTATTGAGTTATTTTATATTCTATTCGCTTCTTTTCTTAGAAAAGTAATCGATCAATTCAATGGCTAATGGGCTTCATCCCAATTATCACCAACGCCTATATCCACCACCAGTGGGACATCAAGGTTAGCAGCACCCGACATTCTCTCCTTAAGCCCATTCATCACGGTATCCAACTCGGAGTTTGGCACATCTAGTACCAGCTCATCATGAACCTGCATAATCACTCTGGACTGTAGGCCCGATGAGGCTAGCCAATCATCGACCTCTATCATGGCCAACTTGATAATATCTGCAGCCGTGCCTTGCATGGGTGCATTAATCGCCGTGCGCTCTGCTGCTTGCCGTCGCATCCCGTTGCTCGATTTTATTTCTGGGAGGTAAAGTCGTCGACCATAGAGGGTTTCAACAAAGCCCAAATCCGCAGCACCACTTCGAATGCTATCCATATAAGCCTGCACCCCTGGATAGCGCTCAAAATACAGGTCGATATATTCTTGGGCTTGTTTTCGCCCAATATGAAGCTGACGACTCAGCCCAAATGCCGACATACCATAAATCAAACCAAAATTAATAGCCTTGGCACTGCGCCGCTGCTCTACGGAAACTTCGTCCAACGACACTCCAAATACCTCGGAGGCAGTTGCCCGGTGAACATCCAGACCATGGGCAAAAGCATCCATCAGGCCCTTATCCTGAGATAGGTGCGCCATAATACGCAGCTCAATCTGAGAGTAATCTGCCGCTACAATCTTGCAACCGTCAGAGGCAATAAATGCCTGCCGAATCCGACGCCCTTCTGCTGTTCGCACAGGAATGTTTTGCAGGTTTGGATCAGAAGAAGACAAACGACCCGTGGCGGTAACTGCCTGATGATAAGAGGTATGAATTCTACCTGTAGCCGGATTGATCATCCCCGGCAGTTTATCGGTGTAAGTAGATTTAAGCTTGGACAGACTGCGGTGCTCAAGTAGGATTTTCGGCAATGGATAGTCCAGGGCCAATTCCTGCAACACTTCTTCCTTGGTAGAAGGTGCTCCTTTGGCTGTTTTTTTCAATACCGGGATATTCAGCTTTTCAAAGAGAATCTGCCCCAACTGCTTGGGTGAGGCCAAATTAAATTCTTCTCCAGCCAGCTCATAGGCTTGCTGCTCAAGCTCACTAAGTCGAATGCCGAGCTCCTGACTTTGCTTATGAAGTAAGTCAGCACTCACTATCGCTCCATGTCTTTCTATCTTTGAAAGTACGGGCACCAAGGGTATTTCAATGGCGTCAAATACCCGCTGTAACCCCTCGCTTTCCTGCAATTTTGGCCAAAGTGCTTGGTGCAGCCTCAGGGTAATATCTGCATCTTCCGCAGCGTAGGATCCCGCCTCTTCAATGGCGATTTGGTTAAACGTTAGCTGCCCGGCTCCCTTCCCGGCAATATCTTCAAAGTGAATCGTTTTTTCGCCCAAATATTTGAGGGCCAAGCTATCCATGTCATGTCGGCTACCCGTGGAATTCACCACATAAGATTCCAGCATGGTGTCGAAACGTATCCCCTGCAATTTGATGCCATGGTTAGCCAGCACACTCATATCGTATTTCAGGTTTTGTCCGAGCTTTTCCACGGCAGGGTCTTCCAGCAGCGGTCTCAACTTTTCCAACACTAGTTCACGACTAAGTTGCTCTGGTGCACCCAAATAATCATGGGCCACTGGCACATAGGCTGCTTCGTAAGGTGACACGGCGAAAGACACACCCACAATTTTTGCCTGCATATAATCCAGGCTTGTGGTTTCAGTATCAAAAGCAAAAAAATCTGCTTGCTCAAGTTTTTTTAGCCATCTGCTCAGTTCTGGCTCAGTTAAGATTATCTGATAGTCTTTATCTACCTGCTCTGGCTCAACTAGATCGGATGTATTGCGATCTGCTTCCAGCAGCTCTTCAGTCCAGGTCTTAAGTTCCAGTTTCCTAAACCAATTAAGGAGCGCGGTGTTGTCCGGCTCCCCATTAACCAAGCTATCTATATCCCGGTCCAGCGCCACATCAGTCTTAATGGTAGCAAGCAAGTAAGAAATATCTGCCAGGTCGCGGTTTTCAGCCAGTTTTTCTGGCATTTTTTTTGCGCCCCGGAACTCCAGGTCGCGCACTTTTTCCAGGTCAGCATAAATGGCCTCAAGGCCACCGATGCCCTGCAGCATAGCCAGAGCTGTTTTTTCACCCACACCCGGAACACCAGGAATGTTATCCGACTTGTCACCGATCAGCGCTAGGTAGTCAATAATCAATTCCGGTGGAACACCAAACTTGTCCATCACACCCTGCCTACTCAGGTGTGTTTCTGTCATGGTGTTGACCAGTGTTACATGCTCATTGACCAACTGCGCCATATCTTTATCTCCAGTGGAGATCACCACTGGACGCTGTTTGGCTGAAGACTCTAGTGCCAGGGTACCAATAACATCATCGGCCTCTACTCCATCCACCATCAGTAACGGTAAGCCCATGGCACGAATGATCTGGTGAATAGGTTCAATCTGCTGCCGTAGATCATCAGGCATTGGCGGGCGGTGAGATTTGTACTCCTCATAAAGCTCATCGCGAAAGGTCTTACCCTTTGCGTCAAATACCACAACTACAGGGCTGTCAGGGTAATCCTTTACCATTCGACGCATCATAGCGATAACACCTTTCACGGCACCTGTGGGCATACCCGTAGACGTGATCAGTGGCGGCAATGCATGAAAGGCCCGATAAAGATAGGAGGATCCATCAACCAGAACCAATGGTGCTTTATTTGTCATTTATAGTGCCCAGAATGAACAGATTTTAGGGGCCCAAGCATAACGCAATTTGTTTCATTTGAGACAACAAGGAGGTACTCTTTAGCAGGTAGTTCTGGTGGTGAATCAATTGTGGCTTCTTTTATAACAGCTGATATTAATAATCTTCAGGTTTTTTTAAGCCAGTACTCTCTGGGCGATGCCGAACAAATTGAAGCAACTTACACAGCCCGCACGCACCACACTTGCCGGTTCCAACTAAAATGTGCCAATTCATCAGCTCCTAGCCCATACCTACTGGTCGTTGTTGAGCCCGCCGCTGAAGAACGCTTAGTATTTTCCTCAGCCCTTATTGAGCATCTACACAATCGTGGCATACCGGTTACACCGTGCCTGAGTAATAATCAAAACAACTATATTTCTCTGTTCGGTGACTCACCCGCCTTGTTATATAAGCTCCCCGAAGGCCAACCACCCCATCAAACTAATTTGGTTGTTTGTAAGGAAATAGGTGCTTTTTTAGGGAAGATGCATGCAAAGTCTCAAGATTTCTCTTTAAGCTATGGAAATCCTCGTAGCCTTGTTTGGCTTAATCTAGCCACAGAGGAACTGCTCCCACAACTTGCCACTGGTGATGCTGCATTATTAACGGAACAGCTTTCTCGCTTTAAACATACTATCGACAGCAACCCCAACCTTCCCTGTGGACCTTTGATTGGCAGCCTATTTGCGGACCAACTGTTCTTTCAGGGAGAAATCTTAGAGGCAGTTACAGGCTTTTACTTTAGCTGTACAGACTGGTTACTTTTTGACGTGGCCCAGGCCGTTAATGAATGGTGCTGTGATGAACATGGCGAACTGGACCGGCAGCTCACCAAAGCCTTGCTCTGTGCTTATCATGCAGAACGACCATTTACGCCCTGCGAGGAACAATATTGGCAAGATATCCTCTGCTTCTCGGCAACACGCTTTTGGGTGTCACGCCTCCTCACATCACTACCTTCAGAAAAGAGCTCTGCACCTTCGATTGTCCATGACCCTTCAGAATATAAGCAAAAATTGCAGCGACGAATCACAGGCTATCATCCCCTGCCCCACTAATATTTATTTTTTCTCCAGGCAGGCCAAGAATGTTTCCGTGAACCCGCTAAAAAATTGCAGATAACTCTCTTTGGTTAAGGTGATATCGCTGCCCATCAAATCTAGTTCCGCCCAATTTGCACCTAGCTGTGAGGCTAATTTAATGGAGGGCTTATTATTTAGCTGTGGTTCACCAAAGACACAAGTAACTCGATCACCCATTGCCACGATCTCACCGTAACGGCGAGCCCCCAAGCCCCCCCCGCTAGCCAACTGTATTGTGGCCAATTGATTCAGCCCGTAATAATCGACAAAATGTCCATAGCCATCATGAGTCACGACAAACCCGCGCCCATTAGCCAGACCAATGTTAGCCATCTCGATGCGGTTTTGGCTAAAAGAATCTATCTCATTGATTTTGAGTATAAAATCACTGGCATTTTTCTCAAATATCGAGCCTTGTTCCGGATATTTTTCTTTCAATATCTCAGCAATGGCCATGACCACAGATGAACTGTTTTTAGGGTTAAGCCAGATGTGAGGATCTCTGGTATATACACCATGCCCATGATCTTCATGCTCACCATCCGCATCATTGGGCCAATGTAGGGCTATCAAGTCAGTTAGCTGTAGCTGCTCATCAAAAGGCACCACCGACAGGGGCTTTATTAACACACCCTCTAACTCGGGGCCTACCCAAACGACCAAATCAGCATTTTTGATAGCCCTGATATCCGAAAATTTTAGAGCATAGTCGTGAGGAGAGACATTTGCTTCAAGCAACAGCTCCACAGAAAGCTCATCACCAACAACCGCTTTTACCAACATAGCGACCGGCTTAATCGAAGCTAACACCACAGGTTTTGAAGCCGCCACCGAAGGGAGGGCCGAAAAAACCAGTGCCAGCAGGGCAGTAGTAAATACGTTATTCACTCTCAGCTCAACTTTTTACTATGTTATATTGTAATGATTAAAAAACGATTAGAAATATCAACATATGCTATTAATAATACAAAGTACTAAAATTTGAGAAGCCAGCTCTATCTTTGGGTAAGAGTCGCCACCAAAACAGTACGCAATTCTTGCGAATGACTAATAATGCTATAGAATAACATTATATTTTACACAAGGCAGTACGTATGCTGACAAACTCCCGTCTCGCCTACCACTCACACGATCATAAGCGCTGCGTTAGCGCTGCCCTGACTCGAGCAAAAACACTCTGTGATGATAGCGATGCCAGGCTCACACCCATTCGTGAAGCCGTACTAAGAACCATTTGGGCCAGTCACCGGCCACTCGGTGCATACGATATTGTAGATCAAATGGCTCTGAATGCGGCGTCAGGAAAACGTATTCTGGCACCCACCGTATATCGCTCCATCGAATTCTTGTTAGCGCAGGGCTTAATTCACCGCATTGCTACGCTTAATGCCTATATTGGCTGTCCCTTTCCTGGCAGTCATCACAGTGATTTTTTTCTAATCTGCCGAGAATGTGGCTCTGCGGCTGAGTGCAGTGCTGACCAACTCAATATCGCTGTTGAGCAAACCGCTAAGAGAGCCAACTTCAAAGTAGAATCCCAAGTTATAGAAATTGCTGGGCTCTGCCCTGAATGCCAACATGAGAACCAACAAGGGGGCCTAAAATGAACGCACCCTTAGTCAAACTCGATAGTATCAGTAAGAGCTTCAACGGCAACACCGTCCTCTCTGATGTTGACCTTCATCTCGAACCCGGGAAAATTCTCACGCTGATAGGCCCTAACGGTGCGGGTAAAACTACCTTAGTCAAGATTGTACTTGGGCTTGTAGAACCCGATGAAGGACATGTCGCCCTACATCCCAATTTACGTATCGGCTACATGCCCCAAAAACTTCACATTGACCCAACATTGCCAGTAACTCTAGAACGATTTTTGAAGCTGGCTGAATCAGATCCCATAAAATGTCTCAATGCAGCTAAAGAGGTGGGTATCGAACGGTTGATAAGCTCACCCCTACAGTCCCTCTCAGGAGGTGAAATGCAGCGTGCGCTCCTGGCTCGCGCCATTTTGCGTAAACCTAATATTCTGGTGCTGGATGAACCCGTGCAGGGTGTTGATGTGGTAGGGCAAGAAGCGCTTTATCGGCTGATTGGGCAACTCCGTGAACGGCTTCACTGCGGTGTGCTTATGGTGTCACACGACTTACACTTAGTGATGTCAGCTACCGACGAAGTGATCTGCCTGAATCAGCATATTTGCTGTCATGGTCATCCAGATCAGGTCAGCAACAATCCAGCATTTCTTGAGCTATTTGGGTCAAAAACAGCGCTATACACTCACAATCATGATCATGATCACGACCTGCACGGTGAAGTGATTGATGACACTTCTGCAAGCGCCCATTCAAAAGAGTGTCGTCATGATTGATGTGCTTCTCTATGCCATGCTTGCCGGGCTTGGTGTCGCTGTAGTCACCGGCCCTTTGGGTGCTTTTATTGTCTGGCGGCGCATGGCCTATTTCGGTGACACATTGGCCCACTCTTCATTGTTGGGAGTTGCCCTCGCATTATTCCTTTCCATCAGCCCAACGCTGTCAGTGATTGTTATATGCCTGATCTTAGCTCTAGTGCTAGTTGTTCTACAACAGCAACAAACCCTGGCATCTGACACATTATTGGGCATTCTCTCTCACACATCACTGGCCATTGGCTTGGTTGCTATGGCGCTAATGCCCGAGGTTAAAGTCGATCTGCTGAGCTTATTATTTGGCGATTTGCTGACCGTCAACATCAACGATGTGGTTACCATCTATGCCATTAGCAGTTTGGCCATTCTTCTTCTTTTGAAGCTTTGGAAACCCTTGCTATCAATGACGATTCATGAAGAACTAGCGAAAGTCGAGGGTGTTCCAGTCACGGCGGTACGCACTGCTTTTATGCTAATAATTGCCTTGGAAATTGCCATCGCCATGAAAGTTGTCGGGGTGCTTTTAATTACAGCCCTTCTCGTCATTCCTGCCGCCACTGCTCGTCGTTTTTCACAAACACCTGAGCAAATGGCAATTTTTGCTAGCCTTACCGGCTGCCTGGCAGTGATATTAGGCCTTTGTGCTTCCTGGTTTATTGACACACCAGCAGGGCCATCTATTGTCCTGTGTGCGGGTGTTTTATTTTTGGTCTCACTGATGAAAAAAAATTAAACAGAAATACAGGGTAGGGCAGTACTTATAAAACTTGGCGGGTTAGCCATTCACCCTATGAGGAGCTACTGATCAAATGTTGACACAATTGACCGCCAAGCCGCCCGCATACGCCTTTCCTCGAAAGGCGGTTTGAAAAACCCGTGGTAGTGACCATAAGGGTTTACAAGAATCATATTGGCACCGTGATCAATCGTATAATCACCGCCCTCCAGTGAAACCTTACTAAAGGCCACATTGAGCTCTGTTGCCAATTTCAGTAATACATACTGATTACCCGTCGCACCAATAAAGTCCGGATTGAAGTAGGGGACGTATTGTGAAAGCTTCTCTGTGGTATCCCGCTCTGGGTCAAGGGACACCAGTACGATTTGCAGCTGCTCTTTCTCTTCAGGCTCCAGGCCCTTATACATTTTTGCGGCGGCTGCCATGGTTGTAGGGCAAATATCCGGACAATGGGTGAAACCAAAAAATAATAGGCTCCACTTACCCGTAAGGTCTTCTGAGCCAAAGGGCTGACCTCGATGATCCGTTAGCTCAAACTCACTAAATTTTCGAGGTGTTTGAAGTAATACCGCACCCTTTTCTCGCAGTTCGTGAGCACTAAGAATGCGAGGCTGACTGATTTTGTGGATAAATCCGACCAACACCAACGTGATAAACACAGCGATACCAATGATGGTAAGACGAACACCACGTGTACTACTCTGGTTACCTGCCACATTCATATCCTTTTTCTGAGTCAGCTCACCAGCAGTGAACACGTTAGGGAAGGGTATCTAGAGTGACACTCAGATAAACGAGGGCACGGTAATCAGATAATGGTCCAGCAGCATAATGACAAATAGAGCCATCAAGTAAATGATGGAGTATTTAAATGTATCCATACCCGCATTTGGTTTTTTACCAATCATCATCACGATAGCCCAATACAGAAATCCAGCACCCAGTACCAATGCACCGAGTAGATAGAGCCAACCACTCATCCCCACAACAAAAGGAAGCACGCTGATAATAATCATAATCAGCGTATACAGCAGGATATGCAGCTTGGTGTATTTCTCCCCGTGAGTTACAGGCAACATAGGGATATCTGCTTTGGCATATTCTGCTTTGCGATGAACGGCCAATGCCCAAAAATGGGGCGGCGTCCAAGCAAAGATAATCAACACCAACAGCAGGGCGTGGCCATGAATTTCGCCGGTAACAGCAGTCCAGCCCAACAATGGCGGCACTGCACCCGCCAATCCACCAATAACAATATTTTGAGGCGTAGCTCGCTTGAGATACAGCGTGTAAACCACGGCATAACCAAACAGCGATGCCAAGGTCAACCAGGCGGTTAATGCATTGATATAGACCAGTAAAATAGCCATGCCAAGCACACCAAGCACAGCGGCAAAAAGCATTGCCTGGGTCGGCTGAACCCGACCTTTGGCAACAGGGCGATTGAAGGTTCTTGCCATTTTGGTATCAATTTGGCGATCTACCACATGGTTTACCACTGCGGCAGCACCGGCACAAAAGGCAATACCCAAATTACCCAAAATGAGCACATCAAGTGGCACCATACCTGGCACCGCAAGGAACATTCCAATCACCGTTGTCAGAATCATCAAAGCGACCACATTGGGCTTGGTCAGCTCCAAATAGTCACCCCAACTGGCTTTTTCCATCTCAAATTCAGCTTCTTTCATTACATCAGGACTCCAATCTCTGATATTCCTGTTTGGCAGTCCATACCTTCGTAGCTAAGGTCACCAGTGTCAACAGCAATACGATACTACCCATTGTGTGTATTATAGCCGTGATCAGTGGCGCCATTAGCTCGACATTACCCACAGCAAAAACTAACTGCATAAATAGCGCGGTTAAAATAATTAACGCCATGCGGCGTACACGTCGATCCTTTACGGTAAAGAGCAGGCAGCACAAGGTAAGCAGATAAATGCTGGTCACCAAGGCACCCAACCGATGAATGACATGTATCGCTACCCTTGCATCACTTTCCAGTACACCTCCTAAATAATTAGGACCGATACTCTGGAAAATATTGAACCCATTTCTGAGGTCCATTTCTGGCCACCATTGATTCTGACAAGTCGGAAAATCTGGGCAGGCAAACGCAGCATAAT
>JBALWM010000011.1:20734-22654 GCA_036960905.1 Porticoccus sp.
GGCCACCATTGATTCTGACAAGTCGGAAAATCTGGGCAGGCAAACGCAGCATAATTTGAACTTGTCCATGCGCCCAACAAAATCTGTAGCCCAGTAATAACAATGGCAATAATGACCCAGGGTTTGATTTGAGTAAGGCTGCTGATAATTTCAGCTGGCATTTTCCAGCGCTGATCATCAAGACGAAGCGTTAAGAGCCACAACAGTGAAAAAGTAACGACCCCTCCCAGCATATGCATAGTGACGACCTGGGGCCATAACTTCAGCGTTACTGTCCACATGCCAAACAGTATCTGCCAAGCCACTAAAAATAAAATAAAGGTTGGCAGACGAAATGGCATATTTTCATTATCACGCTGACGCCAAGAAATGACTGCCAGACTGACAATGATTAGCCCAAGAGCACCGGCCAAAAATCGGTGTATCATCTCGAGCCCGGCTTTATCAACCTCCACAGGGCTCCCGGGATACAATGCTTCGGCTTGCAAAATCTCATCGACACTATTGACCCAAAGTAACTGGCCATAACAACCCGGCCAATCAGGGCAACCAAGACCCGCATCCACAAGTCGAGTAAACGTCCCAAGTAGAACGACGATAATCGCCAGGATACTCGCCACTAATGCCAGCCTAAAGCCTGGCTTTTGAAACTTCGGTGCATTAAAAACCGACATTCGCGCTATATTCTCTTTCTTTCTACAGACTACTGGGGGGAATATTTCATTAAGTGTTCAATATCTTCGATCATTTCAGTCCCTTTATTTTCAAGGGTATATGACATCATCACCAGACCCTGCTGATCGACCAAATAGGCACGCATTGTACCTGTTTCTCCCTCTGAACTAAGGGCTAATGGTGCATTGGTACTTTCCAATAATGCTTTCAGTTCCTGAGCGCTACCCCGATAGATATGAAGGAAAGGGTGGTTCTTCTTAAAATAGCCCGCCGTCTCTTCAGAAAGTTTCTCATCGAGTGCGATATACAACCGCTCAAATCGACGACTGTATTTGCCCAAGCTAATATGAACTTGGCGGGTAAGATAGATCATTTCTCGACACTGCTCGATACATTCGCCACCACCAGCAATCAGTAATCGCCACTTAGTTTTTTGTTCAGACAGCTTCCAGGGGTTTCCCTCAGCGTCTTCCAGCATAAGGCCTTCCATGGAGACCGGAGGCAGCACAAACTCTCCGTGGTTGGTCGTACCCAAGCTAGACAACAAGCTATTGCGCTGCTCCTCTGTGGTTGGGAACATTAAAAATCCAGCGATAATGACCCCGCTGAGCATTGCAATCATCAGCCATACTTGCCAATGCCCGCGTTTTTTTACCTGTTCTGTCATGAATCTTCTACCCCGAATCTTTTACTACACGCTTGCTCACTGATCACTAATTTTTTCTCTATTCATGCGACGTCTTGTGCTGATGACACCGCCTAGGTTGGAATTTGCAAAGAGCGTTAAAACCATAAGCACTAATGCCAATGCTGTCCATTGAACGGCATAGCCCGTGTGTTTTCCCGGCTGCACACTGACTAACGCCCAGCCCGCTTCAAGTACACCTTGAGCATCGGCATCCAATCTAAGAGTGTAGCTGAATAGTGGCAATTTAATTTTTTCAGCGACAGCTTCAGGGGCCGCATTCTGAATAATTTTTGGCCCAACCTCAACCTGCCAATTATCCTCCCCCAGCATTAACTGTTTCCCCGGCGAGCGATAGAGATATCCCATTAAGGTAACCTCACCGTCAACATCATCAATTTCTGGTAACACTGCACGATCACTATTGCCCATAATCCAACCACGATTGACCAGTATCCACTGACCTGTACTTGTCTTAAATAGGCTGATCACCTCATAACCTGGACGCCCTCTGCGTACTCGGTTATCCAGCAATAGGGGAGAGCGGTTATCGTATGTTC
>JBALWM010000012.1:0-3806 GCA_036960905.1 Porticoccus sp.
AATTCACCTGCCATAAGAACTGACACCTATGCTTAAAATTCGGATCACAATAACTATCCTGTGTTTACTGACTTTTATGGTGAGCGGGTGTGTCGAGCAGCCTCAGACCAGCAGCCCCAGCATCACCCGCACCCAAACACTCAGTGAACAGGCTGCTAACGCCTTATCTCAGGCGGCAAGCAGCATAGCACCGCAACAACAACTGCACCAACTGACGGCCGCTGAGCTATTTGCTAAAGCCGGCAAAAATGATCAAGCCCTCACGGTATTAGAAAATATTGCTCCCAACCCTCTACCAGCTGGGCAGTTTGCAAAATATACGCTGATGTATTCTGAGCTGGCGCTTGCCAATGATCATTTCTTTTTGGCCCGACAACTGCTTTCAAACCAACGAATAGAGCAAGACTGGCAACAACTATCTCTCACGCAACAACAGCAATGGTACCAACTGCGCGGGGAGCTATTTTCTCTTCTCGGTGAACGCAAAAGTAGTATTGATGCGTATGTGGCGCTTTCAGAACTTTCTTCCTCTTCGCAAGTTCGCCAAGAAGCTCACGACAAGCTTTGGTTTTCCCTGAACCATATAACCCATGAACAACTGGAAGAACTAGCTACCACTGAACAAAACCAGACAATACTAGGTTGGTTTATGCTGGCCAATATTACCCGACAAAATCAGGGGGATGTCCGCCAACAAATCACTCTTGTCAATGAGTGGCGGAGAAATCAGCCGGGTCACCCTGCTTCTCTCATACCACCCACAAGCTTGTTGTCAGCCCAGCAAGCTGCTAACAATCTCCCCCAGCAGATTGCCTTACTGTTGCCACTACAGGGCACATTAGCTCAAGCAGGAAGAGCCATTCGTAATGGTTTTCTTTCGGCCTGGTATGATGTTCGTGGTCACTATGGCGAAACCCCGTTAATTCGCTTTTACGACACAGCTGCCAACGACAACATTGCCAACCTTTATCAACAGGCCGTTTCCGATGGCGCACAGCTGATTATCGGACCCGTACAAAAAGAACAAGTCCGGCAACTACTCAGCCTCCCAGAATTTCCTGTGCCAACTATTGCACTTAATTACACAGAATCACCCGTTTCAATGATGCCAAAAAACTTCTTCCAGTTTGGGCTTTCAGCCACAGATGAGGCGAAACAAATTGCAGAGAGAGCATGGATCGAAGGTCAACGAACGGCGTTATCTATCACCCCAAATAGCGGATGGGGAGACCGCGCCCTATCAGCGTTTCGTGACCGTTGGCAGGAAAAAGGTGGAACCCTGATCGAAGCCCCACCCTATGGAACATCACAAAGTGATTTTACCCCTCTACTAAAACCGGTATTACATATTGATCACAGCAATACACGTAAAAAACGGTTACAGCAATTACTGGGGAAACCGCTAGCACATACGTCACGTCGTCGACAGGATATCGATATGGTGTTTATGGCCGCCTATCCCGACCATGCCCGCCAAATCAAGCCCACCCTCGACTTCCTCTTCGCCAGCGACCTGAAAATTTATGGGACATCTCACCTTTACACCGGTGTTCTGGATATGGGACGCAACCGAGATCTTGAGGGGATTAGATTCAGCGCCATGCCTTGGACCTTACCTGGCGCCACCGATGAAAAATTGCAGCCTGCAACAGAATTGCCTGCCCTATATCGTCATATGTTTGCTTTGGGCATTGATGCTTATCACCTACATCAATGGCTGGCACTGATGGTTCAGCAACCAGACACTAGACTATTTGGCAGCACAGGCACACTCCAGCTAAATTCGCAGGGGGCCATCGAACGCGAGCAACCTTGGGCAGTATTTCGGGGTGGAAAGGTACAATCAGCCCAACAGCTCACTGATGATTAAAATTATTCGAACGACAGATATACTGTCCAGGTAAGTATCAACACAACATGCAGAACAACAGATGTTTGGTAAAAGGATTTCACCATGATTTTCAAGCAAAGGAAGGGCGCTGACTACAACAATTTGGGGGCCAACGCAGAACAATGGGCACAACAATATTTGGAAGCTCAGGGGCTCACTATCGTAGCCAACAACTACCGCACACCTCGCGGTGAAATTGATCTGATTATGCAAGAGGGAAATACCAGGGTATTTGTTGAGGTGCGCCTGCGAAGTGCCAGCCAGTTTGGTAGTGCCGCCGACAGCATTGATGCCAGAAAACAGCGACATTTAGTTTATGCGGCCCAACATTACCTACAGTCAGAGAAACTCTGGGATCAGGTCTCATGCCGATTTGATGCCATCTGCTTGAGCAAAGACCACGGCATCAGCAATGAGTATCAGGTAGAATGGCTGCGCAACGCCTTCAGTGCTTGAATAGCCTCTAGAGAGAAGTCATAAAAAACTATGAAATCAAGCGTTATTGAGCAGTTTCACCAAAGCATTGAGGCAAAGATGGCCTGCGGCGAAACTCTGGCACCACTTATCGTAGATGCCAGCTCTCGAGTTGTTCAGCAATTACTTCAGGAACATAAGCTTCTTTGCTGTGGCAACGGCCTGTCTGCCTCTCTGTCCAACATGTTCACACAGTCACTGATGCTCCAATACAAACTAGAGCGACCAGGTTTTCCCGCCATTAGCCTTAACAGTAACTCCGCTACAATTACTGCGATAGGCCACCACCATAGTGTCAGTGAAGTTTTCAGTAAACAGGTTCGCACACTGGGTCAGCCTGGAGACCTTCTGGTCATCTTCAGCAATGGGACAAATCCCAGCAACCTTGTTCAAGCCATACACACGGCACATGACCGCTCTATGTCCGTCATCGGTTTCACTGGGTCTGGAGATGTAGATCTTTCGGCTCTTTTAAGCGAAGACGACATCGAAATACAAGTCAATCATGATGATCGGCACCGGATTAGTGAAATCCACATGCTTAGCCTGTTTTGTCTCTGCGAACTTATTGACCAACAATTATTTGGAGGAACGCCCTAATGTTGCCACGACTGACTGCTCTGCTTTTACTTTGCAGTGTTACTCTGGCTGGCTGCACCAATATTATCCATGCCACCACCGACGAACCAATCCAACCAGACCCGACGGATACCTCCATAGGTACTGATATTGATGACTGGCAGCTCGAAACACTGATTGGGGTCAATATTAAAAAAGCCCACCCAGACCTAGAACATGCGCATATCAATATCAATGCCTATAACGGCGTAATACTACTGACTGGTGAAGTTCCCACAACAAAAGCACGGACTTTAGCTGGCGATGAAGCAAGAAACTTCAGAGGCGTTCGGCAGGTACACAATGAGCTACAGGCAAGGAAAAAATCCTCTTTCATTGCACGCAGCAGAGACACATGGCTTTCCAGTAAAGTAAAAACCAAGCTCGTTGCAGAAAGAAATTTTAAGTCAGCCACAGTTAAAGTTGTGACGGAAGACAGCATCGTCTACCTGATGGGATTAGTGACCCATAGTACTGCTGATAAAGCCGCACACATTGCCAGCAATACTCGAGGAATAAAACGAGTGGTCAAGGTATTTGAATATATCGACTAATGAATAAATAGACATAAAAAAACCGGCCCTATATAACAGAGCCGGTTTTTTATTGACCAAGTGTCTAACCTAGTCGCTATTAATTACATCAACTCTAAAGCAACTGCTGTAGCCTCACCACCACCGATGCAAATGCCAGCGACACCTTTTGTTTTATTATACGTCTGCATAGCAGACA
This sequence comes from Porticoccus sp., assembly GCA_036960905.1. Lineage (GTDB taxonomy): Bacteria > Pseudomonadota > Gammaproteobacteria > Pseudomonadales > Porticoccaceae > Porticoccus. The sequence continues at coordinate 3,716 of JBALWM010000012.1, forward strand.
GTAGCGTCACAATAATACGCGCACCAGATGCACCAATTGGATGACCCAAGGCGCAAGCACCGCCATGAACATTGACCTTCTCATGGGGCAA
>JBALWM010000012.1:3906-22616 GCA_036960905.1 Porticoccus sp.
GAAGTGATCGCAAAAGCATCTTGCTCTTCACGAGTGAAACCGTATTTATCCACACACTGTTCAGCAAATAACCCCATGGCACCCATAGTGTAAGCATCTTCCAAACCATCCATCGTCATATGATCAAAAATCTTTGAATCACCAAAACGATAGCCACCACGGCCCTGAAGCATCAGGTAAGGCGCATTGGTCATGCTTTCCATACCGCCAGCAACAGCAACATCCACATGCCCCAAAGACAAACTATCCCAAGCATTCATCGCGGCCTTCATGCCAGAGCCACACACTTTGTTCAATGTGGTCGCTCCAACACTGGTGGGTAAACCCGCACCCAGAGCGGCCTGCCGAGCAGGAGCCTGTCTCAGGCCCGCAGTTAAACAACAGCCCATATCAACAGAGCCAATTTTCTCTGGAGCAACACCTGCACGCTCCACAGCAGCTTTGATAGCGGCTGCACCTAGTTCTGTCGAAGGCACACCGTCGAATTGGCCTTGCATACTACCAATAGGGGTTCGCGCCATTCCGACAATTACAATTGGATCTGACATAAATCTATCCTCTATTTGACCACTCTCAAGGAGGGTTTCTTGCTAGTTTCACCAGAACCGCCACCCTTAGGGGGGACATCCGAGGGCGACACCGACTTAACCGGTGCTGGCCCTACAGGCTCTGGCCCACTGGAATCCTCTGGCTGGAAAATCATTCCCTGGCCATTTTCTCGGGCATAAATACCCATAACAGATTGGACTGGCAACCTAATCTCACTAGGCACCCCGCCAAAACGAGTACTAAAAGAAATTTCTGTATTGTTCATCACCAGCCCGGTTATGGCTCGCGGCACAAGATTTAATACTATCTGCCCATCATCCACATGCTCCTGGGGAACTTCTACACCAGGATAAAAAGCGTCAACGGCCAAGTATGGCGTACACTCATTTTCGACAATCCAGTCGTAAAAAGCACGAATCAAATACGGTCTGTTTGATGTCATTTTCATGTGGGTGGTATCAGCTCTCGTCTTTCCCGAGTGGCATTCTACAAAAAAAGGGACCTTATATGTCCCTTTTTTTATTACCAATCTATTGATCGAGATTAGGTCTACATTTCTTTTTCCAGCTCGGACAAGCTTTCCTGAAATGATTCTCGTTCAAACAATCGCTGCATGTAATCGTGCAACGGTTTAGTCTGGCGATTATTGGGAAGTTTAATACCCAAGCTGGACAACCGCCACAATATGGGCCCGAGACAACAGTCCACCAAAGTAAACTCTTCGCTCATAAAGTAAGGCAGCTCAGTAAAGATAGGGGCAATACTAACGAGACTATCCCTCAACTCTTTCCGCGCTTCTTCTGCACCCTTACCATTCTGATCGCTGAGAATTTTGTCCACCTGAACACAGCAGTCTTTTTCAATCCGGTGCATAAACTGACGACTTAAAGCCCTCGCTACCGGATAAACGGGCAACAATGGTGGGTGTGGAAATCGCTCGTCCAGATATTCCATCATCACTTTGGTTTCATACAACCCCAGATCCCGGTCGACCAGGGTTGGCAATGAAGCATAAGGATTTATCTCTAACACTTCTTCAGGTATTACCTTGCCATCGATACTTACGATGTCGACAGTAACCCCTTTTTCCGCCAAGACAATGCGAACCCGGTGACTATAGTGACAAACCGGATCAGAATAAAATGTCATGGAAGATCGTTTTGCAACAACCCCCATATTGAATCCTCAAAATTGATGATGTGGAATTGGACGGGTGGCCGTTATCCAGCCACCCCCATAGAAATTAGTGAATATCTTTCCAGTATTCACGATTTAGCAACCATACCCAGATAAACAGAAAGGCAAGGAAGAGTAACGAATAAATACCAATACGTTTACGGTCTTCAGCCATTGGTTCAGCAACGTAGGTCAGGAAGTTCACCAGGTCAAAAACAGCTTCATCATACTCTTCTGGAGATAGGCTGCCTTCTTTAACCAGACTGTAGCGCCCACAGTCATCTTCCAGAATTTCTTCACGGGTTAGCGGGTCACGTTTGACCCCACCGTTGTGAGCCAAGACAGGACCAGGCGCACAAGCCTGCAAACCTTGAAGATCAAGCATTGCGTGAGGCATACCCACATCCTTGAACACCTTATTATTCACGCCAACTGATCGGGTTGGATCTACATAAAAATTACGCAGATAGGTATACAACCACTCAGGCGAACGCGCACGAGCCACCAAGGTCAGATCGGGGGGAGCAGCACCAAACCAACTTTTAGCATTGTCAGCCGGCATGGAGATATCCATCAAACTACCAATTTTTTGGTTGGCTAATACTAAGTTCTCCATAGCCAAGCCCGCAGGAATTTGCAGATCTGTAGCTACTCGCTCCCAGCGGGAGTACTTAGCAGAGTGGCAACCCATGCAGTAGTTCACAAACAACTGAGCACCATTCTGCAGGGATGTCTTATCGCCAAGCTCTGCCTCGAATTCATCACAATGAATCGTGCCACAATCGAAGTTTGACTCAGAACCCACTGCTTTTAATGGTGCCCATGCCAAGAAGAGTACAACAAAGAGGGCAAAAAGCGCTTTCCAGAAACCCATGCCACCGTCCATCGTCACTCGGGCTGGTTCAGGCTTAGTTTTCTCCCACTTAGTCCAAAATGGCATTGCCAGGAAGAATCCGAAATATAGAACAGCGCAGATTTGTGCCAACAACGTTCTTTCTGGTGTTGGCGCTTTCACACCCAACACACCGAGGATAATAAACGACGCAGCGAATACCAGTACCGCTACTCGGCTAAAGGTACCCTTGTAGCGAATAGACTTCACAGGGCTACGATCCAACCAAGGCAACACAAACATAATCGCAATTGCCGCCCCCATCACCGCAAAGCCCGCAAGCTTATCTGGCACCGCCCTCAACATGGAATAAAAGGGCGTAAAGTACCAAACAGGCGCAATATGTTCTGGCGTTTTCAGCGGATTGGCAATTTCAAAGTTCGCGTGCTCAAGGAAATAACCATTCATTTCTGGCATAAAGAACATGATGAAACAGAACACAAACAGGAACACCACAATCGGCACAAGATCGTGAACGGTATAGTATGGGTGGAAAGGTATACCATCGAGAGGGATACCATTTGCATCCTTATTCTTCTTGATTTCAACACCATCGGGGTTATTTGAACCCACCTCATGGAGCGCAACAATATGCAGGAAAACCAAGGCCAATAAAACGATTGGCACAGCAACCACGTGTAAAGACATAAAGCGGTTTAAAGTAATACCTGAAATCAGGTAATCACCACGCACCCATTGCACAATATCTTCACCCACCACAGGGATCGCACCAAACAGGGAAATAATCACCTGAGCACCCCAGAAAGACATCTGCCCCCAAGGCAATACATAGCCCAGGAAGGCTTCAGCCATCAGTGCCACATAGATCGTCATACCGAAGATCCATACCAATTCACGTGGTGGCTTATACGAACCGTAAATCAAACCACGGAACATATGTAGGTAGACCACAATAAAGAAGGCAGAGGCACCGGTAGAGTGCATATACCGGATCATCCAGCCGTAATCCACATCACGCATGATGTACTCAACTGAAGAAAAAGCTGTCTCAGCTGAACCCTGAAAGCTCATCAACAGCCAGACGCCGGATATCAACTGTATCACCAGCACAATCATCGACAGCACGCCGAAGAAATACCAGAAATTGAAGTTTTTCGGGGCGTAATACTCAGCCATATGAGTATTCCATGCCTTCATAATCGGCATCCGAGCATCTACCCAATCACGAAATGATATCAACATTTTCATTAGCCGGCCTCCTGATCTACACCAATGACTATCACACCATCACTCTCATAGGAGTATGGAGGAACATCAAGATTGGTCGGTGCCGGGACACCGGAATAAACCCGACCAGAAAGGTCGAACTTAGAGCCGTGGCACGGACAGAAAAAACCACCCATCCAAGCAGCATCGCTCGTGCTCAGATCTTCAGCACCTACCTCTGGGCGATACATTGGCGCACAACCCAAGTGCGTACAAAGCCCAACAACAACGAGGTATTCCTCCTTACCCTCCATTGCTCGGGAAGTACCGCCCACATAAGCAGGCTGTTTTGCCTTGGCCGAGGATGGATCCCTTAAAATCCCTTCAGAGATTCCTTCCAGAGTTTTCAGGCTTTCAGCTGTACGACGGACGACATAGACGGGCTTACCACGCCATTCAAACGTCACCATCTGACCAGGTTCAATTTTAGAAATATTGGCCTTGACCGGAGCACCTGCAGCTTTCGCTTTGGCACTTGGGTTCCAGGAACCGACAAAGGGAACGGCTGCTCCAACTACCCCAGCAGCGCCCACCACACAGGTGGCCCCTGTCAGGAAGCGGCGACGCCCCTGATTAACACCGTCATTACTCATGACGTTCTCCCGTTAACAGCAAAGATTGGCAAATTTTTATGTATACAAAATGGCGTGCAATAGTAAAGAACACGGGGGGTTTTTACAAGGTGAGGGCCCGGAAGAATTGGATAATCTTGTCTTTAAGCAAAAAAAAACCCGGCAAGATAGCGCCGGGTTTTTCGATCAAAGCAAAAATTAACGCTTGGAGAACTGCGGACGCTTACGCGCTTTCTTCAAGCCGACCTTCTTACGTTCTACTTCACGAGCATCACGGGTCAAAAATCCGGCTTTACGCAGAGCACCACGCAGATTTTCATCGTATTGCAACAGCGCCCGGGCTATGCCATGGCGAATCGCGCCAGCCTGCCCAAAACTTCCGCCACCAGCAACGGTGATCTTCAAATCAAATTTTTCAACGGCATCAACAAGCTCTAACGGCTGATGCACGATCATACGAGCCACTTCACGCCCGAAGTATTGATCCAGAGTGCGGTTATTAACTGTTACATTACCGCTACCATTAGCCATAAAAACCCTGGCTGATGAGGTTTTGCGGCGCCCGGTACCATAGTATTGAGTGTCTGCCATAATTAACTATCCGTCAGATATTCAGTTCTTGCGGCTGCTGAGCGGCATGTGGATGCTCAACACCTGCGTAGACTTTCAGTTTCTTGAACATAGCATTCCCAAGAGGGCCTTTAGGCAACATGCCTTTAACGGCACTCTGAATGGCACGCTCAGGAGCTTTGTCTATCAGTTTTTCAAAACTGATAGACTTCAATCCACCCGGATAACCGGTGTGGTGGTGATAAATCTTGTCTTTTGCCTTGTTACCCGTCACACGAACTTTCTCGGCGTTAATAATCACGATGTAATCACCGGTATCAACATGAGGCGTGAACTCTGGCTTATGCTTTCCACGTAAACGTGAAGCAACATCCGCGGCCAAACGACCCAACGTCTTATCAGCTGCATCAATAACAAACCAGTCGTGCTGGACGGTCTCTGGCTTTGCACTAAATGTTTTCATCTTTTCCTGCCTGAAAAATTTTGGGTCTTCCCACCAAATGGGGCTTACCAAAAGGAGGGCGCATTCTACAGATGGGACTTGGACTTTTCAAGAGACTTTTCAAGGGGCTTTTCACCCTAAAAAGCAATTACCCTAAACACCACGAGCAAACGCTCAACTAGAGGTGATATTAAGGACGATGTGGCCGTGCCAGATACTCGTGGGATTGCATTTCTAGCAAACGGCTCTGAGTGCGCTGAAATTCAAAACTGAGCCGGCCATCTGCATACAGAGACCCGATATCCACCTCTGCGGATAACACCAGCTTCACATTTCGATCATAAAACTCATCCACCATATTGATAAAGCGCCGTGCTTGGTCATCATTTTTTCTCCCCATCTGTACCACGCCACCCACCAAAACTGCATGGAACTCACGAGCCAACTCAATATAGTCATACTGACTGCGAGGGATGTTACAAACAATGTCGAAATCAAACCAGACCACATCTTCGGCCACATAGCGACAAAGAAACTCACGACCTTCTGCTTCAATATGAACTGACTCCCTCACCTCCCCTAATGCAGGCGCCAAGCTGTGAAATGCCGACATCAGTGCCTCATCAGCTGATTTGCCCAGTGGGGAATGGAAAAGTTCAGCACCCTCAAGCGCCCGAAGCCGGTAATCCACCCCCCCATCCACATTGATAACATCGGTGTGATTATTCAACAGGGCAATGGTCGGCAAAAAACGTCGACGCTGAAGGCCATTCTCATACAGGCTACTTGGAACAATATTGGAGGTAGCCACCAGAGTCACCCGCCGAGCAAACAGATATTCCAGCAATGTCCCCAACAACATGGCATCAGTGATATCTGATACAAAAAACTCATCAAAACAAATAATCCGGGCCTCACCAGCAATACGATCAGCCACTTTCTCCAATGGGTTCTTTTCACCCTCGAGCTGTTTTAGCTCCCGGTGCACCCTTCGCATAAAGCGGTGAAAGTGAACACGCATTTTCTGCTCAAAGGGAAGGCTCTCGTAAAAGTTATCCATCAGGTAGGTTTTGCCACGACCTACACCACCCCAGAAATAAAGCCCTTTAACAGGCTCGCCAGGCTCAGAGGATTTAAATTTACCCTTGAACTTACCCCTGATAGCCGCCAACAAACCAACTGGCCGCTCATCCTCAATATCAGTAATTAACCTGTCATATAACGACTGCAGGCAGCAAACCGCCGCCTCCTGAGAGGCATCATAATTAAATCCCTCCTGCTGAAGGTCATGCTGGTATCTTTGGGCAGGCGTCAGAGGTGTAGATACAACAGGCTGGGACATAGCTCACTAAACAAACATAGATCCATAAATTGGGCATGAACTGTAGCGAGGCGCTCGCTGATAAGCAACCAGAAAGCATCTAAAGCCCTCCCCACGGAGCCTCACACTAAAAAAAAGTTGCCTCGAGCCCTCGCATCTTTCAGACTATGGATATTGCTTTTAGAAATCACACTCCATGGAGTCCATGACTTGACCACCACAATGCTACTAACCGGACTAATAACCCTTTCCATCGGCCTGATTATTGGCTTTGTATTGGCTCGCTCCCTTCACCCTCAGGCGAGAGAACGCAAGGAACTGGAAGATCAATTACAAAAGTCTCAAGACCAAATAAAGGATTACCAGCAAGAAGTTACCGAACACTTCACAAAAACGTCCGAATTAATTAACAACCTGTCCCACAGTTATAGAGATGTTCACGAGCACCTCGCCACCAGTGCTATGCGTCTAACAAACCCTGAAATCAGTCGGCAACTGATTGATGCAGGCTTCGGCCGACAGGAACACAATAGCAACCTAATCACAGGGGATACGCCCGAACCACCAAAAGACTACGCACCCAAGGTTCCAGGTGGCGTCCTCAGTGAAGAGTATGGCTTGAAGGATGACACTCAGACGCTCGATACAGCACGCATGAAAGTTGCCAATGATGGAACGGAAAACATCGACGATGACGAGGAAGACCCAACGCTCAAGGTAAGTTAGGGCTTCACAACCACTGACTATCATCTGAGCCATCACTAGACAGGAGACTTGCTTAAATTTGCGTCACACCACCCCGTCGCCCGTGCCTCTTAACGTTATGCCATAATGGCCACCAAATGAATGATAGGAGGTGGCAGTGTCCACTATCTTCCGGATATTGCGCTATATAAGCTGGCCCGCCATTGCTGGCCTTCTGGCGGCAGCGGTTATCTTGCTGCTTTTCCCAGAAGGGCTGAACAACCACAGTGATATGGAAACAGCCGACCTGTCCCCAGAAGCCAACACCGAATGGGTGGGACCGGCCTCCTATGCATCGGCCGTGCACCGCGCATCGCCCTCAGTGGTAAGCATCTATACCCGAAAAACATTAGCACGACCCCGCCACCCCCTTCAGGACGACCCCTTTTTCCAGCGCTTCTTTAACAGCAGCAACCTCCCGCAGCAACAGCGTATGCAGTCCTCGCTGGGGTCGGGTGTGATTATTACGGCTGATGGCTATGTATTGACAAACCATCATGTGGTTGAGAATGCCGATGAAATTGTGATTCAACTGCAGGACGGCCGCGAAGCGCTCGTTCAAGTGGTGGGCGAAGACCCAGAAACTGATTTAGCGGTACTCAAGGTGGATCTCGACCAGCTCACGCCAATCAGCATTGGCAACCCCAACCAGATAAAGGTGGGCGATGTCGTCCTCGCCATTGGCAATCCGTTCGGGGTTGGTCAATCTGTCTCCCAGGGAATTATCAGTGCCACTGGAAGACATGGACTGGGGCTCAACACGTTTGAAAACTTTATTCAGACCGATGCAGCCATTAACCCTGGCAACTCAGGCGGCGCTCTGGTCGATGCCTACGGAAATCTGCTAGGCATTAACGCAGCTATTTTGGATCGTACCGGCTATTCAGTGGGTATCGGCTTTGCCATTCCCGGGAATACGGCCATCAAGGTACTTGAAGATATTGTGAAGCATGGCCGAGTGATTCGGGGCTGGCTGGGCGTGGAAGCTCGGCCTCTGACAAGGCAAGCGGCAGCCCTGCTCGATCTCGACCCACCCTCTGGTCTAGTCATCACCAGTATTTATCGAGGAAGCCCTGCACACCTGGCAGGCCTTCAGTCCGGCGATATCATTACCCGCATTAATGATTACTGGGTGCTGGATACTGAGCGCAGCATGAATAGGATCGCAGACCTTTCACCGGGCGATTCCGTTAAGCTCGACATATTAAGAGGCGGAGAAAGTAACACCATGATGGCCGTCGCAGGTACTCGGCCAAGTGTTGAATAAACCAAACAAACGAATAAAAGCGCCTAACCCTCTAAACTACAAGCGCCCCAGCAATTCAGTCAGCACATCCAGCAATTGTTTATTTTGCTCAGGATCTCCAATCGTTATACGTAAATACTGGTCAATTCTTGGCTGCTGAAAGTGACGCACAATAACCCCCTGCTTACGCAGCCCTGCCGACAACTCAGCAGCATTGAACTGAGGGTGCGTAGCAAACACGAAATTGGCAGCCGACGGTAGGACTTGAAACCCCAGAGCACTAAGCGCTGATGCCACCTGCTCCCGACTATTAATCACCGCCTCACAAGTCTCCTGAAAATAGCCTTCATCTTCAAATGCCGCCACACCACCAACAATAGCGAGCCGATCCAATGGGTAGGAGTTAAAACTATTTTTAACCCGCTCCAACGCCTCAATCAGCGAAGGGTGCCCTACGGCAAACCCAACCCTCAACCCAGCTAACGAACGAGACTTGGATAGTGTCTGGGTCACCAGAAGATTAGGGTAGCGATCAACTAGCGTGATAGCGCTTTCACCACCAAAGTCGATGTAGGCCTCATCCACAACCACCACAGAGTTCTGGTTGTGCTGTAACAACACCTCTATATCAACCAATGGCAACAACCGGCCAGTCGGCGCATTGGGATTGGGGAAAATAATACCGCCATTAGCTTTTTTGTAATCTTCAACCTGAAGCGTTAAATCCTCAGCCAACGGCACAAGCTCAAATGGAACCCGATACAACCCACAATACACAGGATAAAAGCTGTAAGTAATATCTGGAAACAAGATAGGAAGCTCGTGCTTTAACAATGCCTGAAAAATATGTGCCAAAACCTCATCAGAACCATTCCCCACGAATACCTGACTTGTATTCAACCCATAGTATTTGGCGATCACCTGCTTCAGAAAACCGCCGTTAGGATCCGGGTACAGACGCAACTCATCACCAAGTGATGCGGATATGGCCGCCAACACCTTAGGCGAAGGACCGTAGGGGTTTTCATTGGTATTGAGTTTTACCAGGTTTGACAATGTCGGCTGTTCACCCGGCACATAAGGGTCCAACTCGCTGACAATTTTACTCCAGTACTTATTGCCGGGCATGATTTTCCTGTACAAAACTTTAGACGAGACCTATCAATCTTTAATTCGATATTCCGCAGAACGTGCGTGAGCCGTCAGAGTTTCACCACGAGCCAACACAGAGGCCGTCTTACCCAATGTCGAAGCACCCTCGGCGGAACACATAATGATCGATGTACGCTTCTGAAAGTCATAAACACCAAGTGGTGATGAAAACCGCGCTGTAGCAGAGGTGGGCAACACATGGTTGGGCCCCGCACAGTAATCACCCAGCGCTTCTGCGGTATAACGCCCCATAAAGATAGCTCCCGCATGGCGTATCTCTGGCAACCACGATTCAGGATCCGACACAGATAGCTCAAGGTGTTCCGGAGCAATGCGGTTAATCAAACCCACGGCCTCAGACATATCCGACACCGCAATCATGGCGCTTCGATTTTCCAGTGCAGCACGAATGATTGCAGCCCGCTCCATAGTAGGCAGCAAGTTCTCCATGCTGGTTTTCACGCGACTCAGAAAGCCGGCATCGGGACTGACTAAAATTGACTGAGCATCTTCATCGTGCTCCGCCTGAGAAAAAAGATCCATGGCAATCCAATCGGGATCGGTCTCACCATCACAAACCACCAGAATTTCTGATGGCCCAGCCACCATATCCAGGCCCACCGAACCAAAAACAGCCCGCTTTGCCGTCGCTACATAAATATTGCCAGGACCGACAATCTTATCAACACGAGGGACCAACTCAGTGCCAAAGGCTAACGCCCCAATGGCTTGAGCGCCGCCCACAGTAAAGACACGGTCGACACCCGCAATGGCAGCAGCAGCCAACACCAGTGGACTCAACTCACCTTCCGGCGCAGGAACAGCCATCACTATTTCACTCACACCTGCCACTTTGGCTGGCAGCGCATTCATCAAAACAGAAGAAGGGTAACTTGCCTTACCTCCTGGCACATAAATGCCCACTCGGTCCAGCGGTGTAATTTTCTGCCCCAGCAAAGTGCCATCGGCTTCCCGGTAATTCCAGGATTCCAGTTTCTGATGTTGGTGATAACCTCTTATACGCTCAGCAGCCACTTCCAGTGACAGCCGCTCAGTATCGGTGATACTTGACAGCGCCTGCTGCAACTCTGGAATAGACACCGCCAGCTCGGCAACACTACTGACATTTCGTCGATCAAAACGGTTAGTGTAATCAACCAATGCCTGATCGCCTCGGCGCCGAATATCCGCCAGCACATCATCTACTACCTGCCCCACACGACTGTCGGAAACATTTTCCCAAGCCAACAGTGCTTCCAACCGAGCATCGAAATCGATGTCAGCATAGGATAACCGTTTAATATCAATCGATTGATTAGACATAGTGATCAACCAACCGCTTTACGCAAGTCTTCAACGATCTGCTGGATGGCCTGGTGCTTCATTTTCATTGCTGCTTTATTGACAATCAGGCGCGAACTGACATTGGCGATAACATCTCTTGCCTCAAGCCCATTGGCCTTGAGTGTATTACCCGTATCAACAATATCTACGATTTCATCGGCCAGGGCCATAATCGGGGCCAACTCCATGGCGCCATACAGTTTAATAATATCGACTTGTCGTCCCTGCTCTGCGTAAAAACGGCGCGCAATATTGACATACTTTGTCGCCACTCGGATGCGCCCTTCCTTTGGAATATCACCAACAATACCTGCCGTCATCAGTCGACAACCAGCGATACCAAGATCCAATGGTTCATATAGGCCATCACCACCGTGTTCAAGCAACGTGTCCTTGCCAGCCACACCAAGGTCTGCCGCCCCGAATTGGACATAAGTGGGCACATCTGAACCACGCAACACCAGCAAGCGAACGCCTACTTGGCTCGTATCAAACAATAGTTTGCGACTGGCACTGATATCTTCAAGAGGCTCAATGCCCGCAAGGGCCAACATCGGCAGGGTTTCTTTTAAAATTCGCCCCTTGGTCAGCGCGATAGTAATTTGCATAATGCCCTCAATTTTCCAAGCTACCTAATGATCTAACCAGCTTGTTGCCTAGCCAGGAATTCGACGAATATTAGCGCCCAGCTGTTGAAATTTTTCCTCTATACATTCGTAACCACGGTCAATATGATAAATGCGATCAACAATAGTATCACCGTCGGCCACCAGCCCTGCAATCACAAGACTGGCAGAAGCACGCAAATCCGACGCCATAACTGGCGCAGCCTTCAGTCGCTCCACACCTGTCACAATGGCCGTATTGCCTTCGAGGGTAATTTTAGCTCCCATACGATTCAGCTCGTGGGTTTGCACCAAGCGGTTTTCAAAGATAGTTTCAGTGATGGTACCCACCCCTTCCGCTACCGCATTAACAGTGGTCAACTGAGCCTGCATGTCTGTCGGAAATGCGGGGTAAGGTGCTGTCTTGAAGCTCACAGCTTTTGGCCGACGACCCTCCATATCCAACTGTATCCAATCATCACCTGTAGTGATTTTAGCCCCAGCTTCTTCCAGCTTAAGCAATACCGCCTCAAGAATGTGTGGATTAGTATCCTTGAGTTTAACCTTACCCCTAGTAGCGGCAGCCGCCGCCAGGTAGGTACCCGTTTCTATTCGGTCAGGCATGATTCGATAACTACCACCACTTAAGGCCTCAACACCATCAATCACAATCGTTGACGTGCCCATCCCCGACACTTGGCCACCTAGAGCATTAATACAATTGGCTAGGTCCACGACCTCAGGTTCACGAGCTGCATTTTCAATGACGGTCTGCCCCTCAGCCAATGCTGCTGCCATCATCAGATTTTCAGTGGCACCCACAGAAACCATATCCATTAAGATATGAGCACCCTTGAGCCGCCCCTGACTACGAGCATTGATGTAACCACCGATAATTTCTATTTCAGCACCCATCATCTTCAACCCATGAAGATGCAGGTCGACAGGGCGACTACCTATGGCACAACCGCCGGGGAAAGACACGCTAGCGATACCAAATTTGGCCAACATAGGACCCAGCACCAAAATAGAGGCTCGCATCGTCTTAACCAAGTCATAGGGGGCCACATGACTATGAAGAGTCGTTGCATCCACTTCCACCTGCATTTTTTCATTCAACACCACCGTCACCCCCAGGCAACCTAGCAGTTCAAACATAGTGGTAATGTCATGCAGATGAGGAACATTCGAAACCATCACCGGACCATCGGCTAGCAAGGTTGCAGCCAAAATGGGTAAAGCGGAGTTTTTTGCCCCCGAAATACGTATTTCTCCAGAGAGCGGCCCACCTCCAGAGATTAGTAGCTTATCCATTCATAACCTTTATATATCGAGGGGTAGATTCTGACAAATTAGAGCAGAGATATGTTTCTGACAAAAACTATAAGTACGTTTACAGGCACTCTTCCGGGGTGAGGGTTTTCATGTTTACAGCATGAATAGCACCCTTAGAAATCTCATCCTGAAGCACAGAATAAACTTTTTGCTGGCGCTGTACAGGGCGAAGTCCGGCAAAGAGACTACCGACCACCATAATATCAAAATGGCGGCCATCCCCCTCTACGGAGACCTCACAGTCAGTCAGTGTTGCAAGAAGAAGTTTTTTAACATCATCTGGGTGCATGATTTTAATCTCAGGTTTTTAACTCAGCCTTTTGATGACCAGTTGTCGATGATCTGATCGATGTTGCCATCAAACTTATTAGCCCGCTGTAAAAATTGATTGCGGAAGGTTTTTCCTAGATTAATGCCATTCATCACCATATTAGTCACCTTCCACTGGCCATCCCCATCCAAACCCATCGAATAAGTCAGCGGGAAGACCCCATCGTCGCCACGAATTTCCTGCGTAACGGTTACCCGACGCTTACCATTTATATCTTCTGTTGGCGGCAACAAGACAATAGATTGGTCACCATAAGCGATCAACCCTCGGCCATAGGTTTCAATTAACTCACAGCGGAATGCGCCGGCAAACCGTGTGCGCTGCTCTGCCGTAGCCCGCTTACCATAAGACCCCATCACTCGGTAGGCAATCCAATTGAAGTCAACGACCTCCCCCAAAAGGCTATCTAACGCCTCAAAGAATGATTCTGGATTTTCAGCAAAGGTATCTCGATGAACAGAAATTGTCTCGACAAGCTGATTGGTGACGGACTCAACCACCTGATGAGGCGTCTGTTTTGGTGCTTCGACATCAGTAGCCCAAGCGCCACCAGCTATCGATAAAAACAGTGCTATTATTGTTGAACGAACCCATCCACAGCGCATAAGAGCCTCCACCCTAAAATTCATAACAGTTATTCAGCCAGTGACGCCGCCCCCACCAAGAATCCCATATCAGGAATCCCATACCAGAAACCCCATAGTCCGTTTGACCATAGACTAGGGATGGAGTGCCAAAAATAGCTGACTTAGAATGGCGGGCACTATACCATTGCGCACCAATTTACGAAACATTCTATACGCCCTCCCCACCACGCGTTACTGAGGAACTAATACCACGATGGAGACTCTGGCACCTGCAGCACTAGGAGTATTACTTGGGCTCCTAGGCCTACTCTGGGGAGCAGACCGTTTTGTGGCAGGTAGCGCTGGTGCTGCAAAAAACTTTGGTATTTCACCACTGGTTATCGGTCTCACGATTGTCTCCATTGGCACCTCAGCACCAGAAATTATTGTCGCGATTAATGCCGCACTAAAGGATGCAGGTGACATGGCGGTGGGCAATGCCATCGGATCAAATCTGGCCAATATTGGCCTAGTATTGGGAGTCACCGCACTCATCGCACCCATTCCCACCCAAAGCCACCTGCTCAAACAAGAAGGTCCTGTGCTTTTAGCCATCACCCTGTTAGCCGGTTTTTTTATTATTGATGGCGCCCTATCTCGACCTGAGGGCTTAATACTCGCCCTCATCATTCTCCCTCTATTGGTAATAACCGTTTACTACAAAAAACGTCACCCAAACCCAGAGACCATTGAAGAAGGCGAAGCCATACCAACCATGTCTACTGCCACAGCAATACTCTGGTTTCTCATTGGCCTTGCCGCCCTGCTAGTCAGCTCAGAAGCGCTGGTATGGGGAGCCAAGGAAATTGCTCAATTCTTTGGCATCAGCCAACTAATAATCGGGTTAACTGTCGTCGCTGTTGGCACCAGCCTTCCTGAGCTTGCAGCCTCAGCCATGAGCGCGATTCGCGGGCATCATGACATTGCTCTAGGTAATATTTTTGGCTCAAATTTATTCAACCTGCTGGCAGTGATGTCCGTACCAGGTATTATTGCACCGCTCACATTAGACAGCGCTGTTTTCTATCGCGACTATCTAGCCATGTCCGGCATGACCCTGGTGCTGGTTGGCGCGATTGCCTGGTCACTCTGGATAGGCAGAAAAAACCACCGCCAGGCAAGACTTTCAAAAAAGATTGGCATAACCTTGCTATCACTATATGCACTCTACTATGTGGCCCTAATTCCGGGGTCGTAAGCACCTAACAGGTCTTACAGCAACAACAGGTTGCCGGTATACTGATAAAAATATTTTCGAGAACAAAATGATCACCAGTGACTTTGCAGCGGTAGCACGCCGCACCATACAAATGGAAGCTCAGGCCGTAAATTTGCTAGAAGAACGTATCGGCAATGAGTTCATTCTTGCCTGCGAACTGATACTGCAATGCTCTGGACGGGTCGTCGTCACAGGCATGGGTAAATCAGGCCATATTGGCCGAAAAATTGCCGCAACCTTGGCCAGCACTGGCACCCCCTCATTCTTTGTTCACCCCGGAGAGGCCAGTCACGGTGATATCGGTATGATCACTGAAACCGATATAGTGCTGGCCCTATCCAATTCTGGAACAACAGCAGAAGTCGTTACATTACTACCACTGATCAAACGCATGGGTATACCCCTAATCAGTATGACCGGTAATTCCGAGTCCACTCTAGCCGAAGCATCTGAGTCTCATTTGGATGTACAGGTGCCCTGTGAAGCGTGCCCTTTAGGACTTGCCCCCACCACCAGCACAACAGCGACGCTAGTGATGGGTGACGCACTGGCTATAGCCCTTCTGGAAGCCAGAGGTTTTACCGCTGAAGATTTTGCCTTCTCCCACCCTGGCGGTGCTCTGGGCCGCAAACTGTTACTAAAAGTGGAAGATATCATGCACAGCGGCGATGAACTGCCTCAAGTGGACATTGACGCACCGCTTCGAAATGCCTTGCTAGAAATGACGACTAAAGGTTTTGGTATGACTACTGTTGTTAACGATGCCGGTGAGCTACAAGGAGTTTTTACTGATGGCGATCTACGACGGGCTGTAGATAACAATATCGATATCAACAACACCCCAATGAGCGAGCTGATCAAATCCGGTTGTATGGCCGTACACCGTGACCTATTAGCTGCAGAAGCACTAAAAATCATTGAAGATCACAAAATTTCTGCACTAGTGGTGGAGGATTCTAATCACCACCCTATTGGCGTTCTACACATGCATGACATTCTTCGCTCTGGAGTCATGTAGCCATGACTTCAACTAAAACAATGACGATGGCTATCACCGATCAAAAGCTGATTAGTCGGGCCAAAGCAATCAGACTATTACTTCTAGATGTTGACGGTGTTCTAACAGACGGGCGCCTCTACTACGGCAACAATGGCGAAGAACTCAAAGCCTTCAACATTCAGGACGGACTGGGCATAAAGTTGCTCCAACGCAATGGAGTTAAGGTAGGAATAATAACAGGCCGCTCCTCGGAGCTTCTGGCCCGCCGAGCCAAAGAACTGGGTATAGGCCTAGTTGTTCAGGGAAGGGAAGACAAACTGGTTGCTCTTAATGAAGTTTTGGAGACACATGATTACCAAATGGAGGAAATCGCCTTCCTCGGAGACGATCTCCCGGATGTCGCCGTTATCCGGCGTGTGGGATTGGGTGTCGCTGTGGCAAATGCGCGCCACTTTGTCGTTGAAAATGCTGCATGGAAAACCAAGGCAAGCGGCGGTCATGGTGCAGTCCGAGAACTGGTAGAAATGATATTGCAGGCTCAAGATAAATTAAACTCCACCCATGCGGATTACCTCTAGAAAATGCGCAACCTGTTACTCACAATCATGTTACTGGGCGCCACTGGGACCTTCCTCCTATTCTGGCTATCTCCACCGGAAGTCTTTCTGAAAAAACCAGTCGGCGATACAGAAGAATTACCTAAAGCAGATAGCTACATGTTCAACATAGACAAACTCGACTTTGATGAGAAAGGTGCCAAGGCATACCACTTGGATGCTACCGAAGCCCGCCACTTCAAGCGAGGCAACTTTCTGGAACTCGACCAACCCAACATGGTGGTATTCAATCAAGGTAAAGGACCTCACCCTTGGCAAATGACCGCAAAAAAGGGCTCCCTCTACGATTATGGGGCTCGAGCTGTATTTGTAGGTGATGTCTACGCTTGGCAAAATACGGAAAGTAATATTAAAAATGAACTTCGAACAGACAGGCTCGTCTTATTTCCTGACAAACATATTGCCGAAACAAAAAGTCATGTGACGATCACCACACCCAAAGGGAAAACCACCGGTGTAGGTATGTGGGCAGACTTGAACAGTGAACGGTTCAAGCTGCTTTCTAAAGTAAAAGGGGTTCACCGTGCACTATAAATTTATTTTTCTACTGGTTTTTATTGGTTGGTGCTCATTGTCCACCGCACTCCCAAGTGATCGACAGCAGCCCATAAGAATCGAATCTGACCGCGCAGAAAAAGATGAGAAAAAAGGGACCACCGTTTACGAGGGCTCTGTTGTTATTCGGCAGGGGACCATCAAGATTAATGCCGACAAGGTGACCGTCTTCAGTGAATCGAACCAGGTGGATAAAATCATCTGTGTTGGCAAGCCCGCCCACTATCAACAACGGCCCAATCTTGAAGATGGGCTGGTTTTTGCCAGTGGCAACACCATTGAATACTACTTGGCCAGTGACAAAATATTCCTGTTAAAAAATGCCAGCCTGGAACAAAATGGCACCACTATCACAGGCGACAAAATCAATTACGATCTTAGAGCGGAAGTGGTCAAGGCCAGCGCTGGAAGTAACACCCGCCAGCGTATTCAAATGGTTATTCCACCCAGCAACCAGAAGGATGACAATTAATGGCCGTACTCAAGGCCTCTCATCTTATTAAGAGCTATAAGAAAAGACCGGTCATCCGGGACGTATCACTAACGCTGGAAAGCGGCACTATCGTAGGACTTCTTGGCCCCAATGGCGCAGGAAAAACAACCTGTTTCTATATGATTGTCGGGTTGGTCTCCCAAGATGGCGGCACCGTCCAAATTGACGATGAAGATATTACCCATCTACCCATGCACGGTCGCGCACGGAAGGGTATCGGCTACCTCCCTCAGGAGGCATCCGTATTTCGCAAAATGACTGTTCAAAATAACATTATGGCCATTTTGGAAACCCGCAAGGATCTCGACCTCAACCAACGAACAGAGCATATGGAGCGATTGCTTCAAGAGTTCCATATTACCCAGATAAGAGACACGCTGGGCATAAGTCTTTCTGGTGGAGAGCGCCGCAGAGTAGAAATTGCTCGAGCCCTAGCCATGGAGCCTGACTTCATACTTCTCGATGAGCCATTTGCGGGGGTAGACCCTATTTCAGTGAACGATATCAAACAGATCATCCGCCACCTACGCGACAAAGGCATCGGTGTACTTATTACAGACCACAACGTTCGCGAAACCCTTGATATCTGTGAACATGCTTATATCGTCGGTGAAGGCCAAGTTATCGCTGAAGGCCATGCTAGCGAGATTATCGCCAATCAACAGGTCCGCGACATTTATCTTGGCGAAGACTT
>JBALWM010000161.1:0-1085 GCA_036960905.1 Porticoccus sp.
CCAAAGATTTGAATTCAGCGGGATCATCCTGGCCAATGACAAACAGCCGGGTACGACTTTTCAGCGAATCCGGAAGCGAGGCAAGCCCACGTAGACTCCGATCCAACCCCTTGGTACGGAACCCGGAACCAACCTGCAATAGAAGCAGGTCATCAATACCAAGACCAAATTCACGACGAAACTCCGCCCTGACTTCAGCAGCATTTGCAGGTGCACAACGGCTCCGACTAATACCCGGAGGCAACATAGTCATGCGAGACAGCTCAGTACCGTAATACGTATGAAATAGCGCTTGTTGTACACTCGAAATCATCAAAATTTCAGCCGACTGTCCCGGATTGAAAATGGCCTGCTCGTAGCCAGAGAAATGTCGATAGCGGGAAGAAAGCCGATACCACCAACGGCGCAAATGCCGGGATTTATGCTCAAAACAAGGGTCAGCACAATAGTACACATCCAGCCCCGGCATCTTGTTGAAACCAACTACTGTATCCGCGGGACTCTGCTTTAATCTCTGCGCCAACCAGTCTGAAAATTTTTTATACTTTCTTGGTCCACTTATCGCCTTCACCGGCGCAATAACCACCTCCAACCAATCCGGGCAATCACCCTCCCAGCTGAGTGTATAAACGGTGACTTGATGACCTCGACCAGAACATTCTTCGGCGATGCGAAGGAAATCCCGCTGTAACCCCCCATAGGGGAAATATTTGTAGAGACAAAAGGCCAGCCTCACTGGCTAAGCCCTTGAACCTGGTCACTTTGCACCCGATCACCTTGTACTTGATCATTCAGGGCACTAATCACGCGGTCAGGCAACAAATCGTTGAGGCATTTCATCTTCACTAAAGGGTCTGACAGTGGACATTCCCGCTTAAAGCAGGGGCCGCAATCCACAGGCATTGAGAGAATCGCCACCTGCTCATTCAGTGGGGGCGTGAACCCCGGAGATGTGGAACCATAGACCACCACCAGAGGGCGGTTTAGCGCCGCGGAAATATGCATCAGCCCGGAATCATTGCTCACCACCGCATCGGCAACGGCCAGCAAGTCTATGGCATCCTCAAGCTCCGTCACACCAGCCA
>JBALWM010000161.1:1185-2646 GCA_036960905.1 Porticoccus sp.
CAGGTAATTTTTCTGAAAGATCACCGTCTTTGGGTAGTGCCAGCGCATCAAAACGTTGAACCATTAATGGATAGCGCTGCTTGTCCAATACACGCAGATCATTGAGCAGCCCATAACGTATTTCTCCTTTCCAGCCAGTACGTTGAGGGATTCTGGCAAACCAGGGAATTAATGCAGACTTTAAGGAGTTAGGCAGAATAATCGCTTGATCATAGTCTTCTTTGCGTAACTCTCGACCCACACGGCGCCGAGCAGACCACATCAGGCTGCCATGACCCACAGGCATATCAATAGCATGACGAACCTCTGGCATCCTCGCAAGAATCGGTCGACTCCAAGCTGGAGCCAACACATCAATAATGCCCTCAGGGTATTGCTGCTTGAGAAGAATAAAAAGTGATTGAGCCATCACCATGTCCCCCACCCAGGAGGGACCGATGATCAGGATTTTTTTGTCTGCTGCCATGAGGCCTCCCAGGGAGTTCATGCGGAAAGTCTATATGGAGAGATCAGACTTTACTGCCCCAACAGGTGCCAACCATTCTGAGTGCTCTGCTCGGAGGCCACGCACTAGATCAAAATACTGAGACTGCAACTGCTCAGTGATAGGGCCACGCTTACCGCTACCCAAGATTCGGCCATCTAATTCTCTGATGGGCAATACTTCTGCCGCGGTACCCGTAAAGAACGCTTCATCTGCCACGTAAACTTCATCACGGGTAATACGTTTCTCTACCACCTTGTAACCGCCTTGTTCGGCCAACTGCATAACCGTTTTGCGAGTGATGCCATCCAAGCAGGAGGTAAGTTCCGGGGTGTAAAGCACACCATCACGAACCATAAAAACAT
This sequence comes from Porticoccus sp., assembly GCA_036960905.1. Taxonomy (GTDB): domain Bacteria; phylum Pseudomonadota; class Gammaproteobacteria; order Pseudomonadales; family Porticoccaceae; genus Porticoccus. Next base: position 2,035 of record JBALWM010000161.1, read on the forward strand.
TCTCACCACTGCCTTCTGCCACATAACCTTCCGGATCAAGCAACAGCGCTTCCTCACAACCGGAATCCAATGCCTCGCGCAATGCCAACATAGAGTTAATGTAGTTACCGTTAGCCTTTGCCTTGGTCATGGTGATATTCACATGATGGCGAGTATAGGAAGATGTACGAATCTTAATGCCCTGCTCCAATGCTTCAGGGCTCATATAAGAAGGCCACTCCCAAGCTGCAACAATCACATGAGTCTGCAACCCATCGGCTCTTAACCCCATACCTTCTGAACCCAAGAAGGCCATAGGACGCAGATAAGCCTCGTGCAGATCGTTATCACGAACTACCTGCCTCTGAGCCTCGTTTAACTGCTCCTTGCTAAAGGGCATATTCATGCCCATGATTTTAGCGGAGCGAAACAGTCGGTCTGTGTGATCCTGCAACCGAAAAATAGCGGCCCCCTGGTCAGGGGTTTCGTAGGCGCGAACGCCCTCAAAAACACCCATACCATAGTGCAAGGTATGAGTCAGAACGTGAATCTTCGCATCACGCCAGGGCACCATCTCACCATCAAACCAGATGAAACCATCACGATCGGCAAATGACATCTACTGTCTCCTAA
>JBALWM010000162.1:0-2606 GCA_036960905.1 Porticoccus sp.
TTGTCATATCAGTATCAATAAATCCTGGCGATACTGCATTCACCGTAATATTACGAGGACCAAGCTCTTTTGCCAGAGCGCGCGTAAATCCGCCCACACCGGCTTTGGTCGCACAGTAGTTAGTCTGCCCGGCATTGCCCATGGCTCCCACCACTGAACTTATATTAATAATTCGTCCCCAACGAGCCTTTGTCATACCTCTCAAGCAGGCCTTGGAGAGACGGTAGATAGAATTAAGATTTGTGTCGATGACATCAAACCACTCATCATCTTTCATTCGCATCAGAATGTTATCTTTGGTGATACCAGCATTGTTTACCAGAATAAGAGGGGCGCCAAACTCCTCACGAACAACCTCCATCAAGGCATCAATAGATGCTTGGCTGGCGACATCAAGTACCATGCCTTTCCCTTTAATTCCTTGCTCAGCAAAGCGAGCGCTGATTTTTTCAGCACCGGCTTCTGATGTCGCAGTACCGATAACTGTCGCACCCTTCTCACCAAGACTCGCTGCAATGGCAGCGCCAATCCCCCTACTGGCACCTGTAACCAGTGCCACTTTATCCTGTATGCTCATAATCAACTCCTAATTATTATTCTCGAACACTTTATTTTTTGAACATTTTCTTTTGGAGCAAGGGATTAAACCTCTGACAAAGCTTTTTCCAGAGAGACAGGATCTTCACTGGCATATGCATTCAACGAGCGATCAATACGTTTACACAGTCCACTCAGCACCTTACCCGCACCACATTCGACCACGGTATTAACACCGCTATCGGTCAATGTCTTCACACAACCAACCCAGAGTACCGGGCTGCATATTTGCTCAATCATCAATTGCTTAATGCGTTCCGGATTACTCTCCGTTTGAGCGTTAACATTATGCACCACTAATGTTTCCGGCTCAGAAAACTCCGTGTCCATAATTTCGCTTGCCAGTCTGTCCGCAGCTGGCTGCATAAGATTTGTATGGAAAGGTGCACTAACGGGTAGTGGTAAGGCGCGTTTAGCACCAGCTTCTTTGCAATCATTAATAGCACGATCCACCGCGGTGGTATTACCTGCGATCACCACTTGTCCCGGGGAATTAAAATTAACCGCAGCCACTTCTTCACCTTGGCAAGCATCGGCACAAATAGACACAATCACATCATCGTCCAGACCAATAATGGCGGCCATTGCACCTTCACCAGCCGGCACGGCCTCCTGCATATAAGCACCACGGTTACGCACTAGGCGAACTGCATCCTTAAAATTAACGACACCGGCACAAACCAGGGCAGACCACTCTCCCAGACTATGGCCAGCCATTAATGTAGGCTGCGCACCACCCTCTTGTTGCCAAACACGCCATACCGCCACACTGGCGGTAAGCAACAGTGGCTGAGTGCGCTCAGTAAGGGTGATGTCTTCTTGAGTACCGTTTTGCACCAAGTCCCACAGGTCATACCCCAGCACCTCAGATGCCTCAGCAAAGGTAGAGGTGACAATATCAAACTGCTCTGCTAACTCTGAGAGCATGCCAATTTTCTGAGAACCCTGGCCGGGGAATACAAAAGCAAGATTATTCGTCATCAGATACCTCTTGTTGATTACTCTTTTGTGTCAATCGTGCCTCAATTAAGGAAGGTAAATCACGCTGCGCTTCGTGGACTGCAACACTTACCGCACAAGCAAAGCCTGTTTCAGTGGCACCCCCATGGCTCTTCACAACCACGCCCCGCAGTCCTAATAGACTGGCGCCATTGTACTGAGCAGGGTCCATCTGCTGTTGTAAGCGCTTCAGGGCGGGGCGAGCTAATAAGGCTCCCAGCGTAGCAAGAAAATTCTCCGATAGTGCCTGCTTTAACGAACCCTGAATCATTTTAGCGACACCTTCACCCGTTTTTAAGGCAACGTTGCCGCTGAAACCATCACAGACCACAATATCAGCAGCACCTTGAAATAGAGAATCTCCCTCAACAAAGCCTATATATTGAATGTCATGATCAGCTTTAAACAACTCTGCTGCGTCAAGAATCTCTTGCCGACCTTTTATCTCCTCCACACCAATATTGAGCAGACCAACCGTGGGTGACGGATTACCCTCAATAGTAGAGGCTACCAATGAGGCCATGAGTCCAAACTGATAGAGCTGTTGTGCTGAACATTCTAGGTTGGCCCCCAAATCCAATAAGTAGGTATAACCAGAGCCAGTTGGCACCTTGGTACAAATCGCTGGACGACTAATACCTGGTAATGTTCGCAACTGAAATAGCGACATAGCCATCAGTGCTCCCGTATTACCCGCACTAACGCATGCCTGAGCCTGACCTTCAGCCACTAGCTGTAGCGCTCGCCACATAGATGAGTCACGTTGATGACGGATTGCCGATGAAGGTTTTTCGTTCATCGAAACGGATTGGGTGCAGTGCTGGATACGCAGACGATCAGTGTCAACATGATCAACACAATCTATTTCATCTTGAATCTGTTGGGCGTCGCCGAGTAACACAACATGAATGTGTGGAGACTGGCGAAGAATATTGAGCGTCGAGGGAACCGTGATGCGGGGACCGAAATCCCCGCCCATGGTGTCAATGGCAAGACAAAGAGGGTCGGCC
>JBALWM010000163.1:0-2593 GCA_036960905.1 Porticoccus sp.
CCCTAGTTATAGCCGGCATTTAATATACAATAGACTTCATAGTAATTTCTTTGACAAAAAGCAACTGATATTTATGCCACAGATTAAAAAATCAAACAAACTGGATAACGTCTGCTACGACATCCGTGGCCCTGTACTCGACCACGCTAACAGGCTTGAAGAAGACGGCCACCGCATTCTCAAACTGAACATTGGGAATCCAGCATCGTTTGGCCTTGAAGCACCCGATGAAATCATTCATGACGTTATCCATAACCTAGCAGAAGCACAAGGATACTGCCACGCCAAAGGAATTTACAGTGCTCGAAAAGCTGTGATGCAGCGCTGCCAAATTCAGGGTATCCCTGATGTAGAAGTCGATGATGTCTTTCTGGGTAATGGCGTGAGTGAACTGATAGTCATGGCTATGCAGGCATTACTCAACAATGGCGATGAAATTCTGGTCCCAGCTCCTGACTACCCACTATGGACGGCCTCGGTGACACTGGCTGGCGGCAATGCCGTCCACTACCTTTGTGATGAAGCTAATGGGTGGCAACCAGATATTGAGGACATAGCCCGAAAAATCACACCAAACACTCGTGGCATCGTTGTCATCAATCCGAACAACCCAACCGGGGCTGTCTATAGCGAAGAGGTCCTGCAACAAATTGTTGAGTTGGCCAAGAAGCACGATCTAATCATCTATGCCGACGAAATTTATGATCGTATCCTTTACGATGATGCCGAGCACATTCCCTTGGGGAAACTCGCTACTGACGTGCTCTGCATCACTTTGAACGGCCTATCAAAAACTTATCGACTGGCTGGTTTTCGCTCTGGCTGGATGGTCGTTAGTGGAGCAAAACACCGCGCTCGTAGTTATATTCAGGGCATCGAAATGCTTGCCTCTATGCGACTGTGCGCAAATGTTCCCGCCATGTATGCCATTCAGACGGCTCTAGGGGGCTATCAAAGCATCAATGATCTCATTGGGCCTGAAGGACGCCTATTACAACAAAGGGATAAGGCATGGTCATTGTTAACCCAAATCCCAGGGGTCAGCTGCGTCAAGCCCAAAGCCGCCATGTACCTATTTCCACGCTTGGATCCAGAAGTTTACCCGATTGAAGATGATGAACAGCTGGTACTAGACTTATTGTTGGATGAAAAAATTCTGCTGGTTCAAGGTACTGCATTTAATTGGCCACACCCTGATCATTTTCGAATTGTCTTCCTGCCCAGAGAAGATGTCCTGGAAGAGGCCATAGGAAGGCTTGCCAATTTTCTCGAGCAATATCGCCTCAACAAAGCCAGTAATAAACCCAAGCTAACTCAGGTAGCACCCTGACTAAACACTTAGCCAACAGGGTAAAGGATCCGGTCTCTATACCCAGTGATGATAGGAATATATCCTGCCAAAGCTTTATCCAACGCAGGGTCATTGCTGTCCACCAACAATGGTCTACCGTTGAGTTCAGAAATTTTTGTCTTTGTGGCGATAACCACTAAGTTATCGCGGCCCACCTGTCTAATAACAGAAGGGGTCAGTTGATGGTTCCCTCGGCCTAACAGATGTCCCTGGCCACCTATCGGTGTAATAACAATTTTCACCTTTCCATTGGCTTCAGCAATTGCCTGTTCGATGTCCGAACCAATGACATCCAATGCCAACACTTGCCGATTTCGGACAAGATCAACACCTAACAAGGTATTTTCAAGGCCCAGCTCTTCCATAAAACCACGTGTGGTTGAACCCGGACCAACGATATAAAGACAATCATCGTCCATCTCCTCGATGACTGTTCCAGCGATATCCAGTAGCACAAGCTCTTCTACTTCTCGTCCTCCAGATTTTACATGCTGCATAAAGCGGCCTTCTTCTGGAACCAGAAGATCACCGTAATAGCGCGCACATACTTTACCCTGCCGAAAGGCTTCTTCATCGATGTCGCGCACTTCTTGCTGACGTATATCGACTAACTCACCATTGGCCAACCGACAAACCAATTCACCCGCCGCCTCCGGGGTAATGGCATAGACACCTGAGTGCATTTTGACGCCTGCAGGAATACCAAGAACAGGCTGGCTTTCAGGAATAGCATCGCAGATATTACGGGCGGTACCATCGCCACCTACAAAAAGAATCATGTCCAACCCCATCCCAGACATGGTCTTTGCTGCAAGCTCTGTATCCTCTGGAGTTGTTACCTCAGGGTCAATTTCACCGATGACTTCAGGATTAAAACCGCAGTGCCTGGCTACATCCTCTCCCATTGGGCCGGGGTATGTCACCAATGCTAAAGCGTCAGAGTCAGTACCCTCTGATACCACGTCTAATGCTCTAATGGCACGTTGGGGTGCACGAAGTTCAGCACCGCGCAACAGGGCCTCAGCAACAGTTTCTTCACCGTCACTACCCTTTAATGCAACAGCACCCCCAATACCTGCCAGGGGATTGATGATAAGGCCCACTCTGAACACAACCTACTCCAGAATCAACGTCAGAAGTCACTATAGAAAACCACGACACAATTATACCCTGTGGATCTTGCACCCCGGGGTTTGTCCACGCTATCAATCGTGGTATGTTCAACCTTCACAAGAAACTGAG
>JBALWM010000013.1:0-21529 GCA_036960905.1 Porticoccus sp.
TGGAAGAGCGCGTCCAGCTGGCCAAGCGGATGTTTGGTGTGACAATGGTTTGAGGGCTATGGTTTGAGGACTATGGTTCAGCGCTATCGGACTTCGTCTATTTCCTTGTTCACGACTGGAATTTATACAGCTATAATGCGCCACTGACTTTAATGCGCTACTGACTCTTGGTCATTGGTTGCAAATACGAATACTACGGAGGCGAGAATGAGCCAATTAAAAAAAGCAGGTATTGCAGCTGTTGCACTGACATTGGTGTTGGGCATTGCAGGTTGTAGTTCTGAGAAAGAGGAACTGAATCTCACAGCAGAGCAAGAGAAGGGCATGTCCGAGCGCCTTGCTCCTGCAGGTGAAGTGGTACTGGAAAAAGATGTTGCTACTGTAGCACCTGTTGCCGCTGCCTCTGGCCCCCGTTCTGGCGAAGATGTTTTCAACAAGAGCTGTACAGCCTGTCACTCCACCGGTGCTGCTGGCGCACCTAAAGTGGGTGTCGCTGCTGATTGGACCGCCCGTGTTGATCAAGGTATGGACACGCTTTATGCCAATGCGATTAATGGTGTTCGTGGTATGCCACCAAAAGGGTTGTGCATGGACTGCTCTGATGATGAATTGAAAGCCACAGTTGATTACATGCTGGAGCAGAGCAAGTAAGCTTTTAGTGAATTAAAAAACTGCCTGATGATTTAAAAAACCGCGCTTTTGGCGCGGTTTTTTTTGGCTGCGATTGTTAGTATGAAGTGGATAATGACAGCTTGGCTGGCATCAACCCATCTCAGGTAAGAAGAGGTAGCAGTAATTTTATGTCGTCGTGTCATGGTTTGATTCTGGCCGGTGGATTGTCGACTCGGATGGGTACAGACAAGGCAAAGTTGTGCCGAAACCAACAGACGATGTTGGGATATACCGAGTCCTTACTTCATTCTCTTGGGTTAAATGTATTGGTCAGTGGCGGAGATAAGGGTATTCCTGATGTGGTTCCTATGTCAGGACCATTGGGTGGAATATACACAGTGATCAAAGGCAATCCTGTAGATGCATTGCTGATTGTCCCCGTTGATATGCCATTGCTAACATCATCATTGTTACAACAATTAATCAGCGTTGGGGAGTCTTCCGGGACTGCTGTTTGCTATCAAGATTGTTATTTGCCACTGTATTTGCCTGTTAATACTGAGCTATCCGATTACTTGGCCCAAGTATTTTCTGAGGGTGCATCGTTACCCCGTTCCATCAAAAAGATGCTCACAGCTGTGAATGCGATTCAGATACCTGTCACTGAACCAATGACACTGATCAATGCTAATACACCTGAAGAGTGGCTATCAATCAAACCATTAATTGAGACTGATGATGCTGAGTGATCAGGAAAAAAAGCGTTATAGCCGTCATCTGTTATTAGATGATATTGGTGAGCAGGGGCAGCTAAAACTCTCCCAATCAAAAGTACTTATTGTCGGCCTTGGAGGGCTGGGTTCTCCAGTGGCGCTCTATCTGGCGGCAGCAGGTATTGGAAAATTACTGATTGCGGATGGTGATAGCCTCGACGTCACCAACCTTCAGCGACAGATACTGTTTGATACAGACGGTGCCGGAGAGCCAAAAGCCGACCTGGCTGAAGAAAGGCTGTCAGGCCTGAATCCGGAAGTTGACCTAGAGGTCATAGATCATGCACTTACAGAGGAAGATCTTAGAGAGTATGTCCCCGACGTAGATATTGTTTTGGATTGCAGTGATAACCTTAGCACGCGCAAAGCAGTAAACCGGGTTTGTGCTGAAGAACGTATTCCACTGTTATCAGCGGCGGCTATTCGTTGGGAAGGTCACCTGATGTTGTTTGATTATCGCCAGCCAGAAACACCCTGTTATGAATGCTTGTATCCACCGGATGCGGCTGAGCCAATATTAAACTGCAGTACCAGTGGGGTCGTTGGTCCGTTGCTGGGTATTTTGGGCTCCATGCAGGCGTTGGAGGCGATCAAGCTGTTGCTGGGAATGGTGTCAGATATCAATGGAAAGCTAATGATGTTTGATGGCAAGCACCATCAGTGGCAGACCTTTCGTATCCAGAAAAAGGTGGATTGCCCTGTTTGTGGTGTTAGTTAAAAATTAGCTGTCAGACCTCAACTTATTGTTAACTAAGAAAAAATCTTACATTCTGTAAATGACTCTTCTCTTAGCGCGGTATAGATACGTTGACATAGGTTGACAATGGGACTGATCAGTCCATAATTGCTTTCATGACTTCAGGAAGACCCAGAGAATTTGACATCGATCGAGCGCTAGAGGCCGCCACACAGCAATTCTGGGCAGCGGGCTATGAGGCAACATCACTTCAGGATTTACTCAAGACAATGCGTTTGTCTAAAAGCAGCCTGTATCAGACATTTGGCAACAAACACGAGCTGTTTGTATGTTGTATTGATCGCTATCAGCAGACCATGGTCAGTGCGCTGAGTGAGCAATTGGCTAACAGTAATTCTGTTGAGCGATTTCTACACGACTTCCTTGAAGGCGTTATTTCTGAAGCAAAAAATTGTAGTACACGCAAAGGCTGTTTTCTGGTGAATACTGCCAATGAGCTATCTCAGCGAGACCCTGTTATTGCCAAAGCTGTGTCTAGTGGCATTGGCAATGTTGCCGAAGTATTTCGTCAGGCCATTGAGCAGGGTAAACAGCAGAAAGAACTTGATTCTGCACTACCGACTGAAAATTTAGTGGACTATTTTATGACCTCCGTGAGTGGTCTCCGAACAATGGTAAAAGTGGGGGCAGATATAGCGTCACTTCAACCAGTTGTGCAGTTAATCATGCAGACACTTTCTGGAAATAAGCCTACCTATCAATAAATAGGTGTAAATTTTTTTGAACAATTATGGACTGATAAGTCCCAAACTTTTAAACAAAGGAAATTACGATGAAATCAGAATATAAAATCTCATTGCCACCGGTCACTATCGAAGCTGCTGGTGATTCAGTAAAAAGTACTTTAGAACAACAGCAAGCCAATTTCGGTTTTTTACCCAATATGTATCAGACCATGGCGAATTCACCGGCCATGTTAAAAACCTACCTGTTCGGATATGAGCAGTTTCGCACAGGTAGTGATTTCACTCCCTGTGAGCAAGAAGTAGTCTTCATGGTGCTAAGCCGTGAAAATGGCTGTGACTATTGCATGGGAGCGCACAGCTTTATTGCGGATAAAATGTCTGGTGTCCCTGAACATGTAACTGATGCCATACGTGATGGCAATGTTATTGGTGACACAAAACTAGAGGCTTTGGCCAGTTTTACCAGAGTGATGCTGAGTACACGGGGGCTGCCAACAAGGGGTGATATTGCTGGATTTATCGAGGCGGGTTACACAGAACAAAATGTACTAGAAATTATTGTGGCCATTTCAGTAAAAACCCTCAGTAATTATTCTAATCATTTATTTCATACAGAGCTTGATGATGTGTTTTCAAGTCGAGCGTGGAGCGAGTAGCTCACAACCTGATCGTAGGCGAGAATAAAAAGGATAAAAAAAGATAAAAAACCCGGTGGAGTAGTCCACCGGGTAATCTGTTTTGGCCCCAGGGAGAGGCGGGGCCGTATTACAGGGAGAGTAAGGTTAATTAAAATTTAACAGTCATCTGTAACCAAATTTTATCAACATCTGTCCTACGTGCATCTGTCATACTGACATAATCATCTGCATCGTACTTAGCATATTTGAATAGCAGGTGAACGTTTTTATGAACCTGTTTGGCAACTACAAAATCAATTTCATCACCGTAATCATTGCTTCCTTCATCAGCTTCAAAGTCATGGTAGATCACGCCAACTTTTGCACCCATAATTTTGGTAAATACTGAGGCGTATGTATCTTCAATGCCATCACCAGGGGTGGTCAGAAATTTATCAGCAAAGCCCTGGAATTTGTGCAAGGTAGCAAGAGGCGTAGAGAAAGAGCCTTTATCATCGTCGGCACCTAATACTTCATAGCCTACTTTACCGGTGACACCCATGGCTTCAACGCCAGCTTCTAATGTGTAGTAGTCTGCATCAAAGCTTTTGGTGCTATCTTTATAGTCAGATTGGCGTGCGTACTCAGCGGTGTAGAGGAACTTAGTCTCATCACCTTGCGAACCGGTAAACCGTGCACCAAATGTTTGAGTAGATGCATCAGGTATATCGTCAACATCGAGCAAATAGGCATATCCAGATAATGTGCCGAACCCGAGACCTTTATAGTTGACGTTAAAGATATGGGCTTCAGTTTCCAAATTGGAATTTGCCGCCGGGGTGCCAGCACGACCATCGTCTGGCCCAAAAACACGTTCTACATTCTGGACATAAGCGTAGACAGCGGTGGTATCGGCAAGAGATGTGTTAACTATTGTCACACCATCGTAAGTTTGCTCATTTTGGCGCCAGCCGACTCCACCGACAAATCGTTGATTGTCGAGGTTAATTCTTTGGCGACCAGCTTTTAATATGGTGTCATCAATCCCTGTGTAAGCAACCCAGGCTTGGTTGAAAGCGGTGCCGTCTGTATCGGCTACAACCCCATGGTCAGTGTTACTGTTATGGAAGTCATCGTAATTATCGCTGCCAATACGTGAGACGTTGTCAACTTCAAGCTGAACCTGAAAGTCTTTGTAGGTCTGAGTTGTATAGGTGAAACGAGATTTCAGCGTTGAAGCACGGCCTTCTTCATCTCGTCCGTCATCATCTACATTTTCGAAACGATAGCGAAAAGAGAAATCTGCTTTGCCCCCTTTTAGGGCATCTTCCAGAGTTAATGCTTCATCAGCGAATGTTTGGCCAGCAAAACCAAAAGCGACCGCGGCAATTGTTACGGCAAGTTTGGTTTTTGGGTTCTTTGCAACAGCATTTTTCATGAGTGTATTCCCCAATACATAGTGAATCGTTTGGACTGCTACTAAGGTGGTAGTATTAATGCCACCTTAGTGGTAACCAATTGTTTTTGAAGAGTTTTTTAACGCTTCGGAGTTAAATTAGCAGGTCTTTCGAGAAAGGCGCTTGACCTTGATCAACGAATGTTAAGGCTCAATATTTAAACTAGCACCCAGTTGAGATGTGTTTGTACAATGACAAATCTCGAACTACTCTCGCAGTGTGTAGTCAGCAAGAAATGGACCGCTTAAATGTTACAAACTAAGTTATCGCCACTAACAGATAAATTTGGGCGTACAGTTAATTACCTCCGACTGTCGGTGACAGACCGTTGTGACTTCCGTTGCATCTACTGTATGTCCGAGGACATGACCTTTTTACCTCGCCAGCAGTTGCTGACACTCGAAGAAATGGCTTTTCTCAGCAAGGCCTTTGTAGAGCTGGGGGTGAACAAAATTCGCCTGACAGGCGGTGAACCGCTGGTGCGGAAGAACGTCCAGTCACTGATTCGTGATCTGGGTAGCCTGAATGGTCTGGATGAACTGCTCCTTACCACTAATGGTTCTCAGCTGGAGCAAATGTCGCCAGAGTTAGCTGATGCCGGTGTCTCTCGCATTAATATCAGTATTGATTCTTTACGCCCCGAGCGATTTGCCGCCATTACCCGTACCGGAAATCTGGAAAAAGTCTTAGCCGGTATCGAAGCAGCCCAAGCGGCAGGAATAGAAAGAATTAAACTTAACAGCGTAATCGTTCGTGGCAAAAATGATGATGAAATTATTCCCTTGGTAGAGTTCGCTCTGGAAAAAGGGTTGGATATCAGCTTTATTGAAGAAATGCCGATGGGTGACATTGGTGGCCGTGATAGACAAAGAACTATGGTCACCAGTGAAGAGATCAAAGATATTATCGGTACGACGCATTTAATGATTCCCAGTACCGAAACCAGTGCAGGTCCCTCCCGTTATCACCACATAGCAGGCAGCGATATTCGTATCGGGTTTATCTCACCACATAGTCATAACTTCTGTGATACCTGTAATCGGGTGCGTGTGACGAGTGAAGGACGTTTGTTACTCTGTCTGGGAAATGAAAATTCCGTAGACCTCAAAGCCGTGATGCGTCGCTACCCCGGAGATATGGACATCCTTAAAACCACCATCGTGGAAGCCATGGCCCACAAGCCAGAGCGGCATTATTTTTATGATGATGATAAGCCACAGGTTGTGCGATTGATGAATGTAACGGGAGGGTAGTACTTCAGGGCAGGCATACGGCGTATAGACATACTTCAGCATTAACGCTCTATTTCATATATCACCAACCTTCTGTTGGTGGTGTCAAACCAATCCACATAGTTATCACATAGTTACCATATAGTTATCGTGTCGTTATATAGATTCAATAATTCATTATATTGATGCTATATTTCATCGTTTGCGATTGGTGCATCCTAAGAAAAATCAATCAATGCATAAAAAAACAAAGGGCTATAACTCCCTAAAAGCAGGCATACAATTTGTCCAGTCGTTAGTAACGTATGAATTCCGTCAAGAAGGTAGTTGTTATGAGTGTGTCCAGTTTTAAGTCTGCCCATCAGCTGATAACCGGTAAAGGTGCGGCTCAAGAGCTAGCAGAACAGCTGCAAAAACTGGTAGTTAATAACCCTTTAATCGTGACTGATAAAGGCGTACGTAACTCTGGCACATTAACCATCATCACTGATCAGTTGCCTGATAATACCTATGCGATTTACGACAATATTCCACCCGAGCCAGAGGTGTCTGTTGTTAAAGCCTGTGCCGATGTATTTAAGCAAGGTGGCCACGATGGTTTAGTTGCGGTGGGTGGTGGTAGTGCCATCGATATCGCCAAATGTGTCGCGGTTATGACTGAGCATGTTGGCGACCTGGAGAGTTTATTTGGTGAAAATACGGTTAACCAGCGCGGGATACCGTTAATCGCTATTCCCACTACTGCGGGTACGGGTTCCGAAGTCACTAATATTGCTATTTTGTCTGATCCTGTCGCACAGATTAAAAGGGGGATTGTCAGTGATTTTTTACTGCCGGATGTTGCCATTGTTAGCCCGGAAATGACCCTCAGCTGTCCGAGCAACGTGACTGCTGCCAGTGGTGTAGATGCTCTGGTACACGCAATTGAAGCGTATTTATCAAACTTTTCCAGCCCTATCACCGATGCCTTGGCCATCAAGGCCATGACATTAATTATTCACGCATTACCGAAAGCGTATGCCGAACCAGACAACCTGCAAGCCAGGGAAGATATGGCAACGGGAAGTTTGATGGCAGGCCTGGCGTTTGGCAATGCAGGGGTAGGTGCCGTTCACGCACTGGCTTATCCATTGGGGGGCCGTTACCACATATCCCATGGTGTCAGTAATGCGTTGCTACTGCCCTATGTGATGGAATACAACAAACCGGTTTGTCTGGAGCGCTTTTATGATATTGCTCAAGCCTTTGGTGAGCCAGTATATACCCTGACCCAACTACAGGCTGCTGACCGGGTCATGCATCGTTTACGCGAGCTCTGTCATGAGGTGGCTATACCTAAGAATTTAAGTGCGCTAAATATTCCGAAGAGCGATATTCCTCTATTGGCTGAAGAGGCCTATAACGTTAAGCGGTTGTTACGTAACAATCCAAGGGCGCCAACTGTTGAAGACATTGTTGCGATATACAAGGCCGCGTTTTAGTACGATAAATCTAACCATAAAGAACGCAAAAAATAACAAGAATAGAGAGTCCTTATGAGTTCCTGGAAAAACCGCAGCGACGGACAAGAAGCCCCGTACTATGCTCTTGGCCCCTTTAAAATCAGGCTGCCTTTTTTACATTACCGATTTGAACTGCCGGATTATCTTCAGGGCTTGTTGATGTGTGCCGTTGATCTTGCCGCAATTCCCTTGATGGTTGAGCTGCTGGGAATGCCGTTTGAAGCCGCAATTGCCATCGTGATGATCAACGGAATATTGTATTTGTTACATCATATGTTGGGGGATCCCGTTGTGCCTGGCTGGATAACGCCAGCGATTCCGCTAGTGATGGCCTACGTGCAAACCTATGATATGGGTGTTGATAGAGTCCATGCCCTTATCTCTTTTCAAATGATGTTGGGTTTTCTGTCCTTGGTGTTAGGTCGTACCCATCTAGCCTCTAAAGTTGTTCACATGATTCCCGCAGCCATTAAATCAGGTGTGATTCTGGGTGCAGGTGTTGCCGCCATTGCCATCGTCTTTAAAGAAGGTGGCCGATTTGATCAGTATCCCATCACCATTAGCATCGCCGTCGGTATTGCATTTTATTTGATTTTTTCTCGTCATTTTTCTCAATTGAGACAGCGTGGAAAACTATGGTCAACCCTTGGAAAGTTGGGCATTTTCCCTATCATTATATTGGCGATTATTATCGCGCCTTTAGCTCACGAAACATCATGGCCCAGCATCAGCTGGGGCATTACCCAGCCGAATTTTTCACTGATGTTCAGGGAATACACGATCTTTGGTGTCGGTATCCCACCAATGACCATGTTCCTCTCCGCTATACCGACGGTCCTGGCCGCCTATATCGTGTTGTTTGGCGATGTATTGCAGAGCAAAGCAATTTTGGCGGAAGCGGATATTGTTCGTGCTGACGAAAAAATTGATTACGATCCAAATCGTGCACATTTAATCTTTGGTGGGCGAAATTTTTTGATGAGTATTTTTGGACCAGACATAGTGATGTGCGGACCTTTGTGGGCGGCCATGCATGTGGTGGTTGTGGAACGCTACAAACAAGGTAAAGAGGCCATGAATTCCATCTTTGGTGGGTCAGGCTCTTTTCGTTGGGGCACCAATACCGGTTTGCTGCTGTTGCCTATCGTGAGTCTCGTGAAACCCATATTAGGTATTGCTCTGGCACTGACACTGTTAATACAGGGATTCGTGAGTGTGCGAATAGGTATTATGGAGGCGCGAAGCCAGCGGGACCTAGGTATTGCTGGCGTGATTGCGGCCATATTAGTGATTAAAGGTGCGGCTTGGGCTTTCGCTGTAGGTGTCGTATTAACGGCGCTTATTTATGGCAAAAACTTTTTTGTGGGTGAAGCAGATCAGACCTTTGTAAAAGATCTGGAGCAGAGGGATTAATATGGAGTTTAAAACTTTTGAGTTTTTTAAAAACCAATGTTTTGTGGGAGGACAGTGGTTATCCAATGGGCAGTCGGTGAATGTACTGAACCCTGCCAGCGGTGAAGTATTAACCCAGGTACCACTGTTTGCAGAACAAGAGACACAACAAGCTATCACTGCTGCGGCAAACGCATTGCCTGGTTGGCGTGCTCTGGCTGCAAACGAGCGGGCGAAGTATCTGAAAGCCTGGCACCAGCTACTGATTAAACACAGCGAACAACTGGCTTATCTGATGTCCCTCGAACAAGGCAAGCCCCTTGCGGAGGCATTAGGTGAAATCAAGTATGCGGCCAGTTATGTCGAGTGGTTTGCAGAAGAAGCCAGGCGTATTTATGGCCAGACCATACCAGGGCATGGCCGAGATAAGCGTATTGTCGTATCCCGTGAACCCGTAGGTGTTTGTGCTGCCATTACCCCCTGGAATTTCCCTGCCGCCATGATCACTAGAAAAGTGGCACCAGCATTGGCTGCAGGTTGCACCATTATTGTAAAACCTGCTTTGGAAACACCATTAACAGCACTAGCACTGGCTGCACTAGCTCAGCAGGCGGGTATCCCCGATGGTGTATTAAATGTCATCACCGGCGATGCCCAACCGATTGGTGAAACCCTCACAGCAAGCCCGGTTGTTCGCAAGCTAAGTTTTACGGGCTCTACTCCAGTCGGTTCTAAATTAATGGCAGCTTGTGCGCCAACGGTTAAAAAAATCTCCCTTGAACTAGGGGGTAATGCACCATTTATCGTCTTTGATGATGCGGACATTAATCTCGCCGTAGATGAGTTGATAAAAAGTAAATTTCGTAATGCCGGACAAACCTGTATCTGTGCCAACCGTATTTACGTTCAGAAAAGTATTTATCAAAACTTCTCAGAATTATTAGCTACACGTGTGGCCGAATTAACAGTGGGAGTGGGGACAGAGCCCAACGTCGATATTGGCCCCCTAATCAGTGAAAGCGCAGTACAAAAAGTAGAGCAGCAACTGGCCGATGGCATAGCAAAAGGTGGCCAAGTCATCATTGGTGGCAAACGTCATGCACTCGGTGGTACATGGTTTGAGCCAACGGTGTTAATTAATGCCAGCGAAGATATGTTGTGTGCCAAACAAGAAACCTTTGGTCCTATGGCTCCCCTGTTTAGTTTCGAGAGTGAAGAGCAGGTTATTGCTGAGGCTAACAATACCGAATTTGGATTGGCCTCCTACTTATTTTCAAACAACATGAATGTGATCACCCGTGTTTCGGAAGCACTGGAGTACGGTATGGTCGGTATCAATACCGGGCTTATATCAACGGCAGTCGCTCCATTTGGCGGTATTAAAGCTAGCGGTAGCGGCCGTGAGGGCTCTCATTTTGGCATCGATGAATACACAGAACTGAAATACCTTTGTTATCACATTAGTGATCAATAACAGTAATAGAACGGAGTTGATGATGTTTAATTTTTCCTGGGTGAGTAAACGAAACATTGCTTGTGGAGTTTTTCTGCTGGCGGGCTTAGGTTTGATCAGTGGCTCTGCCATTTCTGATGAACTATCCGGTATGGATAAATTGCAAAAAGATGCACCAAAAAACTGGGGAAAATGGGGTGATGATGATCAAGTCGGGGCATTAAATTATTTGGATAATGCTCAGGTGTTACGTGGTATTGCCACCATAAAAATAGGCGAACGGTTCACCCTGCAAATACCCATGACCCATGGTGTTGGCCCAGTATTCCCCGGACGTGTGCCGGTGCAACATTTTATGTCCCAAGACCAAAGTGTTTACTCTTCAGGAAAAATAGACCGACTGTCTGGAGGCATGAAGTATTCCGACGATGCGGTGTTTATGTATCTGCAAGGGACGACCCATGTGGATGCGCTGGGTCACGCTTGGTATAACAATGAAGTCTACAATGGCAAATCCGCGGACACGACCATACATGGTCACAACTTTGTGGATATTGGTGAGATAGGCGAGAAAGCCATGGTTGGCCGCGGCGTGTTGTTGGATGTGGGCAAGTTGTTGGGAGATAAGAACGGTCGCTTGGCACCAAATACCTGCGTTAACCTGCCTGAACTGAAAAAAACGGCGAAAGCGCAGAACGTCATCATTGAAAAGCGGGATATTCTATTAATTCGCACGGGTTCCATGGGCCGTTTTTACGACGAAAAAGACCACGACAACTGGAATGCTTTAACCGAACCCGGTTTGTGTTACAGCAAAGAGCTGGTTAACTGGCTAAATGAAATGGAAATTCCTGTGATTGCGTCAGATAACCTGGCCATTGAAAAAGCATCACAAACCATAAATGGTGAAACATTCGTTATCCCACTCCACGGCGCATTAATTCGTGATCTGGGTATCGTATTAAGTGAAATTTATTGGCTAGATGATTTGGCTGCTTCCAGTGCTAAAGATGGTCGCTACAGCTTTTTCTTCAGTGCAGCTCCGTTAAAAATGAAAGGTGGGACTGGTTCGCCGGTGAACCCCATTGTTATTAAATAAACTAACGCAGACTAATGGGCTTTACCACCAGTGTATTGTCATCGCTGGGCTGGTAAAGCTCTTTCTATGAGCCGTAGGCTCTCATGCCACTATGGTGTGGGCTGTCAAATCCCATTGAGCATACCTTTAATGGCCTGTCGCGCAATATCCATATCACCGTACCCTCGGTTCAGTACGGCGATACCCCTTGTCATTGAGAGGATCATCGCAGCCATTGCCGCGCAATCACTGTTGGCGTCGAGCTGCCTATCGTTAACAGCTTGTTTGCAGCGCTGCTCAAAACGAGTGCGCATCCTTTCCATTAGTTCAATGACCAGATCTGATGCTCGGTTGTCAGCGCCACCTACCTCCATAATTGCCATGGTTGCGAGGCAGCCTGTAGGTAAATCCGGGTTGTCGTAGGCTTTAAACAGTTGATCAAAAAAACCAGTTATTGCAGTTTTGAAGTCAGGGTGATCAAGCTTGGCTATTGCCTCTTTGCCATACTCTTCTATGAATCGCTCCAGGCAGTGGTTAAATAAAATCTCCTTACTTTGGAAGGTGTTGTAAATACTGGATTTATTAAGTCCAGTTGCAGCTTCAAGGTCTGATAGTGATGTCGCTTCATAACCCTTACTCCAGAATACCTTCATAGCAGCATCCAAAGCATTAACTTCGTTGAACTGCTTACGTCCACTCATGGCAGGGCTTCTCACAGGTTAATAAATAGAATGTTGACATCTTAAACCAATCGGTTCAATATTGCTGAACTAATCGGTTCAAGATTGAAGTATTCGCGTTTTACATTGCTCAATCACCAAAGTGTTTCCGCTATCTATCAACAGTCTATGGATATTTGTGGAGAGTCAGGCCGTCAACGTACTGAGAAAAAACTGGAGCAGAGAATGTTAAAATTATATTTCAGCGGTGCACCCAACCCCATGAAAGTTGCACTCTTTCTGGAAGAAACTGGGCTTCCTTACGAGTTAATTCCTGTGGATATTTTTAAGGGTGAACAGCACTCACCGGACTATGTTGCGATTAACCCGAATGCCAAGACTCCGGCCATCGAAGATGACGGCGTACGGGTGTTTGATTCCAATGCCATCCTTTTGTATTTGTCGGAGAAAACCGGGAAGTTGGGAGGAGCACCAGAAAATCGAGCAGACCTGCTTTCATGGATGATGTTTGTTGCTACTGGCATTGGCCCCTATTCCGGGCAAGCAGTACATTTCAAACATATGGCACCAGAAAAACTTGATTACGCCATCAACCGCTATCTACGCGAAGTGCAACGGCACTATCAGGTATTAGATCAACACCTTGAGGGTAGGGACTACATAGTCGGTGACAGTTTGACGATCGTTGATATATCCGCCTGGGGCTGGATTGACAAGGCTGACTTTATATTGGGAGAGCAAGGGCTAAATCCATACCCTAATTTAAATCGCTGGTTTGAGAGGATTGATGCACGTCCCGCCGCAGTTCGTGCGAGAGAGGTGGGCAAGGGTGTCGAGTTTAAAACAGAGGTGGATGAGGAAACAAACCGAGCGATGTTTCCACAAAACTATATTGCTGCATAGGATTCGACTGTTAACCAAAACTATATTTGAGGCTTGGTTAACAGCAGTAAATAATTGCCCAGGGAGGTAACTTCATAATGATAGACCTTTATTTTTGGCCAACACCCAATGGACACAAAATCACCCTATTTCTGGAGGAAGCTGGTCTTGATTACACCATCAAACCGATAGACATTAGTGCAGGCGACCAATTCAAACCAGAATTCCTCACCTTCTCACCAAACAACCGAATGCCGGCGATTATCGATCATGCACCAGTGGATGGTGGAGAGCCGCTAACCGTATTTGAATCCGGTGCCATTTTGATTTACCTGGCAGAAAAACACAGTGTATTTCTACCACAAGAAATTCGGGCGCGTAAAACTGTGCTTGAATGGTTAATGTGGCAAATGGGCGGTTTAGGGCCAATGGCCGGACAAAACCACCACTTTGTGCAGTATGCACCTGAGCGTATTCCCTATGCTATGGATCGCTACGTCAATGAGACTAATCGGCTGTACAGTGTGCTCGATAAGCAACTTGCAGGCAAAGAGTGGGTCGCCGGTGATTATTCTATTGCGGATATGGCAATCTACCCCTGGGTGGTACTACATAAATCGCAGCAACAGAAACTGGAAAACTTTCCCAATCTGGCACGATGGATTGCAGTAATGGCCGAGCGCCCCGCAGTGGTCTCTGCCTATAAAAAGGCAGAACCCTGGTCTAATCGCCCAGCTGTCACCGAGGAAGGAAAAAAATTATTGTTTGGTCAGCGTGCGACGGCCTAGTGAATTTTTTTCTGCAAAAGCACTTTTTCATTATTGCTCTGGTGGTCGGGACATTATTAAACCTGATCAACCAGGGTGATGTGATATTCTCAGGCGATAAACTGAGCTATATGAAAATATCACTGACCTATTGCGTGCCCTATGTGGTGGCGAGTATGAGTTCGTGGTTGACGCTGCGTGGTGTCAGTTTGAGAAGTGAGAGATTGAGTGGTACAAATTCAAGTAAACAGTGTGGTTGGGATGCGGGTTAACATTTGATCCGTTCATCACTTTCACTGTCCACCACCACCTTTGCACGCCTTTACACAGACACAAAATAACCCCTCACCGACATCAGGTGAATCACTCCACAAAATAAGCCCGAACCTGAATAGAGCAAGGCAATTAATAATAAGTCTCGCTGCTAAACCGGCTGTGTTTGGTATTGCTCATCAACTTTCTAAACTGTGCTTTGCTCAGGTGAATCAATGTTTCATGATCCCCCGCTTCAAAATAGACATCATCCAGCTGATCCAGAGCCTCATCATAAATAGAATTCATGTGATAGGCTTGGCCAATCGCAGGCACCGCACCAGGGTCGCAATCACTGAACATCTGTTGCACCCGCTCTTCCTCCACTAAATGCAAGTCCATATCCAGTTTGTCGTTCAGTTTGTGCAAACTGAGTTTATGGTCTGCTGGCAGAATCGCCATAAGATGGCGGTTATCGTGATCCTTCAATACAACGGCTTTCGCTACCATTTTAGGTAGGATATGGGCTGCCAAAGCCACATCAGCCGAAGCGCTGGCATGGGGGTGGTTGAGCGTATCGTATTTGATGTCTTGTTCATCCAGAAAGCTGGCAACATGTGTTGAAATACTCATGGTTTTACCCTTTTTCACATAACGCTTACTCTTTAATAATAAATCCTCATGGAGCTTGTCATCAGACAACGCTTGGACTGTTTTGGGATAAAAAAAGCAGGGGATATAGAAGGAGGGTATGAGGGATAGCTTTTAGGGGTAGGTTTAAGATTAAACTGCTCCCTTTTTACCTTTTCAACCTGTGCGCGGCATAGGCTACTTTGAACGCAGCTTCCTGAAACACTTTTAATCCAGTATCTGGAAATTGGATAGGTAACGGACTTTCCGACAGAGCAGATTTAATCTGTGTTGACGAAAGCAGGGTTACATCTATATCCGCAATGAGTTGAATGGCAGACTCCAGCTTAAAGCTGATTGATCCACCAGCGAATTTCCCCTTGGACATACGCTCTTTTATGGCAACCCTATCGACTCGGTAGTCACTCATCAATTTGGCAAATGAAAATTGAAATTTCTGAAGATCTTCTCGGGTGTGCTCTTTCGGCAATGTCAGTTTTCGCACTCTGCAATCGGGTAAATTAAATTGTTTGTTTTCTAAATGAAGTAAACACACAACGGCATCGTTTGCCGATAGTTCAACACCACAAATTATCATTGATATTCCTTAGCCGAGATATTTCGACGGTCTTTGTTGTTATGTCTTCTGTTTCGCACCGGAAAAACAGAGTGAAAAGGGTCAGGGCCCTTTTCACGATTTCTGTATACAGAGTTTATGCTTTGCTTGAAGCGTTGTCGTCGGGTGTCGTTATTGTGACTTTTCCATCAATAATTGAAAGTTTATTGCTTAAAAACAATGAGTTAGGGATGAGATTGATAATGCTGCCTGACTTGATTGTGATATAGCGAAGGTTGATATTGATCACTTCCCCTTTTGTACCTGAAATCTCAATAACATTTCCTAGCTCAATGGGCTGATAAATCACAATCATCATGCCCGCCACCAAATTAGATATGGCATCTTTCAGCGCAAAGCCTAATGCAAACCCCGTTAATCCTAATCCGGCGACTAATGCAGAAACATTGAAACCTAATTCAGACAGGGCCAATATCACACCGATAAAAATTAAAATGGCTCTCTGCGAATTGGATAACAGCCGAAACACCTCGGAAGACGATGTATTGAAATGAGAGCCAAATTTCTTTAAGGCATGGCCAATCAATAAGCTGCTTATAAATAGCGCAGAAAAGATAAACAAAGCGGGTACTATATTCTCAAACATGGTTTCTACTTAAATGGAGTGGCTGTAGGGTGGTGATTATATATTGAAGAGGTGACAGGTCAGAATGGTTTTGTTAGAAGCTGTATCTTACTCTGGTATTAAATAAATGCGTCCCTTTTTACGTTATAGGAGCAGAGCGATCATAAAAAAGGGCTCTGACCCCTTTAATCGGTCTTTTAAGCAGTAGATATTGGTTAAGAATCCTTACTTTTATTCCCTGAAATCATACTACTGAGCATAGCTCAGTCGTCACCTTCCTATTTCTACTTAAAAAAAGTAACGTAAACTATGTAATCCAACAGATGTTTTGAGCCTTATTATCCGAGTAAAGCCATGCCCCTACCCAAAAAAGTCAAAATCGTAGAAGTTGGCCCAAGAGACGGCCTGCAAAACGAGCAGCAAGCTATCAGTACTGAGGTGAAGATTGAACTGATCCATCGGTTGGTAGACGCGGGTCTTAGTTATATTGAGGCGGGGAGTTTTGTGAATCCCAAATGGGTGCCGCAAATGGCCGGAAGTGATGAGGTATTTCAGGGTCTCTTTTCTAAAGATAATCAGCGCAAGGCGGGTGTCACTTATGCAGCGCTGACACCTAATTTTCAGGGCTTTGAGCGGGCAGTGGCTGTCCGCGCCAATGAGGTGGCGATTTTTGCGGCGGCGTCGGAATCTTTTAGCCAGAAGAATATCAATTGTTCCATCGATGAAAGCCTGGATCGTTTTGTTCCTATTATGGAAGCGGCCAAGTCTACTGAACTGCCGGTGCGCGGTTATATCTCATGTGTGGTGGGTTGCCCTTACGAGGGTGAGGTTGACCCAGAAAAAGTGGCGGAAGTGGCGCTGAGACTTCACGAAATGGGCTGTTATGAAGTGTCTCTCGGTGATACCACGGGAGTGGGCACGCCAAGCAGTATTACCCGGGTGATTGAAACTGTCGCGGAAAAGGTTTCCATCCATCGCCTTGCGGTGCACTTGCACGATACTTATGGGCAGGCACTGGCGAATATTTATGCGTCATTGCAAATGGGTATTGATGTGGTGGATAGTTCAGTGGCTGGTTTAGGCGGTTGTCCATACGCTAAAGGCGCTTCGGGTAATGTCGCTACAGAAGACCTGGTGTATATGCTCAATGGTTTGGGTATTGAGCATGGGGTAGATCTGGATAAATTGATTGAAGCGGGTCGGTTTATTACAGATAAATTAGGTCGAGAGAATGGGTCAAAAGTCGCAAGAGCCTTAACTTCCAAACATTAGCAGACCTTTTCAGTTTTGTTTGATGGGTGTTTTTCAAGTGCAGCTCTTAATGCAGAAATCCCCGGTTTTTTATCCAGAATTTCCTGAGCGCTTAACCCGGATAGCTCGTGAGGAAATACCAGCCATTTGTCTGTTTCGTGTAAGTAGTAGTTAGGTGCTCTGTCAGTTCGATTGTTGCCCGGTTTAAAGTAGGGCGTGGCGATACGGATTTCCGGCGGGTTATCTGCGCAGGCTTTTTCAATATCCTCCACAATCTGTTTCATACTCAGGCCGGTATCGTAAACATCATCCACAATTAAGATGGAGTCTGCTTTGCGCAGGTTGTCGATGATATGCCCCAGCCCGTGCACTTTTACTTTGTCGGCAGTTTCACCGAGGGCCGTGTAGAACGAAGTACGAATGGCGATATGGTCAGTTTCTATACCGAAATAATCCAGCAACTCTTGTACGGCAATACCTACCGGGGTGCCGCCTCGCCATACCCCAATAATAAAGTGGGGCACGTAACCACTTTCCAGAATTTGTAACCCCAAAGAAAATGAGTCGTCTAGAAGTTGCTGGGCATCGATAAACTGTTTTTCCACGGGGTATAGCTCCGTTCTGTGAATCCCATTCGGTTAACAACGGGTGAATACAATTATCCACGTTCAGTGGTCAGGTGCCAGAGGTAAGGTCATAATTAGTTAAAGCTACCAAGTAACTTACTTTTTTTGAAACAGGTTTTTCATTGATGTCTTTTGACCCCCAAGAATTACTGACCGGGTTATTCCATACAGCAGTGGCGGCGGCTGATCCCAAAAAAGTATTGCCGGGTTTTTTGGGTGAGGTATTAAAAAATCTGCCTACTCAAAAGAAGCAGGGGAAGGCCGTTGTTATTGGTGCGGGAAAGGCAGCTGCAGCGATGGCTGTTGCACTAGAAAATAATTGGGAGAATGGCCATTTAAGCGGTGTTGTGGTGACGGCCTATGGTCATGCGCTGCCGTGCAAGCAGATTGAGGTGATTGAAGCGGCTCATCCGGTACCTGATGAGAATAGCGAGATTGCCGCACGGCGTATTCTCAATTTGGTGGCTGATCTCAATGAAAATGATTTAGTGATTTGTTTACTTTCGGGTGGCGGTTCCTCGTTGCTTGCACTGCCAGCACCCGGTATCACCTTGGTAGATAAACAGCAGGTTAATCAGGATTTGCTTAAATCCGGGGCGGACATTCATGAGATCAATTGTGTGCGGAAACACCTCTCTGCGATTAAGGGGGGTCGGCTGGCCGCAGCTTGTGCTCCCGCTAAACTGATTACCTTTGCCATTTCCGATGTGCCAGGTGATGACCCTGCGGTGATTGCGTCTGGCCCGACGGTGGCGGACCCAACCACTCGGCAACAGGCATCGGCCATATTGGGGAAATACCAAATTTCTGTGAGTAATGAGGTAAGGCAATGGCTGGACTTGTCTGAATGTGAGTCTGAACCTGAAATACCAAAAGCACTTTGTGAGTCGGCAGATTTTAAGATCATTGCTACCGCCAAACAGTCGCTTCAGGCGGCAGCAAAACAGGCAGAACAACAGGGGTTAAGCGTGCTGGTGCTGGGTGATGATCTCACCGGGGAGTCACGAGCATTGGCTAAGTCCCATGCTGAAATAGTTGATAAGGTTCTGGTTCAAGGTCAGCCCGTGAGAGCACCTTGTGTGATCTTGTCCGGTGGGGAAACCACAGTGAACGTTCGTGGCAACGGTCGTGGTGGGCGCAATACCGAATACCTACTTAGCCTAGCCGCCGAGTTGAGAGGTCAGATGGGTGTTTATGCGCTGGCTGCGGACACTGATGGTATCGATGGTTCCGGAGATAATACAGGGGCTATTTTATCCCCCGACAGTTGGCGGCTAGGTGAAAACCTGGGGTTGGATACTATAAAAATGCTCAAAAATAACAATAGTTATGGGTATTTTGAGGCGTTGGGCGATCTAATCATTACGGGGCCGACACATACCAATGTGAATGATTTTAGGGCTATATTGGTACTGCCCGTGACCGTCTGATTGAGCTGTCTCAATGGGTTACTTTGGGTGTTTGAGGTAGACTGCCCAAACGATCAAAAGAATAGGGCTCCCCTAGAAATGCCCACCTCACAAATGGAGTGATTTCTGTGTCGGATATGCGAAAACTTACCCACCTTAACGATCAGGGCGAAGCTCATATGGTTGATGTGGGTGGTAAAACAGTCACCACCCGTGAAGCCACTGCTGAGGCAACGGTCAGTATGCAACCAGAAACCCTGGAACTGATTCTGTCTGGTGGGCATAAAAAGGGTGATGTACTGGCAGTAGCTCGTATTGCGGGTATTCAGGCAGCGAAGAAATGCCCCGATCTGATTCCTTTGTGCCATCCATTGATGCTAACAAAAGTCAGCGTGGAATTTGAGCCGCAACCTGAGACCAATAGTATTCGTATTTCTGCCACCTGTGGGCTCGATGGTAAGACGGGTGTGGAGATGGAAGCACTGACTGCGGCTTCCGTTGCGGCTCTGACCATCTATGATATGTGTAAGGCTGTGGATAAAGGCATGGTTATTGAGCAAACGCGATTGCTGGAAAAAGCCGGGGGAAAATCCGGGCACTGGAAAGCTGAAGAAGGGAAAGCTAAAAAGTAGCAAGCTCGAAGAAAGAGAGACAGGTTTTAGTATGAAAATATTATTTTTTGGCAGCCTCCGCGAACAGCTGGGTACTGGCGAACTGAATACCACCTTACCCAATGGCGTTGATACTATAGGCCAGCTACTACAAAACCTTCAGTCACAGGGTGATGAATGGAAGCTTGCACTGGGAACGGGCAACGTATTGTTTGCCGTTAATCAGGATATGGTGGATGTAAACACCACCATCAGTGATAGCGATGAAGTGGCATTATTTCCCCCGGTGACGGGCGGATGATTTCCATTTCCGTACAGGAAAAGGATTTTGATGTTGGCGAGGAATATCGTCAGCTACAAAGTGACGATACTAGCGTCGGTGCTAGTATCGGAGGTGTAGCCATCTTTACAGGACAAGTTCGTGACCTTGTAGATAACCCTCTAAAATTTATGCGCCTGGAACACTACCCGGGTATGACTGAGAAATCCCTTCAACAAACCGCCAAGCAAGCAGCAGAACGTTGGTCGACCATAGATATTCGTATTATCCACCGCATTGGTGACTTGGCTCCCGGCGAACAAATTGTGTTTGTGGGGGTGAGTAGTGCCCACCGCGATGCGGCGTTTGCTGCCTGTGAATTTATTATGGATATCCTTAAAACCAGCGCGCCCTTTTGGAAAAAGGAACAGCATGTGGATGGCTCAAGTGGCTGGGTCGATGCCAAAGATGTGGATCAGCAGCGTGCCGAACGTTGGCAGGACAGCGAGTAACTCTTTGGGGTATCTATTGCGCTTAAAGTTTCTGGTTATAACGGTACTTTTTATAGAGGTGCTTTTTTGCCACAGTGCTTTGACCGATACGCTGAGTATTGCCACCGCCAGTAACTTTCGGCCCATTTTGGAACAACTCAGTCAGACATTTTCTGAGCAACAGAATACTGATGGGGAACGCCATCAAATTAAAATCAGCAGCGCTTCTTCCGGTGTGATTTATGCCCAAATTCTACAGGGCGCCCCATTTCAATTATTTTTTTCTGCCAATGAATCTTACCCCGAAAAATTAGTGGCTAGTGGTCATGGGGGTGCTGGAACCTTGGCAATCTACGCCATTGGAAAATTGATTCTGGTTTCACGGCATAACGCAATCAGCCCAAAAGAAGCTAGCCCTAAAAAGATAATGGTATCAGCGAAACGCATCGCCATTGCCAACCCTCGATCAGCACCCTATGGAATAGCGGCCATGGATGTGATGGAAAACCTTGGTGTTGCCAATGAAACCCAAAACAAACTGGTGGTGGGAAATAATATTGCTCAGGCGTGGCAGTTTTTTCACAGTGGTAACGCA
The DNA here is from genome assembly GCA_036960905.1 of Porticoccus sp. Taxonomy (GTDB): domain Bacteria; phylum Pseudomonadota; class Gammaproteobacteria; order Pseudomonadales; family Porticoccaceae; genus Porticoccus. The sequence continues at coordinate 21,215 of JBALWM010000013.1, forward strand.
GACGTTGCAATTGTTGCAGCGTCGTTGGCTTATTCGACAGAAAATTCTGCTGTGAAAGAGCGGCAGCAAAGGTTGGTTACTATTGATCTCTCGTCTTATTTAAAACACCCTGTTCGGCAGAGTCGGGTGGCGATTAAACCGATAAGCCCGTTAACACAGCAGTTTTTGGACTTTATGAATACGCCGGTTGCAGAAAAAATAATGACCGATGGGGGTTATTTATTACCCATAAAAGGTAAAAATATAACCCCATGAATTTGCTCGCTTCCGATATCACAGCACTTTGGCTCACACTGCAATTAGCGGCGGTGACCA
>JBALWM010000164.1:0-2571 GCA_036960905.1 Porticoccus sp.
GTTGATGATCAATGGATAGGGTCACCGCTGCAATTTGCCGAGCGTTTGGATCGCGAGCACGTGCTGAGGCTTGTGCGGTGCGAAGCATTTCTACCGGCAGGGTGGCGCTGGTACCTAGAAAATTATCATAAAGCAGTGTGCCGACACGCAGTGCAGATGTGCTTGAAAGTACTTTATTGGCCATAATGGAAGATAGTATGTCTTAAATAGACAAATATCAATGAGGTGTGACTGATAGACTGACCGCATTGGATGATGAAGGTACAGTTTAAATGCAAGCATTGCCGGTTATCGTAGGTTTTGGGGGCTATAACGCCGCTGGTCGCAGTTCATCACATCAGGCTTTTCGCCGGATTGTGCTGGATTCACTCCCGAAGGGAGAACAGCAGAAAACCATAGCAGGCTTGGCGTGCTTGATGTCATTGGTGACTTGGGATGGTGCGTGTTACCGAGATAAGGATAACAATGCTTACAGCCTGGAGCAGGTCGTCGCGACCTTTTCTGAGCGCGTATTGGCGGGAACATTAATTCGCCGCCTCGAGGATTCATTATTTGATCCCACCAAAATTTATGGGCATAAGCGCGCTCATATTCGAGCAAAGGAAGGCGAAGATATTGTCTTTAAAATGAGTAAGCGCGATATGCCTTCATCCATTCCCAGCCACTGGGATGTTCGCCCTCTGGATGATGGCTCTTTTGAAGTTCACATTACGGGCGCAGGCGAATTTCTTGTGCCGACTTATTATGAGCAGGCCGCCAAGGCGGCGGGACAGCTGCCTTCCGGGTTTGATCCCGCAGAACAGTACAACTCCAGATTCCACCCTAAAGGTCTACAGCTGGCATTACTTGGTGCCAGTGATGCTGTGAACTCAGTGGGTATTCCTTGGGAAACAATTTCTGCCAGTGTTCGACCTGATGAAATTGGTGTTTATGGCACGAGCCTGATGGGTCAGATTACCCGGGACGGTTTTGGTGGACTACTTCAAGCACGATTGAGAGGCGAACGTACCACTTCCAAGCAATATGCCTTGGGTCTCAATAGCATGCCCGCAGATTTTGTAAATGCTTATGTGCTGGGTAGTGTTGGTCATACCGAAGCAATTACTGGAGCCTGTGCATCTTTTTTGTATGTTCTCCAGGCAGCAGTGCGAGATATCCGTAGTGGGCGACGCAGAGTGGCGGTAGTAGGTAGTGCTGATGCGGGCCTTACTCCAGAGATTATGGAAGGGTTTATCAATATGGGGGCTCTGGGTACAGATGAAAACCTGTGTAAGCTTGATGGTACCGATACCCCAGATTGGCGTCGCGCCAGTAGGCCTTTTGGTGAGAACTGTGGTTTTACCATTGCTGAAGGAACACAGTATGTGGTGTTAATGGATGATGCTCTCGCTATTGAGCTTGGTGCAGATATTCATGCCGCGGTGCCGGAGGTCTTTATCAATGCTGATGGGGTGAAAAAATCTATTTCAGCACCTGGGGCAGGTAATTATGTTTCCTTTGCTAAAGCGGTAGCATCCGCTATTGCTGTTGTGGGTGAAGAATCTGTACGTCACCATAGTTTTATTCATGCTCATGGCTCCAGCACACCAGCAAACCGTGTTACTGAATCTGAAATTTTTGACCGAGTGGGTGAGGCATTTGGTATTCATGATTGGCCTGTTTCAGCAGTTAAAGCTTATGTAGGCCACTCTTTGTCAGGTGCCAGTGGTGATCAGTTGGTCTCCGCCTTAGGGACATTTAAATACGATATTCTTCCGGGAATCAAAACGATTACTGAGGTGGCGCCAGACGTATATCGGAATCATGTGTTCTTTCCCCTTAAGGACATAGATGTCAGTGATAAAAAAATGGATGTAGCATTCATTAACTCCAAGGGTTTTGGTGGCAATAATGCGACGGCAGTGGTGCTGTCTCCTGCCAAGGCAGAAGCAATGTTATCAAGCCGCTATGGTGCGAAAATGGAGAGCTATCGACAGCGTCGGGAACAAACTCGACAGTTGGCGACAGATTACGCCTCTCGATCAGATAAAGGTGAAATCGAGGTCATTTACCGTTTTGGTGAGCCAATGATTGATGAAGCCGGTATCGATATCTCCTGTGACAGGATACATGTGCCGGGCTATGAGCAGGACGTGTTGTTTGACAAAATCAACCCATGGGAAGATATGAGTTGATCGTGCCGTCGTGCTGATTTTTCAGGAGGCTCACGTGGCCGAGAGGCTTCAACTATTAGCGTGACTGCGAAAGGTGATTTGGTCAGGCTTTTGTGGTCTGCACGATAAATTCTACTTTTCAGCAAGGCATTTTTTTATAGAAGTTGCGTCCCCTTAAAGTGAGCTCCTCGCTTGAAATAGTTCAAAGAAACAGATCGGGAAAAGATTTATTTGTCGATACCCAACGAATCCCAAAGCCCATCAACCTTCTCTTTAACAGCGGCATCCATCTCAATCGGTTCGCCCCATTCTCTATTAGTCTCACCAGGGAATTTATTCGTCGCATCAAAGCCAATTTTTGATCCCAGGCCGGAAACCGGTGAGGCGAAATCCAGATAGTCGATGGGGGTGTTCTCAA
>JBALWM010000165.1:0-2533 GCA_036960905.1 Porticoccus sp.
CCCTCTGTTGTAATACTTTATTTTCTGGTTCAACTGTCAAGGCAAATTCAAGGTTAGCTTGAGTGTACTCATGGGTACAGTAGATGAGCGTGTCAGTAGGTAGTCTGGCCAGACGAGACAGAGAAAGCCACATTTGCTCAGGCGTCCCCTCAAATAAACGACCACAGCCACCCGCAAACAGCGTGTCTCCACAAAAGACTAAAGGCTCGCTGGCGGCAAAATAAGCGAGGTGATCCAGAGTGTGCCCAGGTACTGCCAATACCTGAAATTCTGTTTCTGCAAGATGAAGAGCATCGCCATCCTTCATAAGCTTGCTGACCTGAGGAATACCTTCTGGCCCATAAACAGGTACTTGGTATTTTTCGAGTAGTGAGTAGATACCACCCACGTGATCGGGGTGGTGATGAGTCACAATAATACCTGCCAGTGATAGTTCCAACTTATTCAGAGCTTCTATAACCGGGTTGGCATCACCTGGATCGACGACATAGGCGCTGTTGTTACCGGGCTGATGAAACAGCCAGATATAATTGTCCGTAAATGCAGGAATAGTATGAACAATTAGAGGCATGATAGGTTCCGGTAGTTTTCAACACACATATTACCCATAATAAACGAATTGAAAGGTATGGGATAAATATCATGTCTCATGAGAGCCGCAAGGATAGAACCATAGAGTATAGAAACATGAGTGTGGGATAAGAATGCGTAACTTGTTCCAAGCCTCCCGAGCGTACTTTGATGAAAAACATCGAGTGGTTCCTTTGGCAGATGCACAGACATCTCTGGATAGCTGGTTTCAGACACATTATGGTCAATACCTATTGCAGCGTGAACGGGAAGCATTAATCCAAGTCATGCCTGAGTTAGGCGCTCACAGGATGATGCACTTGGGTGTGACATCGAATCAGCTGCTTACGGGTGAATTTAACCACCTTCATAGTTTTTCGATTGGGGCTCAATCCGATGCTCAAACTGATTGTGAGGCGACTGCAGATTACGATAGCTTGCCTCTGCCATCAGAGACGGTAGATACCGTATTACTTCATCATGCACTTGAGTTTTCTCAATACCCCCACGAAGTACTCAAAGAAGTGGCGCGCGTACTAACGCCCTGTGGACATTTAGTGTTGGTGGTATTGAATCCCATTAGCTTATTTGGTTTGGCGAAATGGCCTGCCAGGCTACTTTCATCTCAGGCTATTTGGCGGCATCATAGTTTGCGCCATCGTCGATTGCTGGATTGGTTGAGGTTGTTAAATTGCCAGCCGATCAAGGCAGTATCTGGAAGCTTTCCTTTGCCAGTGCAATGGCCAAAAACTGATGACCAGGTAGGTTTTACGGAAAGAATTGGACAAAAGTACCGGTTGCCTTGGGGTGCATTCTATATTGTGGTTGCCCGGAAATACGTTGCCCGACCAACGTCGCCTGGACCTCGAAGGTGGAAATCTATAGGCATTCCTGTGGTACCGGCAGTGAAAAAGAACAGTGTTAGCAAAACACCTCTTTCAGGAGAAAAGTAGTTGAAAGAACTAGAAATTTTTACCGATGGTGCCTGTCGGGGTAATCCAGGACCTGGCGGCTGGGGTGCTCTATTGCGCTATGCCGGTAAGGAAAAAACACTTTATGGTGGCGAGGTTGAAACGACCAACAATCGTATGGAGCTAACGGCGGCAATTGAAGCACTGGCGGAATTGAAGCAGCCTTGTATAGTAATTTTGACGACAGATTCAGAATACGTACGTCAGGGTATCACTAGTTGGTTAGAGAATTGGAAGAAACGGGGCTGGAAAACAGCCAGCAAGAAACCGGTCAAAAATGTGGATTTGTGGCAACGTCTGGAAGATGAAGCTGCACGTCATCAGGTGGAATGGCACTGGGTTAAAGGACACAGTGGCCACCGGGAAAATGAGATAGCAGATCAGTTGGCCAACCGTGGTATTGATGAGTTGGAGTGAGGGGATGATATCTATTCCTGTAGAGATACCACCAAAACCTAAACAATTAACCAGATATGAGTGAGAGCCATAGTGCGACAGGTTGTACTTGATACTGAAACGACAGGTCTTGAAACCAGCCAGGATCACCGAATTATTGAAATTGGTTGTGTTGAGCTGGTTAACCGTCGTTTAACCGGGCGGCACTACCATCAATATGTTAATCCAGAGCGCGAAGTAGACCATGGGGCAATGGAAGTTCATGGTCTTACCGACGAGTTTCTCGCCGATAAACCCGTTTTTTCAGCGATTGCCGAAGAGTTTCTGGCTTTTGTTAAAGGGGCTGAGTTGGTTATTCACAATGCACCTTTTGATGTGGGTTTCATTGACCATGAGTTTGAAAAATTAGATGGCAGTGGCCAAGTGAAAGATATTTGTACGGTGGTGGATACACTGGTCATGGCCAGGCACATGCATCCCGGACAAAAGAATAATTTGGATGCCCTCTGTAAACGTTATGGCGTAGATAATTCTCAGAGGAATTTGCACGGTGCATTGCTGGATGCGGAGATCCTCGGTGATGTCTATCTGCTAAT
>JBALWM010000166.1:0-2488 GCA_036960905.1 Porticoccus sp.
GGTGGCTTGGTGTTTGCCTGGATTGTCGTTTCACTGTTGGGGCTTACTGGTACTGCAAAAAATGTGGTACTTCTGCAATCCATTATGCCGGCAGCGGTGTTTAACTATCTGCTGGCGCTAAAATTTGATCGCGACCCTAATGCGGTGGCTGGTATTGTGGTTGCCTCTACGGTCATAGCTCTTGTCGCTGTACCGTTGCTGCTGACGCTACTGTTATAGATAGCCTGTTTATAGAGATTGAGGAATATTAATGTGACTGAGACAAAGCCGCTCTCGGGGTGCCGAGTGATTGAGTTGGGGCAATTACTTGCCGGTCCTTTTGCCGGTTCGTTGCTGGCTTATTTTGGCGCAGAAGTCATTAAGGTGGAGCCACCCGGAGGAGGGGACCCCCTGCGCAACTGGCGCGTATTGAAAGATGGCACCTCACTGTGGTGGCGCAGCCTAGGCCGCAATAAAAAATGTATCACCCTGGATTTAAAAACGGAGAAAGGGCGGGACTTAGCTGGCCAGTTAATTGATGGTGCAGACGTACTGATTGAAAACTTTCGACCGGGGGTGATGGAGAAGTGGGGACTGGGACCCGAGCGCTTTAAGCAAACTAACCCCGGGTTAGTCTATACCCGTATTTCCGGGTATGGGCAGACCGGTCCCTATGCACACAAACCTGGTTTTGCCTCTGTGTGTGAAGGTATCAGTGGGTTTCGTTACGTTAACGGCTTTAAGGGTGAGGCTCCCGTCCGACCCAACCTGAGTATTGGTGACAGTATTGCCGGGCTGCATGCTGCGTTTGGTGTCGCCCTGGCGTTGCTATCACGTCAGTCAAGTGGGGCAGGGCAAGTCGTGGATATTGCCCTTTACGAAGCGATGTTTAATTTGCTGGAAGGGGTGGTGCCGGAATTTGATGGGGCCGGTGTTATTCGTGAACCTTCTGGTACCACAGTAACAGGGATTGTACCCACCAATACCTATCGCTGTGCTGATGGTAAATTTGTGGTGATTGGGGGCAATGGCGATTCAATTTTCAAACGATTGATGGAAACAGCGGGACGACCAGATATGGCCAATGACTCCCGCCTTTCTGATAACACGGGCCGTGTTCAACATGAACAGGATATTGATGAGGCACTATCGGCCTGGTGTGAGAGTCTATCCAGTGCAGAGATTCTTCAGCATCTTGAGCAAAGCCGGGTTCCGGCAGGGCCGATTTACAATGCCGAGGATATGTTAGCTGACCCACATTTTAATGAGCGGGGTTTGTTCGAGCAGGTAGAAATTAATGGTGAGCCATTAAAAATACCGGCGATGATTCCCCGGCTGAGTGAGACACCAGGTGATACGCAGTGGCCCGGGCCTGAGGTGGGTAGTCACAATGCAGAGGTATTTGAGGATTTGTTGGGGCTGAATAAGGCTGCTCAAGAGCAGTTGCGTGATGATGGGGTGATTTGAGCTGGCACTTGTCAGCACGTTTACCACTGTCCCCCGTCACTTGAATGTATTAGTTACATGACTTAACAGTTGCTACAGACTCCTGTAGTGTCGCACCCCTTCTGGGTAGGCGTATCGCTAGTGGGTTTCATCGTGAAAAAAATTGCTATCTTTGTCGATGTGCAAAATATCTATTACACCACCCGCCAAGCCTATGGACGTCAGTTTAATTACCGAAAACTCTGGCAGCGAGTAAGTGCTGAGGGTGAGGTTGTTTCAGCGACAGCCTATGCCATTCATCGGGGTGATGATGGTCAGCTTAAATTCCAGGATGCCCTGAAGCACATAGGCTTCACCATAAAGCTCAAACCGTATATTCAACGGAGTGATGGTTCGGCCAAAGGTGATTGGGATGTGGGTATTGCCATTGATGTCATGGAAACAGCCAGGGAGGTTGATACCATTGTGCTGTTATCCGGTGATGGTGACTTCGACTTGTTGCTAGAAAAAGTCAAAAAAGATGATGGGGTGACCGCTGAAGTTTATGGGGTTCCAGCGCTTACTGCGGGCTCCCTTATTAAGGCTGCCAATATCTACCATCCTATCGAAGAAGATCTATTGTTATAAATGAACGAATTAAAAAAGAAGTTACCCCTGTATGACATCACTAAAATTAGCATAAATAGCGAATACTATGAGAGACGTTGAGATTACCAGAGAGCCCGTTGAGCTCTATAAGATTCTGAAATTTGAAGGCTTGGTCGAGAATGGCGGTGCAGCAAAGGCTGTTATCGATGATGGTCAGGTTTCTGTTAATGGCGAGATAGAAACCAGAAAGAGAAAGAAAATAGTCTCGGGCGATATTATCGAGTTTGGCGATGAGAAGTTTCGCGTACAACTCACATAGGAATTTTATGTGCAGGATAATCTGTACGATAACAGGCACTAAACATGAATATTAAACAAGAGCTGCATAAAGAGCTTTTAGCTTTCTTGAATAAAGTAGCAGATCAATCCTACACAACGAGAGAGTGGGAGTATTTTGCGATGAATAACTATCAGG
>JBALWM010000014.1:0-20589 GCA_036960905.1 Porticoccus sp.
AAGACTTAGTGCAACAGATTATGCGCCGCCTCAGCGCCGTCAACAATCTCTCTACTTCATCGCAGGAAACAACCACACCTGAAAATGCGCCTAAAAACTGAGCAACTCAAAGCGCATCTATCAAAGGGGCCCTTGGCCCCGGTGTATCTTATCAGTGGTGATGAGCCCCTATTAGCACAAGAAGCTACCGACGCCATTAGAAGCGCCGCCCGAAGCCAAGGTTATACCGAACGAGAACTACTGCACGCCGAAACCGGCTTTGACTGGAATGTCGTGCTAACTGAGGCAAACAGCCTTTCACTCTTCTCAGAAAAGAAAATTCTGGAGATCCGCATCCCTACAGGAAAACCAGGAGACAAAGGTTCAAAAACACTGCAGGAATACATCGCTAATCCCAGCAGTGAGACACTCATGCTGATTATTACTCCCAAGCTTGAAAGTGCGACAACCAGAAGCAAATGGGTTAAGGCTATTGAAAGCCAGGGGGTCTTCATACAATCATGGCCAGTACCCCCAAACCAGTTGCCCCGGTGGATCAACCAGAGACTAAAACAAGCGGGCATCCATGCCAGCGGTCAGGCTATCTCCATCCTTGCAGATCGAGTAGAGGGAAACTTACTCGCGGCGGTACAGGAAATTGAAAAGCTTAAATTACTGATTCCTGATGGAGAGGTAGACGGAGACACCATGTCTACTATTGTCGCCGACAGCGCCCGTTTTAACGTATTTTCACTGGTAGACAAGGCTATGGAGGGGGAAGCCCAAAGTGCCTGCCGAACCTTGCGAGGATTACGCGATGAAGGAACCGAAGCCACGGTCATTCTATGGGCATTGACCCGAGAGCTTCGCACTCTTATCAAAGCCAGCGATGCCATGGCCAGCGGAGACCATCTAGACTGGGCACTGAAAAATATGGGTGTTTGGGAAAAACGAAAACCACTGGTAAAAGATGCAATAAAACGCCTATCCTCAAATCAGCTAAAGCACATGCTGCGCCTCGCCGGAGGTATTGACCGCGCCATTAAAGGCATGCGTACAGCCTCCCCTTGGGATGATCTCACCACGCTCATTCTGATGTTTTGTGGTAGGCCTACCCTACACCCGCACAACTTACGGCTGTCGCTCCAAGAAAGCTAAAAAGTTATCTCTTATCCAATACAGCCCTGCCCCCAATTTTTTGAGAGGAAAACAAGGGAAGGGCTTGATTAACAGTGAATCAACTCTTTTTGTACGAAAAAAATACTACGATTAAGCGGCCAATGACCAGTCCAAAAATATCCGCTACCACGTCCCAAATTTCCATACTGCGATAACCCGTTTTTCCCTGTAACCACTCAATCAAAACACCATAAACCAATAACCCCAGAAAAAGTGGCCAGTAGAATGTTGACCCATGAAATGCCTGTGATCCGAGCAGGAATAATACGGCGAAGCTAATGGTATGCATCAATTTATCTTGACCAGGAAACCACCCAGTACCATTAACTGGCATCAATGACATAATCATGATCAAAATCAGGCAACTGATAAAAGCCCACCGCCACCTAATAACAGCTTGCTGCAAATTTCATCTCCATCCTCATTAAACCTATACCACAATAATAATGACGGACAGGGAAACGACATGTGATTTTAATAAGACAGCAGCAGGTAGAAGACCCACCACCCAGAGCATTAGTGTCCATCCCTAACTATCGACGATTTTTTACGGACTTACCTCTTTGCCAGAGTGCACATCCCTAGAGACCAATGCATTCAATGCCTGCAACCGTTCAACTGTACCCACATCCCACCAGATATCATGAAATATCTCACCGGTCACATAGCCACCATTAATACTCCCCGCTAGCACATCCCTGATAGGAAATTTTTCACTGGCTGATGAAAATAATGCAAACATCTCAGGGCGCATCACACTCATTCCACTGAAAGTAGCACTCTCATCATTCCCTAAGGGGTAGCGCACACAACGCTGTGAATCCAAGGTAAAATCACCTTTAAGGTTATGTTCAGGATTAGGCACCAACACAAGATGGGCATCTATTTCTTCTGACCATTCTCGCTCCACCAACAATGCCAGTGGATAATTAGTCCAAATATCACCATTAATAACAAGAAATGGGTCACTGCCCAGCAAGGGTAATGCTCGACGAATACCACCCCCGGTGTCTAGTGGCTCAACCTCTCGAGACCAAGCAATACTGACGCCAAAACGAGAACCATCACCAAGAAATGATTCAATTTGATCTCCCAGCCAAGAGGTATTGATGACCAACTCACGAACACCTGCCGAAGCAAGTCGCTCGACGTGATACTGAATCAGAGGCTTGGTACCAATTTTTAATAGCGGCTTGGGCGTATCGTTAGTTAATGGCCGCAACCTTTCACCAAAACCCGCGGCAAGAATCATTGCCTTCATATTGAATCCTTATTAACTAGCGTTAACAGGCTCTAGTCACCTGCCGTTTCCCAAGGCTGGAACCAGGCTTGTTGAGGCAATAGAGGTAATACTCGCGACTCAAACCAGTCTTTAAACTCGCCCAGTTCTGGGTGTCTTTCCAATTGCTCTAACGTATAGCGAATCACTAGGGGCAGGTCGTTGAGATAATGGTGTTTTCCATCCCTCAAACAAAGTCTGGCAAAGATACCCAATACCTTGATATGCCGCTGCAAACCCATTAGGTCAAACCACCGAAGAATCTGCATATCGGATGCCGGCGGTGCAATGCCCGCAGCCTCTGCCCGTCGATAGTAATTCAATGCCCGTTGTAAAACATAATCCGATGGCCAGCGAATATAACAATCTCGCAGTAGAGACACCAAATCATAGGTAACAGGGCCAATAACTGCATCCTGAAAATCGATCAGACCGACCTCTTTATCGGCCAGCAGCATCAGGTTCCGCGAGTGAAAATCACGGTGCACTACAACCTGCGGCTGTTCCTGTGCACTATCTGCCAACCGTGCCAGAGTTTCATCCAACAGCTCATGATCATTGGGTTGTAATTCAAGCCCCAATAACTGGCTCAGAAACCACTCGGGAAAGAGTTTCATTTCATCCAGCAGGCATTGACGACTATAGTCGGGAAATAAGTCCGAAGCTCGAGGTGTCTGCTGAATCTTTAATAACACGTCTTCAGCAGCATCATAGAAGGGGTCAACAGTGGCGGGTGACAAGTGTGGCAACAACAGGTCATCACCAAAGTCTTCCAATAATAGAAAACCCTGTTGATAATCCACAGCAAAAATAGTTGGTGTGTGCAGGCCATGCTGCTTTAGCCACAATGCCACACTGACAAAAGCCGGATTGTTTTCGTGTTCAGGTGGTGCCGATACAGCAATCAGTGATGGCTTACTATTCACCCGAAAATAGCGCCTAAAGCCTGCATCCCCATTTAGCGGAAGGATCGACAAATTATCTTGCCAAATACATGAATCAGGTAGAAATGTCTCAACCCAATCTTGCAAGTGCTGCAAATCACTCATAATTTATGGGGCATTTGGAAAAAAGGCTCGCCATTCTACCTCAAACCCTCGCATGATGCCTCAGAATGGGTAAAATGGTGCGTTGCGATTATGGTCACAGCTTGCCAGAAGAGAAGACGGATAATAAGAATGCCAAAAACCCTAATTCACACCTCCACTGGGCTCTACCAAGCTGCGCGCTCGTATCACCCTCAAGCCATTTTGTTAATCCTCTTCAGCCTGTTGATTCCAACATCGGTTTTAGCGGAGAGCACCGAACCGGTTTTGGCGGAGAGCACCGAACAGCACACTCAATGGGCGTGTGAAGCTGGAGAGGATGGCAACTGGGTCTGTAACGAACAGGTCATGTCCGGTAAAGCCTACCCAAGACCCGTACGTTCAGTTCCAGAATTACGTCCAACGGATACAGGGCCTCAAGTTCTTCTGGCCAAGAATCTTGACTGGGTCGATGAAGAGACATTGACACCAGAACAACAAAAGCAAATGGCAGATGGCTGCTGTGGTGCTTATATAGAACCCAAACGAGACTACCCGGAAGCTGACCTGGAACCGGAAAAAGCCTCTTTGCGTGTAGCATCCACCTCCACAGAGGTCGTTCAGGAAAATGTGGCACACCTCCAAGGTAAAGTGCAGCTGACACAGGGCTACCGTCAAATCCGTAGTGACTTCGCCACCGTGAATCAAAATGAACGCACCGTCGATCTGGAAGGCAACGTACAATTCCGTGAGCCTGGACTATTGCTTACCGGTGAAACGGCTCACGCCAATATGGACACTAAAGATATCCAGGTTAATGATGCAACCTACTTATTTCATGAGTCCGGTGTTCGCGGCACGGCTGATCGCCTAAATCGCCCCAGCGACGACATCTTCTACATAGACAATGCAACCTACACCACCTGTGAACCAGGCAGTAGCGCATGGCAGTTGGTGAGCTCAGAAGTAGATATCAATCCTGAAACCGGGATTGCCCACGCGAAACATGTACGTCTAGAGGTACAGGATATTCCTATTCTTTACGTACCTTGGATACGATTCCCCACGGATGACCGCCGCGCCTCGGGCCTACTATTCCCAAGCTTCGAAATGAGTGATGCAAATGGCATCGACTACGCACAACCTATCTACCTGAACCTGGCACCTAATTATGACGCCACCATCACGCCACGCTATCTACAGGAGCGCGGCGCCATGCTTGAAGTGGAAGCACGTCACCTCTCCCCTCTGACCAATACCATTATTGGTGGTGCATTTCTCTCCAGTGATGACGGGGGCGATGCAGATAATTATGACTCAAGTGATGTTATCGATTATGAAGGTGAAGATAGGTGGATAACCAGCATTGACCATCTCGGTGGTGTTGGTCGACGCTGGCAAACTGAAATTGATTACACCCGGGTCAGTGACGGTGACTATTTTCAGGATCTAGGCAATACTACTTTAGAGGTCAACAGTCAGACCCACCTGAGAGAAATGGCTTCTGCCAGCTACCGCCTCCCGAACTGGCAATTCGGCATTAAAGGACAAGGATTTCAAACGATTAGTGACAATGAAAATGCACGTGATCAGTACAAGTTACTGCCCAGAGTCCATGCAGATGGTGGCTATCGACTCGGAGACTTTGTCTTTGATCTCAAAAACCAGCTCACCAGTTTTGACCACAGAGATGACGATGAGCTAGCACCACTTGACACCTTCCTAGCCGATGAAGATGGGACATACATCATTGGTGATCGACTGAGAGTGGATTATGCGGCCAGCTGGGACAAGCAGTGGGGCTGGGGTTATTTCCGCCCTACCGCAAAGGTAAAACACATCACCTATGATTTGGACAATCCGGTACTTGGAAAAAATGATGACAGCCCTTCTGTCACCGTCCCTGTGGGCATTATCGATGCAGGGATTTATATGGAGCGCGATACAACTTGGCTCAATGGCTTTACACAAACGTTCGAGCCAAGGCTATATATGGTTCACGCCAAGTACGAAGATCAAAGCGACCTCCCTGACTTCGACACATCGCTACTCACTTTTAGTTATAACCAGCTATTTAGAGATGACAGGTTTGTCGGTGGCGACCGCATTGGCGACACAGAGCATATCTCCGTTGGCCTGACCTCACGCTTGGTCAACCAAAGTACAGGCATTGAGTGGTTGAGAGCCAGTCTTGGCCAAATATTCTATCTGGATGACCGCTATATTAATCTTGATCCAAGGCTGACCAAGTCTTTCTTAAAAGATAATCCGGACGACGAGATCCTAACACCCAAGCAACAAGAAATTGTTGACGGCCTACTGAGAAATGAGTCTGCCTATGCAGCCGAATTTTCCCTTAGGTTAAGTGAGAACATGAGATTCCAGGCAGACGCACTATACGATGACGAAAATAGTGAGCTAGACCGTGGCAATACAAGCCTACGCTATCATGACCGGGACAACCGCATCTTTAATTTGGCTTATCGTTTTAACCGGAAAGAGCCTAAGGATTACGCTGATCCTGACTTTCAAGATATAGATGAAGATATTGAGCAGGGGGATATCTCTACAGTATTACCCCTCTTCGGAAACTGGAGCTTCATCGGCCGCTACAATTACGACCTCACTAACAGTCAAAACCTTGAAACCTTATTTGGTCTCTCATATGACAGTTGTTGCTGGCGCCTGAGCGTCTTGGGTCGGAAGTGGATTGACCGCAATGATAATATACGGCCAGAAGACCTGGAGGAAGACAAAGGTATTTTCCTGCAATTCCAGTTTAAGGGCCTTGCCGGTACTGGCTCTAAAGTAGAGTCCATCATTCAGGATAGTGTCTACGGCTATGAACCTCCTGTTAATTAATCCATGTGGACTAAACCATGATTGTACGCAGTAAATTCATTCAGCTATTGAGTGTTGCCACCCTGGCCGTTGTTTTTTTTCTACCCTCTTTACCCATAGGTGCAGAGGAGGTAGCTCTCGACCGAATTGTGGCCATTGTGCAGGATGACGTTGTCATGGACAGTGAATTAGAGCGTAGAACAAGGGACATTTATGCTCGATTGGAGGAGAGTGGCACAGCAGCGCCCCCCCGAGATGTTGTCTTACCACAAGTACTTGACCGCCTGATCCTAGAGCGCCTACAGCTCATCAAAGGACATAGGGTCAATATTCGTATTAGCGATGCAGACCTAAACCAAGCGCTAGAGAATGCAGCACAGAAACAGGGCACAACCGTAGACAGCCTGACAGAGAAAGCACACCAGAGGGGTGTGACATTAGCGTCACTGCGCCAGCAAATGCGCAATGAAATGATTATTGCCAAGGTGCAGGAAGGCTCCATCAACCGTCGCATCAGTGTTACGGAACAGGACATAGATAATTTTCTCAGCTCTGAAGAAGGTCGCTCCTGGTTATCACCCGATGTGAATCTCGGGCATATCCTTCTATCTTTGTCCGCCGGAGCTCCACGTGATGAAGTTGCTAATATAGAGCAGAAAATTCGTGATATTTATGACCAAATTCAAAATGGTGCTGACTTTAAAAGCCTGGCTGTCGCCAACTCTATGGGGCAAAACGCCCTATCGGGGGGAGACTTAGGCTGGCGAAAAACAGCTCAATTGCCTAGTATTTTTATTGCCGCCATTGAAAACCTATCCCCAGGGCAAATCAGCGAACCCATTCGCAGTGACGCCGGTTACCACCTGTTAAAACTCTACGACCAACGGGGGGCAAGAAAACAAATGGTCTTACAACATAAGGTACGACATATTCTGCTCATGCCCAATGAAATTCGTGATGATAAAGCAACCCAAGAAGCCCTTAATAACCTACGGGTGAAAATACTCAATGGCAGTGATTTTGCCGAGATAGCTAGGGAAGATTCCGAAGATATTGCGACATCCTTGTCGGGTGGCGAACTCGGCTGGTCGGTACCAGGCCAATTTGCCCCTACCTTTGAAAAAACCATGAATGAGATTGAAATCGACCAAGTCAGCGAACCTTTTCAAAGCCAATTTGGCTGGCATATTCTGCAGGTAACCGAACGTCGTAAACAAGATTTCAGTGAGGATATTCAACGCAGCCAAGCTCACAATATTCTGAAACGCCGTAAATTTGATGAAGAGCTGGAAATTTGGCTGAAGGAAATTCGTGACGAGGCCTTCATCGATATAAAATTGTGATAAAGCTGGCCATTACTCCCGGTGAGCCCGCAGGTATCGGCCCCGATTTGCTAGTACAACTCGCACAGCAACCACAGCCCCATGAATTGGTTGCCTACGCAGACCCAGAACTACTCAAAACTCGTGCTGATCAGCTTGGGCTGCCACTAAAACTGCGAATATTAACCCCCAACCCTCCCCAACAAATGGATATAGGTGAGCTGGTCATCCGGCCCATAAGCCTTCGTGAACCTGTATGCCCCGGCACACTGAATCCGGCCAATGCACCCTATGTTCTTGAAACTCTGTCTTCGGCCATCACTGACTGCCAAAGTGGTCAATGCCAGGCGCTAGTCACAGGCCCCATTCACAAGGGTATCATCAATGAAGCGGGCACCCCCTTCAGTGGACACACAGAATTTTTAGCAGAGAAGACCCATACACCCCTGGTAGTCATGATGCTGGCAACTGAAGGGCTTCGTGTGGCACTAGCTACCACACATTTACCCCTATCAAAGGTTCCTGGTGCCATCAACGGCAAACTTCTGGAACAAGTAATCACCATTCTTCACGCTGACCTCCAAAAGAAATTTGGTATTACCAAACCTCGTATTATGGTGTGCGGTCTCAACCCCCATGCGGGCGAAGGTGGGCACTTGGGGATGGAGGAAATTCAGATAATACAGCCGACTTTAGATAAACTTCGCGCTCAGGGCCTTGAGTTAACAGGGCCGCTACCAGCTGACACACTGTTTACACCAAAATACCTGGAACACTGCGATGCGGTACTCGCCATGTACCATGATCAAGGGTTGCCTGTATTGAAGTACAAAGGGTTCGGTGCCGCGGTCAATATCACACTAGGCTTACCCATCATCCGCACATCTGTTGACCACGGTACTGCTCTGGATATAGCAGGAACGGGAAGAGCAGACACAGGAAGTCTGATCACCGCCATTAACTACGCCGCCGATATGGCAGGAAACCACTAGTGAATCGATTAAAAACTACTGGAGGACACCAGGCTCGAAAGCGGTTTGGTCAAAATTTTCTGGTGGATCACAATATTATCGACAAAATTGTTTCTGCCATTGCACCAGCACCCGGTCAAAATCTGATTGAAATCGGGCCTGGCCAAGGGGCAATCACGGGGCCTGTGCTGGAAAAATGCCCACAGCTAAACGTAGTGGAGCTTGATCGAGACCTCATTCCGATATTGCAGAAAAAATTTCAGCAATATCCTGACTTCCACATTCATCAGGGCGACGCACTAAAAACAGATTTTGGCCAATTTTATCTGGAAGGAAAACCTCTGAGAATTATTGGCAACCTACCCTACAATATTTCTACGCCACTAATGTTTCATTTGCTCAGTTTCAGCGGCCAAATCCGTGACATGTATTTTATGCTGCAAAAGGAGGTTGTCACTCGCCTTGCTGCTGCTCCTCGCGATAAGAACTACGGTCGACTTAGCGTCATGGTCCAATATTACTGTAAGGTTCAACCTCTGTTTCAAGTCCCACCCTCAGCGTTCAGACCGGCACCCAAGGTAGAATCAGCTATCGTTCGTCTGCTACCCTACCCAGAACCGCCCTATCCGGCTGATGACCTCCAGCTGTTATCACGACTGGTTAGAGCTTGCTTTCAGCAACGGCGAAAGACGATGCGCAATACTCTGAAACTCATGCTCAAGGCAGAGCAGCTCGAACAACTGGATATCGACTTAACACGTCGTCCTGAAACACTCAGTGTTGAAGATTTTGTTCAGCTCAGTAATCGGATCGGATCTTTGTTATGACCCATATTGTTGTTGTAGTAACCCCTGGATACTTGCCGGAACAATCTGATCCCGCTAATAGCACCTATGCCTTTGCCTACCATGTCAGCATTGAAAATCAAGGCGATGAAGCGGCTCAATTAATCAGTCGCCACTGGCTCATTACTGATGGGAACGCCCATACCAAAGAGGTACAGGGTCCCGGTGTTGTCGGAGAACAACCAGTGATCGCCCCCGGCCAAGCTCATCGCTATACCAGCGGCGTCACTCTTGATACAACCGTGGGCACCATGGAAGGTAGCTATCAAATGGCTCTCGATTCTGGAGAAACTTTTGATGTACCAATTCCCGCCTTTCTTTTATCGGTACCAGGGTCGGTTCATTGACGACCTATGCAGTCGGCGACATACAAGGGTGTCTTCAGCCTCTCAAGCATCTATTAGACCGGGTTGAATTTGACTCTACCAGTGATCACTTGTGGTCGGTGGGTGATGTAGTTAACCGGGGTCCAGAGTCTCTGGAGACCCTACGATTTTGCTATAACCTCGGCAGTCACTTCCGCATGGTCATGGGCAACCACGACCTACACCTACTCGCCATCGCTCATGGTCTTCGTCGCCCTAGCCGAAGTGATACTCTGGATGACATCCTCAGGGCACCTGACAGAGATGAACTATTGCACTGGCTTCAACAGCAGCCGGTGCTCATTGAAGATGGGGGTTACGTAATGGTTCACGCTGGAATCCCTCCCCAATGGTCCCTCGATCAAGCTAAGGCCTTGGCTGAGGAAATGAATGTGGTTCTTCGTTGTGAGGAGAAGTCACGCCAGTTCTTTGAAGTCATGTATGGTGATGCCCCAGATATATGGGAAGACGACTTATTAACGCCTGTACGCTGGAGGGTCATCACCAACTACTTTACCCGGATGCGGTTTTGTTCTCCCAGCGGCCACTTGGAACTCACCAGTAAATCTAAACCCGATGACCCACCTTCAGGATACGCACCCTGGTTTAGTTACCCAGGCCGACTCCCCCAAGAGACAAAAATTATTTTTGGCCACTGGGCCGCACTGGAAGGCAAGACCTGTAAAGACAATTTATTTCCCTTAGACACTGGCTGTATCTGGGGAGGCCCACTGCGACTCATGAACCTAGATACTGGGGAGTATTTTCACCAGACCCAGAACTAAGAATAAGACAGTGAGCAGTTGATATTTATCACCCTTTGATATCAACGTTTCCGAAGGGCCAGTAAACCGCTAAAATAAAATGCCATAGCCACATAACCTTGGCTATCAGACCACAATAAAAGGGAACGTCAATGATCCGAGCCCTCTCCAATTTCTTCACTGGCATCATGCAACGCTGGTTACCAGATGCTTTTATTATTGCCATTATTTTAACCTTTGTGGTGCTTCTCGGTGGTGTTCTTAGCGAAGGGCACACCCCAGCCAAAATGATCAAATTTTGGGGCGACGGTGTCTGGAATCTTTTAGTGTTTTCCATGCAGGTCATCATCACTCTGGTAACAGGCAGCGTTCTGGCACAAACGACTACCGTCAAAAAGGGATTGCGAAAACTGGCATCACTGGCAAAAACCCCCAGCCAGGCAATTATCCTGATGACAGCCATTGCTCTGATTTGCTGCTGGATTAGCTGGGGCTTTGGACTGATAACCAGCGCCTTGATGGCCCGCGAAATAGCCCGGCAAGTCCAAGGGGTGCATTACCCCCTACTCGTGGCCTCTGCCTACTCGGGAATGCTGATTTGGCATGCCGGTTTGTCTGGGTCTATTCCCCTTAAAATTGCTGTGTCCGATGGTGATGTACTGGGCACGCTGATGAATGGTGCCACCATTCCTCTCGCTGATACCATCTTCAGCTGGGAAGTCATCGTCATCTGCCTAGCAATATTTATCACCCTGCCCATTATTAACCGGCTGATGATGCCCGAACCTCATGACGTCGTTGAAATCCACCCCGAACAAGCCGGCTCTCTGGAAGATATTCCTATCCGGAGCAATACCCCTGCAGATAAGATTGAGAACCACCGTCTACCCACGCTATTACTGGGTTTACTTGGCAGCTACTATGTTGTGGACTATTTCCTTGATGGCGGAAAGGTCGGATTAAATACAGTAAACTTTATCTTTTTGGTGGTGGGCCTACTACTCCATCGCTCTCCTGCCAGCTACTTGGCAGCTCTCAATGAAGCCGTTAAGGGTGTCTCTGGCATCGTACTACAGTTTCCACTATACGCCGGCATCATGGGTATGATGGTTCAATCAGGACTCGCCGTCTCCATGTCGGAATGGTTTATCAGTATTTCTACCGCCGATACTTTTACCCTGTTTACTTTTCTTAGCGCTGGCGTGGTCAATTTCTTTGTGCCGTCGGGCGGAGGACAGTGGGCAGTCCAAGCACCTATTGTTATTCCTGCAGCCCAAGCGCTGGGGATACCGCTTAATAAAGTCGCCATGGCGGTGGCCTTCGGCGATGCCTGGACTAATATGGTACAGCCTCTCTGGGCACTTCCACTATTAGGCATTGCCAGACTCGGGATCAAAGATATTATGGGCTACTGCACAGTGGCGCTACTCTGGTCGGGACTGATTTACACCCTTGGCATGCTGTTCCTACTCTAGAATGAAAGAGCATCGTAATGGCAATAAACAACAACCCAGCCCCCTATTATCACTAGCAGGTACACCAGATACCTGGATTCTCAAATTTGCGCCATTGATGCCGGCAGGACAAATTCTTGACCTAGCCTGTGGCCGAGGCAGACATGGCCGCTATTTTCTCAAGCAAAATTACCCCGTTACCTTTTTGGATCGGGATATCTCTGGCGTAGCCGACCTCAACAGCCACCCCAAAGCCAAATTGGTGCAATATGATTTAGAAGGTGGTACTCAGGAAAAGAATATTCTCTGGCCTTTTGATGTAGATTTTTTCTCTGGTATTGTTGTGACCAACTATTTATACCGGCCCTTGTTTCCTTATTTATTACAGTCACTAAAACTTGGTGGGGTGTTACTCTATCAAACATTTGCACAGGGTAACGAGCAGTTTGGCAGACCTTGCAACCCGGCATTCTTGCTGGAGAAAAATGAATTATTGGATGTGTTCAGCACCACTCTGGATATCGTGGATTTTAGGCAGGGGAAAGAATCAAACCCTGATCGCATGACCCAGGCCATCTGTGCAATAAAAACCCCAGATAATAAAAGCGTAAAAGAATTCACCTAAACTAACCATGGATCATATCGATTTAGACGTATAATAACCTCAATTCAGCGCATTCATTCAGTAACTGGCCGATGGACAACCTGTGAATGAAAGTAGCTATTCTCTTCGGATACGTTACGTAGTGATATGAAAAAATACCTGATAACAATATTTCTCCTGCTAGTGAGCCACCCACTCTATGCGGGCGTAGTCAGTCACTTTAAGGATGAGGAAGGACACACCGATTGGCAACATGTGGCCAACTGGTCCAGCGGCATTCTCATTCTCCTTCTCTCAATGACAGCTATCACACTTTTTTTCAGCCGCCGAGAAGCACACAAGTCTAACCGTGAGTTAGAAACTATTCGCAGAGAATTAGAACAACGAGTTCAGGAACGGACTGCCACTCTGGATGAATCCAACCACCTGCTGACAAGAACAAATCAACTTCTTGAGGGTGAAATCACTCAACACCGACAAACGACTGCCCAACTTCGCTCTTCAGAAGCCTACATCAGCGAGATCCTCAGCTCCATGCCACTGATGCTTATAGGTCTTGATCCGAGCGGGCAAATAACTCAGTGGAACAGGCGAGCAGAAGAAATTACTGGCATAGACTCGGAACAAGCATTGGGAAAAGACCTCTGGCAGACATATCCCGCTATCACGGTCACACCAAACCAACTGACTCAGGCACAAGAAGAAAACCGAACACTTACCATTAAACATAGTCAGCGAGGACAGTACCATTTTGACATCACTATCTACCCATTACAGGATCAAATTGAGACGGGTGTGGTGATACTGATTGATGATGTCACCCAGCATATTCTCTCTGCCAATATGCTAATTCAAAGAGACAAGATGTCATCCATGGGTGAACTTGCATCCACAATGGCTCATGACATCAACTCCCCGCTACAGGGCATACTTCATGACCTTGAGAAGGGCTTGAACGAACTAGAAATGATTCCACTTGATGCTGGTACTTCATTGAGAGACCTGCTCACTGACGCCAGTAACGAGGGACAACAAGCGCTCGCCATTATTAACAATCTACTGGATTTTTCTCACAGTCGCGGCGGCGAACAAAGAATCACTGATGTCACTGAGGTTATCGAACATACACTCACACTAGCTAACGATGTGCTCTCAGTTCCTTCTGGACTGAGATTCAGGGATATTACGATTGAGCGACATTACGATAAAAATTTGCCAAAAATACCCTGTTTTGTTTCAGAACTACAGCAGGTATTTCTCAGCCTGTTTCGACATGCCTGTCATGCGCTAGGACAGAGGCAGGGAAACCAACATCCAACCATTAAAATCCAGGTGATAGAGTGCTACGAAACCCTCTGGATAAAGGTTCAGCATAATGGTGTTGGTATCAGTTATGAGGAACAGCAGTTTATTTTTGAGCCCTTTTTTACCGATAGGGTATCTGATGAGGATTACGATGCCGGCAAGCGCCTATCTTTCTCCCACTTTATTATTACAGAGCAGCATCGTGGGGAATTGGCCGTCACCTCAGACTTAAATGTCGGTACAACATTTCATATTCAGCTGCCTCTCTCTCAAGCCTGAAGGCTCAGGTACGCAGCCTTTAAAGAAATTTATTAACCAAAGCCATCTGGATTCTGGTATTGCCAGCGCCAGGTGTCTTCCATCATATCGGACAATTCACGCGATGCTTTCCAGCCCAACTCTTCCTCAGCTTTGGACGAATCAGCCCAACATTCCGCAACATCTCCCTGCCGGCAGTCTGTGATTTGATAAGGTACGGCTCTACCCGAAGCCATCTCAAAAGCTTTAACCATTTCAAGTACTGAGTACCCGTTACCTGTCCCAAGATTCCAGGTATAGCAACCCGCTGTAAGAGGAGGTGCTATTAACTTATCAAGTGCTTTCACATGACCTTCGGCAAGATCCATCACGTGGATGTAGTCTCGAACACCAGTGCCATCCCGAGTGGGGTAATTATCACCAAATACTGACAGAATCTTCAATTTTCCCACCGCTACCTGTGAGATATAAGGCAACAAATTGTTCGGCACACCACCCGGATCCTCACCTATTCGACCACTTGAATGAGCGCCGACCGGATTAAAGTAACGCAATAATGCCACACACCAAAACGGCTCACCGGCCAATTCATCTGCACGCACGAGATCACGTAAAATTTCTTCTACCATCAACTTTGACTGACCGTATGGGTTAGTAGCACTGAGAGGGAAGTCTTCCGTAATTGGTGAGCTATGAGGATCACCATAAACCGTCGCAGAAGAGCTGAAAATCAGTGTTCCGATACCATGAGACTTCATGGCTTCACACAGGGTCAGTGTCCCGGCTACATTATTCCGATAGTAATCGAGGGGTAATTCGCAAGACTCCCCAACTGCCTTTTTGCCGGCGAAGTGCATCACGGCAGTAACCTGATAATCCTTAAAAATACGCTCAAGAGCCTCAGGATTATTGACGTCATCAATCACAATAGGAAATTTCTTACCAGTAATCTCACTGACACGGTTAAGTGATTCCAGACAACTATTAGATAAGTTATCGAGCACTACGATATCGTAGTTTTCTTCCAGTAAAGCGACACAGGTGTGGCTACCAATATAGCCCGCGCCACCTGTAACCAAAACTGTCATGACACTTCCCACCTTGTTAACGAATCAACACGTTTCAATGAAACAATTATCACACAGGGCTGTGAAAGGTACAGTGAATAATAATACCGTCACCAAAACAAAAGGCCGAGCATAAGCCCGGCCTTTATAAAACTGTGGATATTAGAATGGATTACTCTTCAGCAGTTTCTTCCAAATCAACAGCTTCAACTTCTGGACGGTCTACCAGCTCAACATACGCCATCGGAGCAGCATCACCTGAACGGAACCCACATTTCAAAATACGGATATAACCACCTGGGCGGCTTTCATAACGTGGGGCCAGCTCACTGAACAGTTTTCCAACAGCGGCCTTATCTTGCAAACGGCTGAAAGCAAGACGACGATTAGCAACACTGTCCTGCTTTGCCAGCGTAATCAACGGCTCAGCAAAGCGACGTAGTTCTTTAGCTTTAGGCAATGTCGTTTTAATAAGCTCATGTTCGACCAAAGACGTCGTCATGTTTCTAAACATGGCGCGGCGGTGGGCGCCCGTACGACTTAATTTGCGGCCACTATAACGATGTCGCATGATTCAACTTCCTCAAAATGTGTTGCTTTCGCAGCAATAAACTCTATTCAACCAACCCACCAAATTCTTGGTGATCAGTAAATTAAACTAATTCGCCTTCTGTGCGCAGGCTGGCAGGTGGCCAGTTTTCCAGACGCATACCTAAAGACAGGCCCCTAGAAGCAAGCACATCCTTAATTTCAGTCAGTGACTTCTTACCTAGGTTCGGGGTCTTCAACAATTCAACTTCGGTGCGTTGAATAAGATCGCCAATATAGTAGATACTCTCTGCTTTTAAACAGTTCGCAGATCGTACAGTCAGCTCAAGATCATCAACTGGGCGAAGCAGAATTGGATCAACTTCCTCTTCTTTTTCTGCCGGTTCCGACAGGCTTTCACTTTCCAAATCAACAAAAACAGCAAGCTGTTGCTGTAAAATGGTAGCAGCACGACGAATAGACTCTTCGGGATCAATGGTACCGTCTGTTTCCAGATCCAATACCAACTTATCCAAATCTGTGCGCTGTTCAACACGTGCGCTCTCAACCACATAGGCTACTCGGCGAACAGGGCTGAATGTAGCATCCAACTGAAGACGTCCAACGGCACTGGTCTCTTCTTCATCATTGGTGCGGATATTAGCAGGCTGGTAGCCACGGCCACGAACTACATGCAGTTGCATATTGAGTTCAGCTCTACCTGTGATATTGGCAATGACATGCTCAGGGTTCTTAATTTCGGTGGTGTTATCTACCTGAATATCACCGGCTGTAACCGCTCCTTTCCCTTTCTTTCTTAGGGTAAGGGTGACTTCATCCTTGTCATGCAGAACTATGGCAACATCTTTAAGGTTCAGCAGGATTTCAATGACATCCTCTTGAACACCTTCGATACTGCTGTATTCATGCAGAACGCCATCAATCTCAACTTCTACAATGGCAGAGCCCGACATTGATGAGAGCAGAATACGACGCAGGGCGTTGCCTAACGTATGCCCAAAACCACGCTCGAGCGGCTCAAGAACCACTTTGGCATGTGTTGGACTATATTCGGTGACGTCTATAGTGCGCGGTGTCAAAAACTCGTTTACTGATGTTTGCATATCGGTACCTGTATGGTGCGCTTAACTGGTCTTCAGCCTTACCGTCCTTTACTTAGAGTAAAGTTCAACAATGAGGTTTTCATTGATTTCGGCGGGAAGGTCGCTGCGATCAGGAACACGTTTATAGGTGCCTTCCATTTTGCTCGCATCGATTTCAATCCACTCTACATCGCTACGCTGAGCAGCAATTTGTATGGCTGACTGGATACGCAATTGACTCTTTGATTTCTCGCGAACACTAACCACATCGCCTTCGCTAACACGAAAGGAAGCAATATTTGCCTTCTTACCATTCACCAGAATTGCATTGTGTGCAACTAGTTGACGGGCTTCCGCACGGGTAGAACCAAAGCCCATACGATAAACAACATTGTCTAAACGGCGTTCCAAGAGTTGCAGCAGATTTTCACCCGTCGCACCCTTTAGTCGGGCTGCTTCTTTATAGTAGTTACGAAATTGTTTCTCAAGTACGCCATAGATGCGACGTACTTTTTGTTTTTCACGCAACTGCACCCCGTAATCCGAAAGCCGGCTACGGCGCTGTCCATGTTGTCCAGGTACGCTATCAGCGCGACACTTGGATTCCAGTGGACGAATTCCGCTCTTTAAGAAAAGGTCAGTACCTTCACGGCGTGAGAGTTTACAAGTCGGTCCGAGATATCTTGCCATTAGTCAACTATCCTCGTTATACGCGACGTTTTTTCGGCGGACGACATCCGTTATGCGGGATCGGCGTCACGTCGGTAATATTGGTAATTTTATAACCTGCATTGTTAAGTGCTCGAACGGCAGATTCGCGTCCTGGGCCAGGGCCCTTCACTTCAACATCCAGATTTTTCAATCCATATTCTTGCGCGGCTAGACCAGCACGCTCTGCTGCCACCTGAGCGGCAAAAGGAGTACTTTTCCGAGAACCACGAAAACCGGATCCACCTGCGGTAGCCCAGCTCAGAGTGTTACCCTGGCGGTCAGTAATATTAACAATCGTATTGTTAAAGGACGCGTGAATGTGCGCTACGCCATCAACAACCGTCTTTTTTACCTTTTTACGGGTACTTTTTTGTGTAGGCTTTGCCATGACTATAAATTCCTATCGCTTGATGGGCTTGCGAGGGCCTTTACGGGTACGCGCATTAGTTTTAGTACGCTGACCACGGAGTGGTAGGCCTCGACGATGACGGAGACCTCGATAGCAACCAAGATCCATCAACCGTTTAATGTTCATGTTGACTTCGCGGCGCAGATCACCTTCCACAGCACGCTCACCGACAGCGGTTCTCACAGAGTCCATCTGCGTATCAGTCAGATCAGAAATTCTAACGTCTTCAGCAATACCCACCTCAGCACAAATCGCCTTGGCAGTAGTACGACCAATCCCGAAAACATACGTGAGAGATATCACTGCATGTTTGTTGTCGGGGATGTTGACACCGGAAATACGGGCCATCACTTCACTCCACTTTAATGTTTAACTGCTGCCTTTATAAACCTTCATTCATTCCCAACTGGAAACTGACGAAAAAAGGCGCAAAAGGATAGCTTCAGCAGCAATAAAAATCAATAACTCCGTGCAATTAACCCTGACGTTGTTTATGACGGGGTTCCACACTGCAGATCACACGAACGACACTTTTACGTTTAACAATCTTACAGTTGCGGCATATTTTTTTAACAGAAGCACGTACTTTCATAGGGACACCTCAACTTCAACTAGCGACTTCCGCCGCCATAGCCTTTCAAATTTGATTTTTTCATCAGTGACTCGTACTGATGCGACATCAGGTGAGACTGTACCTGAGCCATAAAATCCATTGTTACTACCACAGCAATCAATAGCGATGTTCCGCCAAGATAAAATGGCACGTTAAAATAAACATTCAAAAATTGTGGAAGCAAGCATACGGCTGTCATATATAAGCCGCCGACCAGCGTCAAACGGGTCATCACACCATCGATGTATTTTGCCGTCTGCTCACCAGGACGTATACCTGGGAGAAAAGCACCACCACGCTTCAAGTTATCTGCCATTTCTTTCGGGTTGAACATCAACGCAGAATAGAAAAAACAGAAGAATATAATTAACCCAGCAAACAGCAATACATGTAGCGGTTGGCCTGGCCCAATGAACAATGCGATATCCTGCAACCAATCAGGACTATCTGCACCCTGACCAAACCACTGTGCTATGGAGGCAGGGAACAATAACAAGCTGCTTGCGAAAATTGCTGGTATTACCCCGGCCATGTTTACCTTTAGAGGCAAGTGACTGGCTTGTGCTGGACCTCGTCCGGGCTGACGTTGCGCGTAATTAACGGTAATCCGACGCTGCCCACGCTCAATGAACACCACAAAATACACTACAGCAACGGCCAAAATAGCCACAAGCAACAGAGCCAATATATGTAGATCACCCTGTCTTGATGATTCAAATGCCTGGCCAATCGCAGCGGGAATCCCAGCCACAATACCAGCAAAAATCAACATTGAGATACCGTTACCAACACCTCGTTCTGTGATCTGCTCGCCCAACCACATCAGGAAAACGGCACCAGTCACTAACGACACAACGGCGATAAAGTAGAAGCTGAAGTCAGCGGTATAAGCCAAACCCTGTCCAGCCAGGCCCACGGACATACCAATTGCCTGAATAGTGGCAAGAAATACTGTTCCATAGCGGGTGTATTGATTAATTTTTCGACGACCGGCGTCACCTTCCTTCTTTAACTGCTCCAAAGAAGGTGTCACTGCTGTCATCAACTGCATGATAATAGACGCAGAGATGTAAGGCATGATACCCAGCGCCAGAATACTCATACGCTCAAGAGCACCACCTGAGAACATATTAAACATGCCGACAATGGTGCCTTGATTCTGACTAAATAAGTCAGACAAACGATCTGGATCAATTCCTGGCACAGGAATATGAGTACCAATACGGTAGATCACAAGCGCCACAAACAAAAAGCGAAGGCGAGCCCAAAGCTCGCCTAAACCTTTCATATTGCCTTGTGGCATGTTCCCGGGTTTCGCCATTAGGTTTTACTCTTCAACCTTTCCGCCAGCGGCTTCAATTGCAGCCAAAGCACCTTTGGTCACACGCAAACCTTTAACTGTCAGAGCCTTACTCAACTCGCCAGACAGAAAAACTTTGGCACGGGTAATATTGTTGTTGATCAAACCAGCACTTCGCAGTGACTCAATATTGACCACATCACCTTCGACATTATTTAGCTCGCTCAAACGAATCTCAGACGTTACACGGGAGATACGTGAAGTAAAACCGTATTTCGGCAGGCGTTTTTGCAGTGGCATTTGACCACCTTCAAACCCTGGTCGAACACTACCACCTGAACGGGATTTTTGACCTTTGTGGCCACGGCCAGCAGTTTTACCAAGGCCGCTACCGATACCACGACCGACGCGCTTACCTTCTTTAATTCTGCCGGGTGCGGGACTTAGCGTATTAAGACGCATGATTACTCTCCCTCAACCTTAACCAAATAGTGAACTTTATTGATCATGCCACGGACTGACGGAGTATCTTCTACTTCAACAGTGTGGTTGATTCGACGCAGACCCAAGCCAGCAACACAGGCTTTGTGTGCTGCCAGACGGCCATTGGTACTGCGCACCTGTGTAACCTTAATTTTATTAGCCTTCGCCATGGTAAAGCTTCCGT
>JBALWM010000015.1:0-20555 GCA_036960905.1 Porticoccus sp.
CTTAGTAATTGATAGGCACTGGCGGCAATGGCTCCTGAGTAGATGTATCCGGCATGGGGAACAATCAACGCCTTGGGTATGAGTGTCGATCCATTGGTTGTACTTAACAATCCATCCACCTGCTCTTGCAGGATTTTGGGATTGTCTGGGTAAAACATACCCGCAACAGCGGGTTCTCGGCTTACCATATTAATAGCCACACTTTCTAAATGGTCTATAACTATATAGTGCTTTTGATCTTAATTTGAAAGCTCAAGTAATGAATTTTGGGAGGTATATATGATTGTGTCGCCGCCTGTTACGCACCCAACCCGGTATTGGCACCTGCTTGATGATGGTCGCCTGCAATGTGATGTTTGCCCTCGAGAATGCAGGTTACATGAGGGGCAGCGGGGTTTGTGCTATGTGAGAGGGCGTGAGGGTGATGAGGTTGTGCTCTACAGCTATGGTCGCTCCAGTGGCTTTTGTGTTGACCCCATTGAAAAAAAACCACTGAATCATTTTTTGCCGGGTAGTTCGGTGCTGTCCTTTGGTACAGCGGGCTGCAATTTGGCGTGTAAATTTTGTCAGAACTGGGATATGAGCAAATCCCGAGAGATGGACACTCTGGCGGATACGGCAATGCCAGTCCGGTTGGCAGAGACAGCGGTTGAGCTGGGCTGTCAAAGTATTGCATTTACTTACAATGATCCGGTGATTTTTTTGGAATATGCCGTGGATGTGGCGAAAGCCTGTCGGGAACTGGGTATAAAAAGTGTGGCTGTCAGTGCCGGCTATATTCAGGACGCACCACGCCGTGAATTTTTTCAACATATGGATGCCGCCAATATTGACCTAAAAGCATTTACCGAATCGTTTTACAAAAAAATCTGCGGTGGCGAGTTGGCAAATGTGTTGGAGACACTCCAATATATCGTGCATGAAACAGATGTGTGGTTAGAGCTAACGACATTGATTATTCCCGGTGAAAATGATTCGGACACAGAGCTGGATGCCATGACATCCTGGGTCGTTGAAAACTTAGGGCCAGATGTGCCGATGCATTTCTCTGCCTTTCATCCAGACTGGAAAATGCAAGATACCCCTGCAACACCACCAGAAACCCTAACCAAAGCTCGGCAAATTGCCATGAAAAATGGTGTGCGTTATGCCTACACTGGCAATGTGCATGACCGGGTGGGTGATAGTACGTTTTGCCCTTCCTGCCGTGAACTGATCATTGAGCGTGATTGGTACCAACTGGGTTTTTGGGGGTTGAATGAGCAGGGTTGCTGTCATGCTTGCGGTGAAAGTATCGCGGGTGTCTTTGAAGCAACACCCGGTGATTGGGGGTCGAGGCGAGTGCCGGTCAAGTTGCTACGCTAACTATTTAAACAAAACTTTTTTTAAAAATTGAGTCTAAGGAATTAATACCTGACCGAATGGTTAGGTGAAGGCGTATGATTTGTTAACACTGTTGTTGCCAGCCCTTTTTCATCAGCCACTCCTAAGAGAAAATAATAAGGACACTACAATGAATGGACTTTCTGGAATTTGTCACCGACTTCATCAGCGCGTGCTAGGTTGTCTGAGTTGTTTTGAGGGCATCGCACCATTGTTGTTGCGAATTTTTCTAGCCCCCATTTTTATTAAAGCCGGGTATGGAAAATTACAGTTGGGCGCAGAAAATGTAGGATTTTTTGAACGCCTAACGGCAGATCCAAATGTTGTTGCCTGGTTTGGTAATCCTGATTGGGGGTTGGGTTTACCCATGCCGGAAGTGTTGGCGCTAATGGCGGGCTGGACTGAATTTTTAGGTGGCTGGCTTTTGTTGTTTGGCCTGTTGACTCGTCTTATCAGTATTCCCTTGATGTTAACGATGATAGTGGCGGCCACCACTGCGCACTGGGGCAATGGCTGGCATGCATTACCTGAAGCCAAGCTAACGGTGCCTTGGGAATGGCGCACAGATCTAATTGATGACGCCCTGGAGCGAAAAAGTCGAGCAGTATCTATTCTTGAGGAGCATGGGAATATTGATTATCTGACGGAGGCGGGTTCATTTACCGTGTTAAAAAATGGAATAGAGTTTGCCGCCACCTATTTCATTATGTTGCTTAGTCTGCTGTTTACAGGAGGTGGTCGCTTCACCAGTGCGGATTATTGGTTTTGTCGAGCACTAAAACCGAGAGAGTGACCGCCAAAAGGCCGTTTAATCACAGTGTCTAAATACGCCTTATTCTGCGTGACACGCATGGTATTGCAGAGAGGACCGCGGTTTTCTTATCACGTGCTATAATCCCGCCCCTTTCTAGTCCATGGCCCGAAACCGGGCCATCCTTACCGGCAATATTATGAGTGAACAGAATAATCCAAGCCCCAGTCCAAGTCACAAGGACAACCAGCAAAAGCAATCGCAGCGTCGAGGTCGTCGGCGCCGTGGTGGGGGTGCTAAAGCTACTGCTGCGCAGTGGGATTTGTCACAGTTTGAGGTTCTACCGGAAGCCGGTAAAACTAGGTTTCACGATCTGGATTTGCCCCTGTCATTAATGCATGGCATTGCTGATCTGGGTTTTAAATATTGCTCTCCGATTCAAGCGCGTTCATTGCCTTACACGTTACGTGGCCATGATGTGGTGGGTAAAGCTCAGACCGGCACCGGAAAAACGGCGGCTTTCCTAGCGACCATCATCACCGAGTTGCTCGCCAATCCGGTAGATGACGAGCACTTTGCAGGTGAAGCTCGTTCCCTGATTATTGCGCCAACCCGTGAGTTGGTGATGCAAATTGCTGACGATGCCAAGGATCTTTGTAAATACACTGACCTGAAAGTGCATACGCTGGTTGGCGGTATGGATTACGACAAACAAAAACGTCACTTGCAGGAAAGTCTCTGCGATATTTTGGTCGCTACACCTGGGCGCTTGTTGGATTTTGCAGGTAGTCGTGATGTGTACCTCGATCGTACCGAGATTCTGGTGCTTGATGAAGCGGACCGGATGTTGGATATGGGCTTCATACCCCAGGTGCGACGTATCGTTCGCCTGACACCTCACCGCGAAAATCGTCAGACTATGTTCTTTTCTGCGACGTTTACTCCCGAAGTCATGAGTCTGGCTGAGCAGTGGACGATTGATCCTACCAGTGTCGAAATTGAGCCAGAGAGTGTGGCTACGGATACGGTTAACCAGAAAGTATTTATTACCTCTAAGGCTGAAAAATTCCAACTACTTTATAACCTGATTAGTCAGGATGAAGTGGAAAGCGTGATTGTATTTGCTAACCGTCGTGACCAATGTCGTCGATTGCAGGAAAAGCTGAAGGGGAAAGGTTTTAGTGTTGGGTTGCTATCGGGTGAAGTGCCTCAAGGTAAGCGAGTTAGGACACTGGAAGATTTCAAATCTGGCAAATTGAAGGTGTTGGTGGCTACTGATGTAGCGGGCCGTGGTATCCATGTCGATGGCATTAGTCATGTGGTGAATTACACGCTGCCAGAAGAATCAGAGGATTATGTTCACCGCATTGGCCGCACGGGCCGTGCAGGAAAAAGTGGTACGTCCATCAGCTTCGCTTGTGAGGATGATGCATTCCTACTGGAACCCATACAGGAATTGTTGGGCAGGAAATTGGATTGTGAGCAACCTGACGAATCATTACTAAAAAAATAAGGCTTCAAGGTCAAATAACAAAGGCAGCTTTTTGACTTAAGGGGCTGCTCTGTCAGGGCTGGGTTCCATACGCTCCAGCCAGAATGATGTGGCTCCGATCACGGATGCTGGCATAGTGAACAGGTTCAAAATCGGTATGGTGGTGGCAATTAATACGCTGCCACCAAAGCTGAGTGATATCAAACGTCTATTTCTTAATTCTTCCCGTAACTGAACGAACCCAACCTGATTATTGTCTGCAGGGTAGTCCAAATATTGTAGTGCCAGAGACCAGGCTCCCCAGAAAAAAGCAATGGCTGGCCCCAGCAGGTTTAAGACTGGTATAAAAGACAGAGCCAGGGTCAATAACAACACACCGATAATTCTTGGTAAAAAATACCCCAATTTGATGAACTCTCGTTTCACCGAGCGTCCTGCAAGGGCTAATAGTTGCTTGCCTGTCTTCGTTGATGAGCGGTTATTGCTTGTTAGCACCTCTTCGACTCGTTCAGACAATGGCCCGTAGAAGGGGGATGCCAGAATATTCCCGATGATGGAAAAACTGTACCCATAGACCAATAAGAGAAAACCACCGAACAGTATCCAAAAAAACCAGGCAAGAAAGCTCAACCAGTCGGGGATTTTATCGATCATCCAGTTTAATAACGTGCCGAATTGCTCAATAGCAACCCAGGTTAGGCCGATAAAGAGAAACAAATTGATGAGTAGCGGAGCAATGACAAACCAGCGAATTTTGGGGTGGTTAAGCAGTCGTAATCCCTGAAATAAATATCCGGGGCCACTTTGAAGGGGCTGTGCCATTGGGTATCCTTAACTTGGTCTGGGCCATCAGCCCTCAGTATCATGCTATTGTAAGATTGTGGACCTGGAATCATCAAATAGGGATTTATTGTTTAACGGAGAATAATAATGAAAACATTGTTTAAGATTTTAGCGGGTTTGGCCGTCGTGCTACTAATCGTGATAGTGGTCGGGGTGCTTAATCTTGATAAGGGTATCAAGGCGATTGTAGAGACCATGGGGCCAGAGCTGACCAAGTCAAGCGTGACTTTGAGTGATGTGGACTTATCGCTCACTTCAGGGGAAGGGAGCTTGCGTGGTTTGGTGGTGGGTAATCCAGCCGGTTTTGCCACGCCAACAGCATTTTCACTGGGTGAGATTGCTCTGGCCATTGAGCCAAAATCTTTGACCACAGATACCATCGTGATAAACAGTATTCGTATCATTGCACCTGAAATTACCTATGAGTCTTTAAAGGGCAGTACCAACCTGGATCAACTGCAAAAAAATGTTGAGCAGGCACTGGGTTCTAGCAGTGGTAGCGCTACGGCAGAAGAGGGTGGTGAGGAATCGGCAGCCAAGAAACTGATCATTAAGGATTTACAAATCACAGGCGGTAAAATTAGTTACAGCAATGCCTTATTGGGCAGTAAGCCCATTGCTTTAGCCTTACCAGCGATCAAAATGACCGGTATTGGCGAGAAGTCTGGTGGTGCCACTGTTGCTGAGGTCGTTAACCAGATCCTTGCTTCTATTAATAAAAGTGCAGCAGGTGCCGTGACCAATTCCGGGGCACTGAAAGATGCTGGCGATCAACTTAAGAAACAAGCGGAAGAGAAGCTGGGTGGTTTAAAAGGCCTGTTAAATAGATAGAGGCTGACCTTGTTGTTCCAGTATTAAATCCTCTCAATAACAATTGGTCATTACGATATAGGTTACCTGGCTGAATGCCGGGTAACCTCATGCCTCGGTTATTTTTACTAGGTCATTCGAGTAAATTTTCCTGCCCCATTGTCAACGATCTCTTCTCGCCGGTGTCCATAGTAGATAGCGGGTCAAAAAATAACGAGGTCGGGATGAATCGTATGGAACAAGGGTACGCAGTGTGGCAGTCGTCACATCCGGTGGTGGTGGTCACGTTGTTGCTGGTGTTATTTTGCCCTTTGGTTGCCAGTTCTCCCGTAGAAAGAAATGGCTTTGTTATTAGTGAACCGCTGATCCCTATCAATGAAATCTACGGGGGTGGTCCCCCTCGAGATGGGATCCCCTCTTTGGATGACCCCGCATTTATCAGTGCTTCAGATGCTGGTTTCCTGTCACCTGATGACAAGTTGTTGGGAATGAGTGTCAATGGGGTCAAGAAGGCATTTCCCATTGGGATTCTGGATTACCACGAGTTGGTCAATGATGCATTTAATGGTCAGCCAGTTACCCTGAGCTATTGTCCACTTTGTGGTACCGGTATGGCATTTAACCCCATGGTAGACGGGAAGCATCTGCAATTTGGGGTGTCAGGGCTTCTCTACAACAATGATTTGCTCATGTATGACCGGAATACAGATTCACTGTGGTCGCAAATGGAGGGTAGGGCGATTAGTGGCCCCTTAAAGGGTGCCTATCTTGATAGACTTCCAGTGGAGCATACCACTTGGCGGATATGGCGTGAACGTCACCCAGATACCCTCGTTTTATCCGGTGAAACGGGGTTCTATCGTAACTATGGGGTAAGCCCTTACCCCGCGTATGACAAAAGTCGAAGAGTCTTGTTTCCCCTCTCCAATTACGACAAGCGTTATCACCCAAAAGAGATGGTTATCGGTATTGAGCTGGCTGATAAAGCAAAAGCCTATCCTTTTACGGAGCTGGCTCGTGGAAAAAGTCCACTTGCAGACACCATCAACGGGCAAGCATTGAGTGTTGAATATAGTGCGCAAGATCGCAGTGCCAGAATTCTCGATGATAAAGGTGAAGTCCTTACTTCAGTGACGGCGTATTGGTTTGCCTGGATGGCCTTTCATCCCGACAGCGATGTTTATACATTTGAAGAGTAGTGAACTGTAAACCGTATAACTCTGCGCTCATTTACAGGTTGGACTTGCTTCGCGGCCCCTGTTATAGTCGCCGCCGTCGTGGTGCCCATCGGTCGGCACCCTTTATGTTCTAAGTAGTGTTCTTGGTAGTTTCCTCTCGATATTTCCAGACGCCCTATTTAATTATTTTCCAGCCTTAGACCGTCGTTGTGCCAAAGGCATAGAGTAGGCTGGTTCTGGAGTTCTATTTTTTATGTTATTTACTGATCTCGGCCTGTCGGCCGAAATACTTCGTGCTGTGTCCGATCAGGGCTACACCGAACCTACACCAATACAAGCCAAAGCTATCCCTACTGTACTTGAGGGGCATGATGTTTTGGCTGGTGCGCAAACTGGCACTGGAAAAACCGCCGGCTTTACACTACCCCTCTTACAACGTTTAAGTGATCAAAAGCCTGCCAATGGTTATCGTCCTGTTCGGGCGTTAGTGCTTACTCCCACACGAGAGTTAGCAGCTCAAGTGGGTGAAAGTGTCGCAACCTATGGCAAATATTTGCCTATGCGGTCCGCTGTTATCTTTGGTGGTGTCAAAATCAACCCGCAAATTGCGACCCTCAGAAAGGGTGTTGATATTTTGGTGGCTACACCTGGTCGCCTTTTAGACCATGTGGGCCAGAAAACCTTGGATCTTTCCCAGGTAGAAATTTTGGTACTGGATGAAGCTGACCGTATGCTGGATATGGGTTTTATTCATGATATTCGCAAAGTGTTAGCTCTGTTGCCTAAACGGCGTCAGAACCTGCTATTTTCGGCCACCTTCTCTAATGAGATTAAGCGATTGGCTGATGGCTTACTGGACTCTCCAACCTTGATTGAGGTGGCACGCCGTAATACAACTGCTGAGAGCGTTGCTCAGGTCGCTCATTTTGTCGATAAGAACCGGAAGCGTGAATTGCTCTCCCTTCTCATTGGTTCAGGCAACTGGAAACAGGTGCTGGTATTTACCCGTACTAAGCATGGCGCTAATCGACTCGCTGAACAGTTGGGGAAAGATGGTCTTACTGCCTCAGCTATTCATGGGAATAAAAGTCAGGGCGCGCGCACCAAAGCACTGGCAGACTTTAAGCGTGGTGCTGTTCGTGTGTTGGTGGCTACGGATATTGCTGCACGCGGTCTTGATATCGACCAGCTACCACATGTGGTTAATTTTGAACTTCCCAATGTGCCGGAAGATTATGTACAC
Organism: Porticoccus sp.; assembly: GCA_036960905.1. GTDB lineage: Bacteria > Pseudomonadota > Gammaproteobacteria > Pseudomonadales > Porticoccaceae > Porticoccus. Next base: position 7,701 of record JBALWM010000015.1, read on the forward strand.
CGAATTGGTCGTACAGGTCGCGCTGGCAATGAAGGGGAGGCCGTCTCTCTGGTCTGTATTGATGAGCACAAATTGCTGCGTGATATTGAGCGCCTCCTCAAAACAGAAGTACCTAAAGTGGCCATTGATGGTTTCACGCCGGACCCCTCTATTAAAGCCGAGCCGATTCAAAATGGACGTCAGAATCGTGGAGGTGGCGGTAGGTCTCGAGCTGGTGGTAACACTGGAGGTAACCGGGGTGGTAATCACGGAGGTGCTAGTAGAGGGCGATCTGCTGGAGCAAGTAGAGGTCAAGCAGGCTCTCGCTCAAGAGGATAATCAACGATGATAGGGGGCTGAATACCTTCCTATCATCCTTCGGCTAATCATATTGTTTCGGTCTATTCATTCAGACAATAAAAAAGGGCAAGACGTGAGTCTTGCCCTTTTTACCTTCAACTCCTGAGGAGTGTCGGGTGGCCAGCACTACAATGAATGCAGGCCCTGTAGTGGTTTCATAAATTAAACAACTACGATGTTCTCTGCTTGAGGACCTTTTTGGCCTTGAGTAACAGTGAACTCAACTTTTTGGCCTTCGATCAGGGTTTTGAAGCCTGAAGAAGAAATGGCGCTGAAGTGAGCAAAAACATCGGGACCAGATTCTTGCTCGATAAAGCCAAAACCTTTAGATTCGTTGAACCATTTAACGGTACCAGTAGTAGTAGACATAGTCATATCCTATAAATCAATAGTAATTAAAGCCCTTAAAATAAGGCCGATTTTGCTGAAATGTGTTGCTATTACTTATGAAGAACCGGACGAGCTACTAAAGACGAGACATCGAAATGGTGTGCATAAATATAAGACGTACTTTCAAGCTGATCCGAGTATATACCACTTAACCATGTAGTCAACGAGTAATTACTGCGCGTTATAGACTTATAACCAGAAACATAACAATAGTTTAGGCGAAAACCGCCTAAAAATGGCACTGAACAGAACGTACTAAAGAGAGATATTGCGTGGGTGTGGTTCACGCCTCAATGGCGTGTTTTAGCCTTCTGGAAACATCACTAAAAGTACGCAACCTGTTTCTGATTGAGGAATATGAGCAGAACCTGCTGGGTTGTGGATAAAATCCCCCGCCTTAAAAACCTCACGCCCATCGTTAAATTCACCGGAAATAACATACACCTGCTCTGGCCCCGGCTCGTGAACATCAAGCCCCGGATAAACTGAACCCGGTTGGAATTCAAATACAACCACCCGTTTAAAGTCACTACCTTGCCAGAGCACTCGTTGAGTGATCCCCGGTGCTGCCTCATCCGCTTCGACATCTTGCCAATTACAAGAGACAACACCATCGAAATTCATTCCGTTATCCATAGGTGAATTCCTGGTTTTTCGTGGATATATAGTATATCTACAAGCGGGTTAATTATAGACAGCAGCGCACAATCTGCTAGTTATCGTAGTGAATGAGATTAATGTTCAAGTTTAGGGCGAAGGGAGTCGGGCAATGTATAGATTTTCTTAATGCGATCAATGGGTGAAATAAAAGATAGGTAGTACGAGGTTAGGCAGAGATCTTTTCCTCCACCATCAGTTCCGTTATGTTCTTCTTGGCCGTATAACCGGTCACCTACAATGGGGAAGCCGGCTTTAGACAAATGTTGCCTGATCTGATGTTTTCTGCCTGTCTCTATATCAATTTTAACAAGGGATTGGTTGGTTGCAGAATTAAAGTTGATGGACCTGGCATGACTCCGTGCAGGTTTATTGTCTATTTCTGAAGTGAGTGTTAGCTCAGCGGGAAATTTACCATAAACAATCGCCTGATATTTTTTCTCCATTTCACGACATTGAAATAAATTGGAAAAATAGGCGGCTATTTTTTTCTGGTGAGCAATAATAATTAACCCAGTGGCTGCGCGATCCAGTCGATGCACAATAAAGGCGGGGCGCTGGGGCTTCAGGTTCTTCTCAACCCAGCGATTGATCGTGTAATGGTCACCCCATTTTGAACCCTGGCACAGCATGCCATAGGGCTTGTGCCAAATACTGTAGAGGCCTTCGTCTGCAATCAGTATTGCTTCATCCGGTTGCTGCTCCAGAATAGTTTGATCAAAGTAAAGATGTAAGTTGTCTCCAGGTTTTAGCGGTTTATCTGCACGACGAATACGCCGGGTGCTGTTATGTCGAGTTAACCACACCGCACCTTTGGACATCGTTTGCTTGATGGCCTGTTTGGTTAATTCTGTAGACTCACCAAGAATATCAACAGCAGTTTTATCCGTGCTGTCTATTTTCAGGTGTTTTTCAAATTTCATGGGTCAGCCCCAATAGGGGAGTCAGAGTTAGGATCGTACAAGTGTGACTTTATATGTGCATAGCTTTCCGTCCATGGGGTCGACGGTTTCTGGTGTTGTGTAAATGAGGTGGTCATTTTCAAAGGAGATAAAGCGTGTTTGTAATGTGCCAGTCCACAGCTCGTTCCAGCTGGCATCCAAGTTGTGGGTCACTCTATCTGGCTCAACAACATAGGTTCCTGCATAAGCAAACATGGAGTCAAAGAGTGCGACTTTTTCGCTTTCTGTGGGAAGATTTCCTGAAGGGACGAGCCTATCACCACGTAGAACCAGTACCATTAAGCGGCCATCTGGTGCGTAGTTGATGTAGCCAGAGGGGTTTGGGCCAAAAGCATCAAATTCTTCATCAGACTCTTTTAGCCTGCGTTTCCAGGCTAATATTTTCCATGTTCCAAGAATCCGTTCATGCTGTAGTGTACTGCTTTTTTCAGTGTCCATAAGGCGGAGTTTTGGTCCATTAGTGAACTTGAACTTGAACTTGAACTTTAACTTTTTATGTGTCGAATTTATACGGCCTTGTGCTTACGCAAGGTGTCCACATACTCATCGCCGTGACGATGCTCGCTGGCAATGGCAAGCAGGGTTTTCCCTTCCGGGTTTTGGGCGTTAATGTCGCGACCCACTTCCAGAAAGAAAGTCAGAAAAGTGTCAAAATTTTCGACGTTCATGCCGCGATAGGCTTTTTCCAGCAAATGGAAATCGGGATTAACGCCTTCAGGTGCTTCAAACTCCAGAAAGGTTTTAATGCGCTCGTCGTCGAAGACTTCGCCCAGAACTTTTTGTTTGTCTTTTTTAAGTGCCATAATTTTTTAAACTGTTATCTAAGTATTAAAGTAAGTCGTTAAGTTTTTTCAGCAGAATTTCATTCACCTGCTGTGGATTAGCCTGACCTTTTGAGACTTTCATTATTTGCCCCACAAAATACCCCAGCATTTTGGGGCGTTTGCTTTCGTCGGCATTGCGGAAGTTGTCCACTTGCTTGTCGCTGTTGGCGATCACTTCATCCACCATGGCTTCAATAGCGCCGCTATCGGAAACCTGTTTCAAACCCTGAGCTTCAATGATGCTGTCGGCATCGCCGTCGCCATTCCACATGCCCTCGAATACTTGCTTGGCCATTTTGCTGGAAATTGTGCCGTCTGCAATGCACGCGACCATCCCTGCCAGTTGTTCAGCACTGAGAGGGCTGTGTTTGATGGAGAGGTCGGCAGTATTCAATCGAGCTGAGAGTTCACCTATGATCCAGTTGGCGGTAAGTTTAATATCACCACTGGTTTTGGCGGCAGTTTCAAAATACTGCGCCATGCTGGCATCGCCACTGAGTATATTGGCGTCGTAGCTGGACAGTCCGTACTGTTCTATAAAACGGTCGTGACGGGCATCAGGAAGCTCAGGTAGCTCTTCGCGGATGCTCTCAATATAGTCATCCTCAAGTACCACAGGTAGCAGGTCGGGGCAGGGGAAGTAGCGGTAATCGTTGGCTTCTTCCTTGCTGCGCATGGAGCGGGACTCTCTGGTGTCGCCATTGTAGAGGCGGGTTTCCTGAATGACTCTGCCACCATCTTCAATCAGGTCAATTTGTCGCTCCACTTCCAGCGCAATGGCATCTTCCATAAAACGGAAGGAGTTGAGGTTTTTGGTCTCGGTGCGTGTGCCGAGTTCTTCCCCAGGTCTTCGGACAGAAATATTCACGTCAAAACGCATGGAGCCTTGAGACATTTCGCCATCACAAATGCCCAGTGAGGTCACAATGCTGTGCAGTTTTTTTGCAAAGGCAACGGCTTCTTCCGAGTTGCTTATATCGGGTTCGGAGACAATTTCCACCAGTGGTGTACCTGCACGGTTCAGGTCGATACCGGACATGCCGTGGAAGTCCTCATGCAGGGATTTCCCGGCATCTTCTTCCAAGTGAGCATGGTGTATGCGGATCGATTTTTTGGTGCCGTCTGCTAGTTCAATCTCCACATGGCCTGGACCCACAATGGGTTTTTCTAGCTGAGTGGTTTGGTAGGCTTTGGGAAGGTCCGGGTAGAAATAATTTTTTCGATCAAAGACGGATGTTTTTGAGATCTCTGCATCAATGGCCAAGCCAAGCATAATGGCATAGCGGAATGCCTGCTCATTGGGAACGGGCAGGGTACCGGGCATGGCCAGATCAAAGGCAGATGCCTGGGTATTGGGCTCGGCACCAAAAGCAGTGCTGGAGCCGGAAAAAATTTTAGATTTGGTGGCCAGTTGTGCGTGCACTTCCAGGCCAATGACTGTTTCCCATTCCATTATTCGATGCCCCCCACTTCTATGTCTTCAGGGGCCTGTTTATGCCAGTCAGTCGTCTGCTGGAACTGGTGAGCTACATTCAGCATCCGAGATTCATCAAAATAATCGCCAATAATTTGCAGGCCGACGGGTTTGTTATCAACAAAGCCACAGGGAACTGACATACCGGGTAGTCCTGCCAGATTGGTGGCAATGGTGTAAATATCTTCCAGATACATGGCCACCGGATCGTTACCTTTTGCGCCAAATTCAAAGGCGGGTGAGGGGGAGGTTGGTCCCATAATCACATCCACTTGCTCGAAGGCGTCGACAAAATCCTGTTTGATCAGGCGGCGAACTTGCTGGGCTTTGCGGTAGTAGGCATCGTAGTAACCGGCGGATAGGCAGTAGGCACCCACCAAAATTCGGCGTTTGACTTCGTCTCCAAAGCCTTCGGCGCGGGTACGCATGTACATATCCCGTAAATCTTTCGGGTCTTCGCAGCGGTGTCCGTAACGAACGCCGTCAAACCGAGACAGGTTGGCAGAGGCTTCCGCTGGTGCAATCACATAATAGGCAGGGACTGCCAGCTTGGTGTGAGGCAGGCTGATGCTCACTAGGGTGGCACCCTGCTTTTCTAGTTCGGCCAGTGCATCGCGAACGGCTTGTTCGGTACCGAGGTTTAGCCCTTCTTCAAAGTACTCCTTGGGAATACCAATTTTGAGACCTTTGAGCGACTGATTCAGGTTGGCCGTGTAGTCAGGCACCTCCCGGTCGATGGAGGTGGAGTCTTTGGGATCAAAGCTCGCCATCACATTAAGCATTAAGGCGCAGTCTTCAGCAGTGCGGGCCATCGGGCCGCCCTGATCCAGGCTGGAGGCAAAGGCGATCATGCCCCAGCGTGACACACGTCCGTAGGTAGGTTTCAGACCAGTAATGCCGCAGAGTGCAGCAGGTTGCCGAATAGAGCCGCCGGTATCTGTCGCCGTAGCACCGGGAGCTAAATGGGCGGCAACTGCGGCGGCGGAACCACCGGAGGAGCCACCGGGAACAGTGTTGGTATTCCAAGGATTTTTAACCGGGCCATAGAAGCTGGTTTCATTGGAGGAGCCCATGGCGAACTCGTCCATATTGGTTTTGCCCAATATTACAGCGCCGGCATTGGCAAAGTTTTCTACTACCGTGGCATCGTAAGGCGGAACAAAGTTGTCGAGCATCTTTGATCCGCAACTGGTGCGAATACCATTGGTGCAGAAAATATCCTTGTGGGCGATAGGCACGCCACAAAATACAGGCGCATTGCCCTCGGCACGTCGTTTGTCGGCAGCTTCTGCTTGGGCCAGTGCAGAGGCTTCATTAACAGTGATGAAGCTATTGTAAGTGCTGTCTAGTGCCTGAATACGCCTCAGATAATGCTGGGTAATTTCAACACTAGTGAAGTCTCCGGCATCCAGGCCGACGATAATCTCGGCAATGGTTTTGTCATGCATGATTGAGTTGTTCATGATTTATCGTAACCCCTCAATCGATCACTTTGGGAACTAGATACAGTCCCGCTTCAGTGGCTGGAGCAATCGCTTGGAAATCTTCCCGGTGATTGGTCTCAGTGACCTCATCGGTGCGCAACCGTTGAATGGCATCCGTTGGGTGGGCCATGGGTTCTACACCCTCGGTATCGGCAGCCTGCAACTGGTCAACGAGTGCTAGTACGTCGGCGATACTTTGTGTGGTTTCAGCAATGGTCGCTTCATTGATTTCAATACGTGCTAATTCTGCGAGCTTTTCGATGTCTGCGCGTTCGATAGTCATGGTATAGTTTCTGCACTTTGAATAGCCTGCACTTTGAATTGTTCAAATAGAGAGTGCCGGGCAGTTTTTGGTCAGGACAAATGAAGGGCGTAAGTTACCACATTCGCCCCTTTAGGGGTACTCTGAAGGGGTATTCTGGAGCGGCTTTTTAATGGTGGTTTTTCTCCTGGATCAAAGGCTTAAAACTTGCTCTGAATCCACGTGATTGGTAGAGTTGCGGGTTTTCGGGGTCATCGGCGTTTGGGGCATTTCCCGAAAACGACCAACAAGGGAAGAGATAGATGTTAAAAAGACTGCGTGGTATTTTTTCGAATGATCTTTCCATTGATTTGGGTACCGCGAATACACTGATTTACGTTCGAGAAAAAGGCATTGTTCTAAATGAGCCCTCAGTTGTGGCGATTCGCAACCATCAAGGGCAAAAAATTGTTGATGCTGTGGGAGTAGAAGCCAAGCGGATGCTGGGTCGAACGCCGGGTAATATCACCGCTATTCGCCCGCTGAAGGATGGTGTGATTGCTGACTTCCAGGTTACTGAAAAAATGTTGCAGCACTTTATCAAGAAAGTGCACGCCCACAGTTTGATTCCGCCTAGCCCCCGAGTGCTAATTTGTGTGCCCTGTCTTGCGACTGAAGTTGAGAAGCGGGCTATTCGTGAATCGGCCTTTAGTGCGGGCGCCCGAGAAGTGTTTTTGATCGAAGAGCCCATGGCGGCAGCCGTTGGAGCTGGAATGCCTGTGGATGAGGCCTGTGGTTCTATGGTGGTAGATATCGGTGGTGGCACCACTGAAATTGCCATTCTCTCTCTTAATGGCGTCGTTTTTTCTGACTCCGTGCGTATTGGTGGTGACCGTTTTGATGAGGCCATCAGCAATTATGTTCGCCGTAAGTACGGCAGTGTGATTGGAGAAACTACCTCTGAAAGGATCAAAATGGAGATTGGTAGTGCCTACCCAGCGAACGAGGTTCGCGAGATTGATGTCCGTGGACGCAATCTGGCAGAAGGTGTACCAAAAAGCTTTAGTTTGAACAGTGATGAAATTCTTGAAGCCCTTCAAGAGCCGTTGGCTGCGATTGTGCAAGCGGTAAAGCGTGTATTAGAGCAGTCACCACCTGAGCTAGCATCGGATATCGCAGAAACCGGTATTGTGTTGACGGGCGGTGGCGCATTATTGCGTGACTTGGATCGACTGCTGACCCATGAAACGGGATTACCTGTACTTGTGGCAGAGGATCCATTGACCTGTGTTGCTCGTGGCGGCGGCAAGGCACTGGATATGATGGATAAGCGCCGTATGCATGTTATGACCTGATTGCTTTACGTTCGGTGCATGACTTAATAGTACATGACTTAAAAATGTTCAATCGTGATGGGGTGGAAGCATCAAGAATCTTTTTTCCAATGGCCCCTCATCTGCACGACGTATGTTGCTGCTGGCTCTTGTCGCACTCCTATTACTCCTGATTGATTCTTATACTCGTTGGTTGCAGCCCACTCGCTATTGGCTGGCCGAGGTGACGACCCCCATATATTGGCTAACTAACTTGCCCACTCGACTAGGTGAGATGAGTGATGAGTCAATGGTGGGGCGTATCGCGTTAGAGGACGAAAACGAACACCTTCGAACCGAGCTATTAGTCCTTAAAGGACGTATGCAGAGAATGGCTGAGTTAGCTGCCGAAAATGTTCGCTTGCGGAACCTTCTTAATGCCACTGAACTGTTACAGGATAGCGTATTGGTGTCGGAGTTGATTGGGGTTTCCCCTGATCCAACCCGGCATACTATTCTGATCAACCGAGGCGAAGATAATGGTGTCTTTGTGGGGCAGCCATTACTTGATGCGGACGGCTTGATGGGACAGGTGATCGAGGTTTACAGCAGCAGTAGTAAGGTGTTGTTGATCAGCGATAGCTCCCATGCATTGCCCGTTCAGACCTTGCGTAACGGTGTCCGGTCTATTGCGGAAGGTCTCGGTGATTTCAAGCAGTTAACGTTACGTCATGTGTCGCCTACCACAGATATCAAGGTGGGAGATCAATTGGTCAGCTCCGGACTGGGCGATCGCTACCCTGTTGGATACCCGGTAGGAACGGTGACTTCAGTCAATAGGGTGAGCAGCAGTGCATACCTGAAGGTATTGTTAGAGCCTTCGGCTCGGATTGACCGCAGTCGTCATCTGCTATTGTTATTCTCTACCGTAGAAACGTTGGGGGTTAGTGACAATGCCCGAGAGTAACCAGACAACCTATCTATGGAGTGTTGTTACTCTATTGTTGGCGTTACTGCTGCAAATTTTGCCTCTCTCTGAACCTTTGGTCTATTGGCGCCCACAATTCGTATTGTTGGTGGTTTTTTACTGGCTGTTTAGAAGCCCATTTAAGCATGGTATCGGCTTTGCATGGCTGGCGGGTTTGTTGCTTGATATTTTTATCGGGGAATTGTTTGGGCGTCATGCCGTCGTCTTTGCGCTGAGTGCTTATTTGTTGCAGTTATTACAACAGCGCCTGCATCATTTCAGGGTTATTCACCAAGCGGTGCTAGTCTTAATATTGGTGCTCATGAGTCAATTGCTGTTACACAGTATTACGTTGCTGTTACGCACGAATTGGCAGGGCGATTTGGTGGTGATGCCCGCTGTAACCTCAGCGATTATTTGGCCATTAATGGTGTGGTTGCTGAGCCATCTGATAGCGCCACAATCAAGCCAGAATATGTCACCTAACCACTGAGCCTGATTAGTCCAGGTACAGCTGATCATAAAGAACTTTAGTTAGCCGAGTTACTCGTTTATATGCACTTAGAACCAGACTTTATTCTTGCTTCTGCCTCTCCGCGTCGTCGTGAGTTATTGCAGCAAATTGGTTGCCATTTTTTGGTATCACCCGCTGAAATTGACGAAACGGTATTGGCTGGTGAATTGCCGGAAGACTATGTCAATCGAATGGCTCTGCAAAAGGCTCTGTCAGGTTGGTATGCTCATCAGAATAAGACCTTGCCCGTATTGGGAGCCGATACGGCCGTAGTTTTGGGTGATGAAATTTTTGGTAAGCCCTCTGATCAGGCAGATGCTGTTTCGATGCTGTTACAGCTCTCCGGGAAAACTCACCGAGTTTTATCATCAGTAGCGATGATTCACGGGGATAAACAACAGGTCGTGTTGTCAGAAACACAGGTGACATTCAGGCTGTTGGAAAGCGATGAATGCCACCGCTATTGGCAGACGGGTGAGCCAGGCGACAAGGCAGGCTCATACGCTATACAGGGGCTAGGGGCAGTTTTTGTGACATCAATTAATGGCAGTTATTCCGGTGTTGTAGGGCTGCCGTTGGCAGAAACTTGTACCTTATTGAAAGCATTTGATATTTCTTGGTGGGCGCAGGAATGAGTTCAGAAATTTTGATTAATGTTTCCCCGACGGAGACCCGTGTTGCACTGGTCGAAAATGGCATTTTGCAGGAAGTGGGTGTGGAACGTGAGCTGAGCCGTGGCATCGTTGGCAATATCTACAAAGGCAAAGTGGTCAGGGTGCTACCGGGTATGCAGGCAGCTTTTATTGATATTGGGTTGGAGAAAGCAGGATTCATTCATGTGGATGATATTCAGCAGCCAAGTAGCGACAACGCTTGTACGGGGAGTGGACATGGCCCAGACATAAGGCAGCTCTTACGTGAAGGGCAGTCGGTGGTGGTGCAGGTGATTAAAGAGCCCATCAGCACTAAAGGTGCGCGCCTCACCACAGAGCTTTCCGTGTCTTCCCGCTTTCTGGTTTATATGCCGAAAGTGGATCATATTGGTGTTTCCCAGCGGATTGAGGATGAACGCGAACGTGAACGCTTACGGCAACAGTTGAGTGCTGCATTAGTAGATGATGACAATGGTGGCGGTTATATCATCCGTACAGCCGCTGAAGGTGTTGAGGCTGAAGATCTGTCCAAGGAGGTGGTGTTTCTACAGCAGCTTTGGAAATACATTTCTGGAATGACTAAACAGTTGAAGGCGCCAGCTGTCATCTATGAAGATTTACCGATGTTCTTGCGTACCCTGCGAGACATGGTCCAGCCTCAGGTGGAAAAGATACGAGTAGATTCTAAACAGGCCCATACAAAACTCTGTGAATTTTCTCGCCAGTTCAATCCGGAGATGGAGTCTCTCATCGAATACTACTCCGCAGATCGACCACTGTTTTATTTGTATGGCGTAGAAGATGAAATCACCCTGGCATTGGAAAAGAAGGTGCAGCTTAAATCCGGTGGTTATTTGATTATTGAGCAGACTGAAGCGATGACAACGATAGATGTTAATACGGGTACATTTGTGGGCCATCGCAATTTGGAAGAAACAACGTTTAAAACTAATTTGGAGGCTGCGTCAGCTATTGCGCGTCAGCTACGACTGCGCAATCTGGGCGGTATTATTATTATCGATTTTATCGATATGTTGGATGTTGATCATCAGTGTCAAGTGATGCGCGCGCTTGAAAAGGCTTTGGCGCGGGATCGTGCCAAGACAGGAATAGCCAATATTTCAGAGCTTGGATTGGTGGAGATGACCCGGAAGAGGACCAGAGAAAGTCTGGGGCAAGTGCTCTGCCAGTCTTGTCCCACCTGTGATGGCAGGGGAACATTGAAGTCAGCGGAAACGGTCTGCAACGAAATTTTTCGGGAAATTCTTCGAGAAACGCGAGCCATTGAATGCGACACATTTCTTGTATTGGCTGCGCAGGCAGTTATAGATAGATTATTAGGTGAAGATTCGTCTTATGTGGGTGATCTGGAAGAGTTTACAGGGCGCACCATGCAGTTCCGGGTCGAGGGCATGTACCCCCCCGATCAGTACAATATTGTTCCCGTGTAGCTGATGCGGGCTGTGCTGGTGAGATATACCTACACGCCGTTTTTTATTTAGTCATTGCTCACGTATCATGGCCGCTATAATGATAATCGTATTAATTATTCTCTTGGGAGCATGGCTCTGCATGGTGTGCACTCAGGGTGGTGTTCCTTTAGGGTGGTTTTCCTTGATGACTTCTCAGGCTCTGTGTTGTACGCAGTCGGCCCTGCCGTGCTTTGCACGTGAGTTAGATGTTAGGAGCACATTTTGAACGGAGTTAGACTGCTGAGGGGAATTGTCAGGAAAATTCTACTGCTGTCGGCCCTGTTGGTGATTGTCCTTGCTCTGTTGGTCTCTGTGGGCAGGGAAACCATTGGTGAGTTAGACCGATATCGTTCGAATATTAATTCTTATGCCTCGACATTGTTGGGTCTTGAGCTGGAGAGCCAAGAGTTACAGGGTGAATGGCACCGGTTGACACCACAAGTAACGGCTAAGGGTTTATCTATTTATGGGCCAGACCAGCAGAAGCCAGCCATTACCCTAGACCATGTAACCCTTGATCTGGACTTGATACAGAGTGTTCTATCCCGGCACATGGTCTGGCGTGAACTTCAGTTGGGACGAGTTAATCTGACTGCGAGGGAGGATGCCGAAGGTAACTGGACGATTGCTGGGTTGCCCCTGAGTGGTAGCGGTGATAGTAGTGGCTTGTTGGATGTGTTGTTTGATAGTGCTTATCTTGAGGTTGAGCTGGTTTCGCTGTCACTGGAGTTTTTCTCAGGTACTGAGTCGGTGCTGGAGGCCCGCAATATTCTTCTGGAAAACAGTGATGATTTTCATCGGTTATTGGCAGTAGTCAATCTGGCGGGTACGGAGCAGTCTGCCGAATTGATAGCCGAGGGACGTGGTGACCATCGTGATTTTAATAACTTTGATGGCATTGGGTACCTAAAGCTCAATCGTATTGATTTCAGTGGTTCACTGAATGCTCTGGCTAAGGGGTGGTTTCCAGAGATTGTTGAGCGTATCGGCAACATTGAAACTGATATCAAAGGGGAGGTTTGGATCAATCTGGCGGGTGGTGAAGCCAGTTTGGTGGGTCAGGTCTCTGCAGCTGAAGTGCCTTTGAACTGGCTAGAAGATGTAACGCCTTTAACCAATTTCAAGACTGAAATAACAGGTTGGTTTCATCCGGGTGAAGACTGGGGGCTGCGTCTACAGGGGCTTGATTTTGACTGGGGTGAGCTTCAAATTGAACCCCTCGATATTAATTTTCGCCAGGCTGTGGGCGCTGAGTGGGACAATGGTTCACTGGCCGTTAGCCAGATAAATTTATCATTACTGGATGATCTACTGGTAAAAGCCAGGCTGGCCCCTGATGCCATTGTTGATATTGTGCAACAGCTTCAACCAATGGGGAATATCCATTCTCTTCACTTGGATTTATCCTTGGAAAACAAAGTGCCAGACGTCGAGATACGGGCTAATCTGGAAGATGTTTCTATCTCCTCCTGGCATGGTGCACCCGCAAGCCGTCATATTAATGGTTATATTGAAGCTCATAATGATACTGGTTTACTTGATCTGGATAGCCCTAATGGTTTTGC